>JBJLGN010000025.1:0-82980 GCA_045564835.1 Dehalococcoidia bacterium
CACTTGGGGCTGGACTTCCGCCTCCGCCACTTGGGGCTGGACTTCCGCCTCCGCCACTTGGGGCTGGACTTCCGCCTCCGCCACTTGGGGCTGGACTTCCGCCTCCGCCACTTGGGGCTGGGCTTCCGCCTCCGCCGCCGCCACTTGGTGCTCCGCCGCCGCCGCCACCGCCGCCGCCGCCACTTGGTGGTGGTGCTCCGCCGCCGCCGCCACTTGGTGGTGGACCACCATGATGTCCAGCAACAGCATTTTCAATTTGCGTTACTTGTCCATCTGCATAAATTTCATCAGAAATCGCAAATGTTGTCATTAATATTAACATTAAAATATATTTAAATAGTTTCATTAAAATCTCCTAAGATTTTGAATTTTTTATTTAGTACAGCTAAATCCATCTAAAATTCGTTTGAATCTAATTTGAATAACAGCTCCATCTAAGCCAGTTGATGTAAGGGAAAACAATTTATCATTGCCACATCTCCATGTACCAATTATTCCGCCAGCTTGTGTCTCTCCAGATTCGGTAACAAATGCAACGAATTTAGAATCATTTTCGTCAACCTTAGTATCACCTTCGTTAATTGGAGTGAAAGTTACATCAGATTGAGATCCCACTAATGATGTATAACTGTCAGCTAAAAAGTTTTTTATTTCAGTATCGGAGTCTTTCAGCCATAACATAATAGAGCTAGCTCCATCATATTCAAAAAACACAACTCCTTCATCATTCGAAGCTGTTGGTGTAGTAACTCCACTTGTTTGAATTTCAATTTCTCCAACTAAATTCAGTGTAAAGCCATAGGAATCAATGGTTGTAGAAAGATTTGTAGTAGCTGTTGCTGGGGTTGGTGCAGGGGTTGGTGCCGGAGTTGGTGTCGGAGTTGGTGCCGGAGTTGGTGCCGGAGTTGGTGCCGGAGTTGGTGCCGGAGTTGGTGCCGGAGTTGGTGCCGGGGTTGGCGAAGGGGTTGATGTGCTAGTTGTATCAGAAGATTCTGATCCACAAGCAACACCAAACAATATTGCCAAACAACTTAAAATAAATAAATATTTTATTTTTTTGATTATTTTCATAAACTCAACATATATCTAATAAAGAATGATTATATACGAGCTATATCAAATCAGCTATATTAAATCAGCAATAATTTCAACAACATGTTTAGGTTTTACATTGGTCCCCTGACTGACCTGTTCTCTGCATGATATTCCAGATGCAATCACTACAGAATTGTCTCTTAAACTATTAATTTTAGGGAATAAACTTCTTTTTGCTAAATCTATAGAAATCTTATATTTATCTTTAAAATAGCCAAAAGATCCTGCCATTCCACAACAACCATCATCAATAAATTCGTAATTATTAAATTTGAAACGATTTAACAATTCTTTCATATGTGAATTCCCTAACAAAGATTGTTGATGACAATGAGGCTGGATAATTACTTTTTTGTAATTCGGTTTTTGATAGTCTAATTTTTCCCAAATTTTATTTTCTGTTAAAAATTCATCAATTATGTATGTATTTGATTTGATTGACTCTGCCTTATGTTTATATTCTTCATCTACTAGATCTAAGAAATCACTTTTAAAACCAAGTATACAACTTGGTTCAATACCAATTATATCTATATCGTTTTTCACATATTCATATAATAAATCTATATTAAATTTTACGTTATGTTTAGCTTTATCTATCTGGCCAGATGACAGCATAGGCCTACCGCAACATTTTGTATCACCTGGAACAATTACGTTATATCCTGATTTTTTTAAGATTTTATATATTGCTAATCCTACTTCGGGGCTTTGATAATTATTGAATGTATCGGGAAATAATACAACAGATTTGTTTGATTTCTTTTTTTCAAAATTTTTAGAATACGAAACTAAACTTTTCTTAGCAAATTTTGGTAATTCTCTTCTTTTATCAATTCCAAAAAATAAATCCATAAATATCTTTGTTATGAAAGAGGCTGACAATTTGTTTGAGATTAATGAAGTAAGAGAACCTAATTTACTTAGTGTATTGATATTGCTTATTATTCTTTGAGTTAATGGTATTTTGTTGTATTTATAATATTGATAAAGATACTCATATTTTAATTTGGCCATATCAACATTTGAAGGGCATTCCGATTTACAAGCTTTACACTCAAGACATAAGTCTAAAATCTTAAATAAATTTTTATCTTTCCAACTCGCTTCTGATAATTGACCAGACATTAATCCTCTTAAAGCATTTGCCCTTCCTCTTGTAGATAATTCCTCATCTCTTGTAACCATATATGATGGGCACATAACTCCAGAGGTAACTTTTCTGCACGCTGCTTGCCCATTACACATCTCAATAGCAGAAGTGAATCCTAATTCTTTACTGAAATTAAATCCAGTATTTATTTGCTTAACTTTATATTTAGGACTTATTCTTAAATTTTCATCTATATCCTGTGAGTTAACTATTTTTCCTGGATTCATAAGATGATTAGGATCAAAGCTGTCTTTTAGTTGTTTAAAAGCTGAGTAAATCTTATCTCCAAACATCTTTTTGTTCCAATAACTTCGAACCAATCCATCTCCATGCTCTCCGCTAATAGAGCCTCCGTACTTAATTACTAAGTCAGTTATCTCCTTAGATATAGATTTCATTTTGGTTACTTCATTCTCTAATTTCAGATTAATTAGTGGCCTTATATGTAAGCATCCGACACTTGCGTGGCCATAATAACCTGCTGTAGTATCGTGTTCTTTAACTATTTGATCAAATTCTTTAACAAATTGTGGTAAAACTTTAGGGTCAACTGCAGTATCTTCAACAAATGGTATAGCCTTATAATCTCCCGGTGCACTCATCATAAGCCCTAATCCAGCTTTTCTTATGTTCCATACTTTTTGTTGATCAGCGTCATCAAATAATAATTTGGTTGAATAACCAAATTTTTGTTTATCTAATTTTAATTTTAATTTTTCAAGTTTATCTTTTAATTCACTCTCATCATCAGCAATCATTTCAACAGCTAAAACAGATTCTGGATCTCCATCTATAAAGGTCATCATTCGTGAATATTCTAAATTGTTTTTTGCTTGCCTTAAAATCATACTTCCAATATGTTCTACGGCAGATGGATTGTGCTCTAAAATCGAAACAGTTGCTTCCATAGAAGAAATTAAATCATCAAAATGAACAAGTGCCAATCCAACATACTTTGGTTTATCATGTACTATAACTTTTGCTTTTGAAAAAGTAACCAATGTACCTTCAGATCCAACAACAAATTTGGCTGTATTAAAATTGTCTACATTTACCAATTCATCCAAGTTGTATCCAGATACTCTTCTTTGAATTGAAGGATATTTTGTTTGTATTTCTGATATGAAATTCTTTCTAATAGAATTTAGAGTTTCTAAAATTAAACCTTCTTGACCTGAAAGTTTTTTTTCAAAATAAGACGAACCTTCCGGTCCTAATTTAATATTATTACCTCCAGCAGTAAAAGCATCAAGTTCAATTACATTATCGATAGTTTTTCCATATAGTAGCGAGTGAGCTCCACATGAATTATTTCCAATGGCACCACCAATATTACCTCGATTACTAGTACTAGGGTCTGGTCCAAATATTTTATTTTCGGCAGACATGTGTCTGTTTAACTCATCTAATATAATCCCTGGCTGAACTTCAACCCAATTCTCGTCAGGGTTATAATTTAACACCTTATTCATAAACATTGAAAAATCAACTATGATTCCACTACCAACGGTTGCTCCAGCTAAGCTAGTTCCTCCGCCTCTTGGTGTAATCGGGATGTTATTATTAAAAGCATATTCCATGATTATTTGTAAATCTTCATCAGATTTTGGAAATGCTACTGCTTGAGGAACAATCTGGTAGATACTTGCATCCGTACTATAAATCATCCGAGTTTTTTCATCAGATCTGATTTCACCAGAAATTTTATTATTTAAATTATTTTTAATTTCTTTTTCAAAAGTTTTATTTTTAGTTATTAAATTAATTTTTAACACTCCTCACATCATTAACAAATTTTTCCATTTTACACGCGTCTTTTTTACTATTTACTTCTACTCCTGAAGAAACATCCACAGCCCAAGGTTTAATTTTATCTATTATGTTTATAATATTATCAGAATTCAATCCTCCAGAAAGAAACACTTTGTGTTTATCTATTATTGTTTGAGCGTCAGATAAATTTATTAATTTTCCTGATCCACCATAATGACCTTCTTTATATGCATCGATACTTACTAGTCCACCAATTGATTTTACAAACTCAATTTGATTGAATATTTCTGTAAAATTTATATTACTTTTAAGTTTGATTTGTTTAATAAAAGGAATATCTAATTCATTCAAAAAATTCTCGTCCTCATTACCACATAATTGAACATAATTTAACGAATAACGATAATACATTTGTTTAATATAATCTAGCTTTTGATCAGCAAATAGCCCAACAAGTTTAGGTGGATTACTTATCTTTTTTGCAGCATTCGAAATATTTTGAGCTTCAAGTTTGCTAATCTGCCGTTTTACATTTTCAACAAAAACAATCCCCGCATAATCAACTCCAAGTGAAGCAACAAATTCGAAATCTTTTTTTATTTTAAGTCCACAAATTTTTATCTTAGTCATTATATTTTTAATTCTATAATTTTTTCGTAAGGATTTTCAGAAGTAATTATAGATTCTCCTATTAAAACTCCATTACATCCTTTGTCATATAATTTTTGCATATCCGTAGAATTATAAATACCGCTCTCACTTATTGTAATGATTGAATTGGGAATTTTATCAATAAGATTTAACGTGGTATTAATGTCTACTTGGAAGTTATTTAAATTACGATTATTTATACCTATTATTTTCGGATTAATTTTTAAAACTTTATCTAATTCATCTTCATTATGAATTTCGACGATATAATCTAAATTCAATTCATCTGCCAACGAAATAAATTTTTTCAATTGTGTTTCATCCAATATGCTAGCAATCAATAATATTGCGTCAGCTTTTATCAATTTAGATTGAAAAATTTGATACTCATCAATAATGAAATCTTTTCTTAATACAGGAGTCAAATTATATTCATCTATAGATTTTAGTTTGGAAATAGAATTAATAGAACCATTAAAAAAATTTTTTTCTGTAACGACAGATATACCGCTAACATCTGCTTCAAAATATTGTTTCGCCAAAGAAATAAAATCAATATTCTGCATCAATTTCCCCTTACTGGGAGAAGTGTCTTTAATTTCAGCAATTATACTCAATCCATCCTGATTCAATGATTTACGTAAACTCTGGGATTTGTAATCATAGTCGATTTCTTTATTCATCATTTCAAACGGGTATTTATTCTTTTGTTCTAAAAGATCAATTTTTATTTGATTTACTATTTTATCTAGTATATTCATATTAAAAATTACGAGACAAAACAGATATTAGTTTTGCAGCGTTCCCATTTTTAATGTTATTTTTAGAAATTTCAATTCCTGATTTTATATCTTTTGAATGCCCAGATATATAAAGGCCTAAACCAGCATTCAAAGCTACACAGCCAATAAGTTCATCATCTCGATTATTAAATAAATCTAATATTTTAGTAGCACTTTCTTCAGGAGAATTCACTTGTAAATTTTGAATAGGTATTTTCTTCAATCCGAATTGATCTGGATTAATTTTATATTCTTTTAAAGAAGCTGTAGAAGCTGCTAAATTTATTGTTTCATTATTAACTTCATCCATAGTAGGATTTGGTCTAATTTCCCACACATAGGTGTCTCCAAATATACTGGCTTCATCAAGTCCTTCCATACCATGGACTACTAATGCTGTTTTATTTAATATTCGAAGAGCATTTGACATCTTATTACCTGTAGTTATGTCAGGAACTCCAATTAGCAAATATTTTGAATTTGCAGGGTTCGTCAATGGTCCTAAATTATTAAAAATTGTTTTGAAAGCCAATTCTTTTCTTGTAGGCATTGCATATTTCATAGACGGATGAAATTTTTGGGCAAATAAAAATGTAAAATTATATTTATTTAACATATCTATCGACTGAGTTTCATCTAAATCAATATTTATATCCAAAGCTTCTAAAACATCAGCACTTCCACTATTTCCTGAAGCTGCTCTATTGCCATGTTTAGCAATTTTAGCGCCTGACGCTGCTGCAACCAAAGCCGAAGTTGTAGAAACGTTAAATGTATATTTCTTATCACCCCCGGTCCCAACAATGTCTAAGCAATCATAATCAGTCTTGATTCTCAAAGAATTTTCTTGCATAGATTTAGCCATTCCTGCTATTTCATCTTCAGACTCTTTTTTTATGGCTAGCGATGTTAACAGCGATGCAAGTTTAATCTCAGAAATTTGGCCTGACATAATTTTATTCATAAGATTATAGGATTCTTCAAATGTTAAATTATTCTTATTTAATAATTTTGTTATCAATTCATTAATTTCTGTCATGTCATATACTTAAAAAATTTAATAAAATTTGTTCCCCAAATTCAGTCCCTATCGACTCAGGGTGAAATTGTATACCGTATAATTTGAATTCTTTATGCGAGATTCCCATGATTAATCCATCAGAGGTCCACGCAATTTTTTCAAAGTTAGTATTCATAGATTCTTCTTTAATTATAAGTGAATGATATCTCATAGCATTAAATGGACTTGGAACATCTTTAAATAAAGGATGATTATTGTGTTGAACAAGAGATGTTTTGCCATGAAATATAGCTGGAGCTTTTTCTATTGTAGATCCATATGTGTACCCAATTACTTGATGACCCAGGCATACTCCAAGAATTGGTATTTTTTTACCAAATTCATCTACAACTTCTCTACAAATACCGGAGTTTTTTGGGTGAGAAGGTCCTGGTGATATAATTATTTTATCTGGATTCAGATCGTAAATTTTTTCAATATTTATTTCGTTATTTCTAAATACTTTAGTATTGTTGTTTTCTGCAACTATTTGATAAATATTGTAAGTAAAACTATCATAATTGTCTAAAATTAAAATCATTATATATACAAAAACTCCTCTCCCTCAGCAATTTCTATAGCTCTCAATACTGCTTGGGCTTTATGTAAATGTTCTTCAAATTCTAATTCAGGGACACTGTCAAAAACTATTCCTCCACCTGATTGCACTGAGGCAATTCCATCTTTTATCAATAAAGTTCTCAATGTTATGCAAACTTCAATATTTCCGAAAAAATCAAAAAGACCTAAAGCTCCAGCATATGGGCCTCTTTTGTCGTTTTCTAATTCTGAAATAATCTCCATCGCTCGAATTTTTGGCGCACCTGATACAGTGCCAGCTGGGAAACATGATTTAAATACTTCTAGAGAAGAAGTTTTCGGATTTTTTTTACCAGTCACTTTTGAAACAAGATGCATTACATGTGAAAATTTTTTCACATCCATATATTCAGTTACTTTTACTGATCCTGGTACACTTACTCTACCAACATCATTTCGTGCTAAATCTACTAGCATTACATGCTCAGCTTTTTCTTTTGGATCTTTTAAAAATTCTGTTATTATTTTTTCATCTTCAATTTCATTTACGCCCCTTGGTCTAGTGCCAGCAATTGGAACTGAATTTATAGTGTCACCTTCAACCTGTACTAAAAGTTCAGGAGAGGCTCCTACTACAAAATGATCATCTAAATCCATATAATACATAAATGGCGAAGGGTTTATAGATCTTAATGCTCTATATATCATAAACGGGTGCGCGGAAGTTTTCTTTGAAATTCGTCTTGAAAATACTGCTTGTATTATTTCACCCTCTTCAATATAGTCTTTGATCGTTTTTACATTCTGAATAAAATCTTTTTTAGATATATTTTCTTCTAATTCAAAATCATCAATATTGTTATGTTTTCTATAAACGTCTGAGGAATTTTTTGTTAGTCTACTTTGAATATTATCTATCTTAGAATATGTTTCTTCATAAACTTGTTTGGCTGAGCCCTTTGAGCAATCAGCATATGAAACAATAAACAATCTATGTTTCAAATGATCATAAACAAGAAAATCAGTAACAAACAAAAAACAAGATTCAGGCAAATCCAATCCCTTGTCCATTGGGAGATTGATTTCGTCAAAATACTTGACTGCATCATAAGATATATAACCTACTAATCCACCAAAGAATCTCTCCAACCATTCAGGTTTTATTATTTCAATATCAATTAATTCAGAAATAATACTAATAGGATTTTGTTCATTGGAAACAAATTTGTCATACCCACCTAATCCTATAAAACTATATCTTCCAATGAATTCTCCTCCTTCTACACTTTCTAATAGAAAAGAATTTTTTCCTTTTGATACTTTTAAAAAAATAGAAACCGGAGTTTCAAGATCAACATATAACTCTCTTCCTAAAGCTATATAACTTTTAGCGTCATAAGTTGATTCAAATGTATCAAAATCTACAATATTTTCCATTTAAATAAATCCCATTTTTCTTTTCATTTCTATTACTTTTGGTTCTGAAATTAAACTCGCGTTTTCAGCCCCAATATCTAATAACCTATCTAATTCAGTAGGATCACTAATATACTCGTCATATTTTTTTCTTATTGGTTTAATAACATCTATTACCATTTCAGCTACACTTTCTTTCAACACACCATAACCTTTTGCATTTTCAAAATCTTTTTCAGACTCAGTAGACGATTTACCAGTTATTACTTTATAAATTCCCAATAAATTGTTAACCCCAGCTTTTTCAGGATTATCCGAAAAAATAATATCATTACCAGAATCTGTAACAGCTCGTTTTATTGTTTTAACAATATTCTTTTCTTCGTCTAATAATCCAACCACACCACCTTCGTCTTCATCAAAACTTTTTGACATTTTAGAATTAGGATTACTCAAGTTCATAACTCTGGCGCCAATAGTAGGTATTATAGGTTCTGGTAATTTAAAAGTTTCACCAAACAAATTATTAAACCTTTGCGCAATATCTCTTGCTAATTCTACATGTTGTTTTTGATCTTCTCCAACCGGGACTTCATCAGCATCATATAAAATAATATCACCTGTTTGCAGAACTGGATAATCAAGTAATGCAGCTGAAATACTATTTAATTTTTCTTTTTTATCTTTAAATTGAGTCATTCTTTCTAACCAACCCATTGGAGTCACACAGTTTAAAAGCCAACAAGCTTCAGCATGTGCTCGAACTTGGCTTTGAATAAATACTGTTGATTGTTTTGGATCTAATCCACATGCAAAAAGCATTGCTGCCAAACTTCTTATATTATCACTTAATTCTTTTGGATCTCTCAATATAGTGTGAGCATGTAAATCAACAATACAATAAAAATTCTCTTTCTCTTTACCTTGATTTTCAACCCACTGTTTAACAGCTCCAAGATAATTACCCAAATGCATTTCCCCAGAAGGCTGAATCCCACTAAATACTCTTATTTTATTCATATCAATTCTCTCTAAAATAAAAAAAACCGTCCTCAAAGGGACGGTTAAACCGCGGTGCCACCCTAATTACTATAAAATAGTCACTCATTTTATATTACAACTCTCAGTCCCATTCAATACTCACACTCTAATGCAGATCTCAACTAGATTCTAAACTATCTGCAACTCTCTCAATAAAGTAATTTGAATATATACTATTCTGATCAACGTTGTTATTTATATTTACTCAAAAGTATAGTAGCCATAATTTTTTATGTCAATTATGATTAATATATTCATTCATTAAAAAAGACAAACTCAATTCAAAGGTAATTAAATGGACATACTTGATGGATTAAAAGTTGTAGACTGTACACAAATTTTAGCTGGCCCTTTTTGCACAATGATGCTAGGAGACATGGGCGCTGATATTATCAAAGTAGAAAAACCAAACGGAGGTGATGATATAAGAAGATTCGGGCCACCTTTTATAGATGGTGAATCAGCAGCTTTCTTAATGATAAACAGGAATAAAAAAAGCATAGCATTAAATATGAAAGATCCCAAAGGATTGCAGATTTTAAAAGATTTGATAAAAGATGCTGACGTGTTCATTCAAAATTTCAGGCCTGGTGCACTAGAAAAAATGGGACTTGGCTACGATGATGTAATTAAAAATATAAATCCTAAAATAATTTATTGTAGTATTTCTGGATTTGGAGCTAATGGTCCGTATAAAAACCGGCCCGGATTTGATTTGATTGCTCAAGGCATGTCGGGACTGATGAGTTTAACAGGTACTCCAAATGGGGACCCAGTTAAAATTGGTGTTCCAATTTGTGATCTTAATGCCGGAGTATATGCTGCACTAGGTATTCTAGCGTCATATATAAAAAGGCTTAAAACTAACAAAGGACAATTCGTTGAAACATCTCTTTTAGAGTCTGGATTGTCTTATACAATATGGGAATCAGGTATATATTTTGCCACCAAAGAAATATCTAAACAAAGTGGTACTGCTCATAGATTGTCTGCTCCATATCAAGCATTTCAAACACAAGATGGATACATAAATATCGGTGCTGCAAATCAAGCTAACTGGGAAAAATTGTGTAATGCATTGAATAGATCTGACCTGATTGAGACTAAGCAGTTTATCGACAATGCATCTAGAATGGAAAATTTAAATAATCTTGTTGAAATTTTAAATCTCGAATTTAAAAGTAAATCTACTTCTGATTGGGTAGAGTTACTTATAGATAATGGAGTTCCTTGTGGTCCTATTTTAAATATAGAAGAAATTTTAAACCACGAACAGATCCAAGAAAGAGAAATGATCATAGATCTTGATCACACAAAGTTAGGTACGATTAAAAATTTAAATTTCCCTATAAAATTTTCCGATACTGTTTCAAAAACAAAATTACCACCACCATTATTAGGAGAGCATAACAACGAAATTCTAAAAGATTTAGGGTATTCTCTTAAAGAAATAAAAGATTTAGAATCTGAAAGTATTATTACCAATTAAATTCAAGAAGCTCTTTCATAATAAATTTTATAGTCCTGACCATTTACACTAACTTTATTTATAAAGTTCAGTTTCAAATCATCTTTTCCTAATACATTTTTTAGATTGATTTCATACTCTGTAGATTTTTTAATCTCTTCAAAATTTTTTAGATATAGTTTTAATACATCTACACCTATTTTGCCCTTGGAAGTATTAATTAAAGCATCTTTAAATAATCTGTGTGCATTAGTTAGAGATTTCGTTCTTTTAGACTCGATTTTTTTTGCTATTTTAGGAAACTTTTTAGAAAGATCAATTTTAGTTGAAGTAAGCTCTTTATCAAATTTTGAAATAAATTGTTTTTCAAAATCATCTGCTCCAATTGAATTAGAATTGCAATTACCTGAATTCTGTTTTTTTGAACAACGGTAGTACCTATATCGATTTTTATTCAAAGTATTATTATTTAAATATTTTATATTCTTTGTTACACCTATCATTTTAGAATCACAAAATCCACAATGTAAAATCCCAGACAAAAGGTAGTTCTCTGGATTTATGCTAGTTCTGATTGGGCTACGCATATACAACTTCTGTTGCGCAAGCATGTAAATCGAATTTTCAATAATATGTCCATGTGAGTTTGGTATGGAAACTCCAAATCTTTTAGAAGTACCTATATATACTGGGTTTTTAATCAGATCATATACAGTTGAAATATTCCATGAATTATTTTTTTTTGTTTTATATTTTTTATCATTTAAAATTTTTGTTATTTTTCTTATTCCTAGATTATCATTAACATACAAATCAAAAATTTCTTTCACTATTAATGATTCTTTTTGAAATTCATCTAAGTGTCCATTTATATCTAACTCATACCCAAAAGGTAATCTACCCATCCATTTTCCTGTAGCAAATTTTTGTTTCATTTTTTCAGACACAAAAGAGGACCATTGATCATTGTTATTATAAATATATCTTTTTACTGTATCTTGATAAGGATCTGGATTCTCATCATCAATGCATAGAACTTGGCATAGATGATCTTCAAACCATATTAAATTCTTTACGATTTCATCTATTGATCGACCAAGATCAGACGAGTTGTTCACAATAATAAGATACTTATTATTATTTAATCTAATATCATCTCTTAGTTTTTCAAATTCACTATATACCGACAATCTGGTTAGATGGTTATCAACAAAAGTTTCTAGTGCTGTGTGACCATTTAAAGAACAATATTCACTTAGTAAATTTTGATATTTTTTCTTTATATTTTTGTTATTTTTATCTGAATGTAAAAAATACCCAACAGTCTGCATTTCTAATTATTTCTTATTTTAGATCTAAAAAATAATTAGAACCTTTTGGATATAACAATTACAATTATTTCTAGGTATAATTTAATACAAATAAATATTATGAATTTAATAAAAACAGACAAAAAATTATATCTTTTTAACACACTTAGTAAAAAGACAGAAATATTCATCCCACGTGATGAAGTAGTAAAAATGTATACTTGTGGTCCTACTGTGTATCGAGATGCACATATAGGTAACATGAGAACATATATCTTGGCAGATATTTTAAAAAAGACTCTAACGCATATCGGATATAAGGTTAAGCACGTAAAAAATATAACTGACGTTGGTCATATGAGACAAGAAGTACTAGATCAAGGTGAAGATAAAATAATAGCTGCTGCTATAAAGGAAGGAAAATCAGCATCAGATATAGCTGAAGAATATACAAAAAAGTTTTTTATTGATGAAAAAGCCTTAAATATTGAAAAAGCCGATTATAATCCTAAAGCCACTCAACACATACCAGAAATGCTAAAAATGATAGATAAATTAATAGACAATAAAATAGCATATGTTAGTAATAAAAATGTATATTTTGATATTAGCAAATTTAATCAATATGGAAAATTGTCTGGGAATATTTCTAATTTATCAACTCTTAATAATAATGAGGATGTTGATCCCAACAAGAAAAATCCTAATGATTTTGCTGTATGGAAATCATCCGATGAGAATAGAGAACTAATATGGGACAGCAAGTTTGGAAGAGGATTCCCCGGATGGCATATTGAATGTTCAGCTATGGCTCATAAATACTTAGGCGAAGAATTTGATATACATACAGGAGGAGTAGACAACATATTTCCTCATCACGAAGGTGAAATTGCACAAAGTGAAGGTTCGTTTGGTAAAAAGCATGTTAATTATTGGATCCATGGACAACATTTGTTATCCGAAGGAATTAAAATGTCAAAATCAAAGCAAAATGAATATTTAATTTCCGATATTTCACAAAGATTAATGGATCCCTTAGCATTTAGGTATTTGTGCTTGATGACAAATTACAGAACAAAATTAAATTTTACTTTTTCATCCTTAAAAGCTGCTCAAAAAGGATTGAATAGATTAAGGCATTTATATTGGTCTCACAAAAACTCAAGCAAAACAATCAATAATATCTCCGTGGGCGAATGGTGTAAAAAAATTGACAACGCATTATTAAACAATCTAAATACTTCAAAAGTATTATCGATATTGTGGCAATCAACAAAATCAAATTTAAATTCTGCAGAAATATGTTACTTATTTGAATACATAGATTTTGTACTAGGACTTGATTTCAAAAAGCGTTATTTAAACCAAAATAATTTTAAGATCTCTGAGGATGAATATAAAGACAGAAAAAATAAACGTATATCAAAACAATATATCTATTCAGATAATACAAGACTAAGTTCAATTAAAACAAATAATTTAAAATATTATGATTATCAAAATGGTGATTATAAAGTCAAAAAAATATCTCCTTACGAAAAAGCAATTCAAACGAACAATATTTCAGGTTCTTCAGAAATAAAATCTAATATTAAGGAAAAAAGTAAGTTTGATATTTCCGTTTGTCTAATCTTAGATGAGTTTTCAAATGATTTTAAAAGATGCCTAAATTCCGTCATAGAAAATATTCCAAGTAACCTATCTTACGAAATAATAGTTGCAATAAATGGGATTTCAGATGAAAAGATAGAGGGAATTATTGATGATTACAAAGTTAATAAAAATATAAATTTCATTCATATTGATCCAATTTGTGGTGCAGGATCAGTTAGAAATATCATGATAAAAAAGTCACTAGGAGAATTTTTATTTCTAATAGACACAAGTATAGAAATAAAGGGTAATATTTTTAACCAAATAATAAATGATCTCACTAATAGTGAAATAGGATTGATTGGACCTTTCGGTCTCAAAACTGATGACCTACACCACTTTCACGAAATTTCTGAAACAAAAGAATATGTGGATGCCATACAGTTATATTTGTTTGCATTTAGAAGAAGTGTAATAAATAAAACAGGCATGTTCAGAGAAAATTTCAGATTCTATAGAAATTTAGATATAGATTTTTCATTCCAAATAAAAAAAGCAAACTTGAAATTATTATCTAATCCAAATTTAAATATAATGCGACATACTCATAGTGTGTGGGAAAACACTCATCCTAAAACTAGAGATGAACTGAGTAAAGATAATTACAAAAGATTTTTACAAAAATGGAAAAATTACAAACATTTACTTAACAACTCAAAATGAAATTATTAGTTAACGCTAAAATTTTCCCATCAAACAAATCTCAATCCATATTAATAAATAAAAATAAAATAATATTCATTGGAGACAGAAAAGAAATAAATATCTCCTTAAATGCTTCAGGTATAATTAACTGCAACAATAATACTGTCTTACCTGGATTTATTGACGGGCATTGTCACCCATTTGAAATAGTATCAAACATGAGCAGTATTGATCTTTCAGATTATCAATTTAATTCCAAAAACGAACTCAGGAATTATTTGAAAAATATAAATACTAAAAATAAAAAAATATTAAAATTCCATGGATTTGAACACAGAAATATAAATAGCCAATTAGATTTAAGATTTTTTGATAATTTAAAAATAGATATTCCATTGATAATAAAACACCGAACAGGACATCTAGTATTTTTAAATACATTAGCGTTAAAAAATTCAAAAATAGATATAAATAATTATGATTTTCCTATTAACTCATTAGCGATTCATAAAAAACTATCGTTAGAAGAAAATTTAGATTTTGAAGAAAATTTAGAAAATTATAGTCAAGATTTACTTGAATATGGTTATACAACAATAGTAGATGCGGGCGTCGGTAATGACATGGAAAAATACAATAAATATAAAGATTTAATTTATTCTAATAGGCTCAGTTCAAACGTTTGCTACATGTTAGGGCAAAACAATATTAATCAATTTAAAAATGCAACAACAAATGACAACTTGTATCTAGGTCCAAGTAAATTCATGTTTCAAGAAAACACGGCTATCGAAGAGATTGAAAATACGTTAAAAGATTTTTTATCAATCAATAAAAATGATATAGCTTTCCATGCCATTAGTTCAGAAATGATTTTCAAAATCTTATATACACTTTTTGAAAAACTTAACGAGTATCTTGAAAAAAGAATAATTAGATTAGAACACGCTACAGAATTTATAGCTGATTCATACAAGGAATATAGTTCTAGAAACTTACATCTCATATTCAATCCAAATTTCATTTACGATCATGGTGACTTTTACATAAATCATCAAGATGATTTTGATATTGAATCGCTCTTTGGGATAAAAGATAGTTTAAGAAATAATTTTAAAATTGGATTTGGTACCGACTCACCTTTTGGTTCAATCGATCCTATGAAAATTATTGCTTCAGCAAAAAATAGGGCTACAAAAAACAACAATCTGATCGGAGTAAATAACAAAATAAATTTCAAACAAATTATAAACGCCTTAACAAAAAATAATGCAATAGCTATAAATAAAAAGAAAGTAATAGGTTCTATAGAAACTGGGAAAAATGCAGATATAATAATTCTAAATAATCAAATAACAGAAACTACTAACACAGATGGCATACAGGTTAATTATACAATTATCAATGGTGAATCAAAGTACATTAGAGAAATCAATTAATAGAGTCTGCAATTTTGCATAGCAATTGTTTCAATTGATTATCAGGAAATTTATCTAAAGATTTTTTTGCATTTTGAATATATTTGTTTCCTATTTCATTCGATTCTTTCAAATACCCATTAGTGTCAAGATAATCTTTAGCTTGATGCATATCTATATGACCATCTATTCCAATAAAAGGATTATTTATTTTATCATTAAATGACAAAATAACAGGCAAAGTAAAAATACCGTTTTGAATATCAATTCCTGGGTTTTTACCATTATTTGTTTTTTTATCTATTTCAGTGAAATCTTTAATATCATCAAAGATTTGAAATGCATATCCCAATAATTCACCATAATTTTTAAGCATGTTACATTGATCATCATCAAATTCAGACAGAATTCCTCCAGACCATACTGCAGTTTCAAACAATGAAGCTGTCTTTTTTCTAATCCTGTAGAAATATTGATCTTTATTTTGAAAATGACTATTTCTACTTTCCATTTCTAATAATTGTCCCATAGACAAATCAACAATTGTATTTGCAAATTTATTTACAACATCAATATTTTTTGTTTCACAAACAAAAGTTGCAGATTTAGCAAAAATAATATCTCCCATCATAACAGCCATATTATTTCCATAAATATTGTTAAATGATTTTTGACCTCTTCTTTGAGTTGCATTATCAACTATATCATCATGCACAAGACTTGCAGTATGAAGAAGTTCTATAGCTACTGCCATATTTATAATTCTTTCTTTTATAGAATTATTTGGATCAAGAGAAAATTGGCCAATTAAGAGAGTTAAAATTGGACGAAGTAATTTCCCATTTTGTGATGTTATTGTTACTTGTTGTACTAACTCATTTATATACTTATCATCAAATTCAATTGTAATTAATTTATTTTTAACAACATTAAATTCAGCTTTAATGAATTTGGATATATCATTTTTCAATGAGGATGAAATAGCCAAATTAATCCTCTATTTTTTTGAATAATGGGCCGGTAAAATTCAAAGATTGTCCTGGAGGTAAATCATACTCATCCCATTCCCATTTAAATTCGCTATTATCCTCAAAGCCTAGCATAGTATTCAATTTATCAGAAGAGTCAGGAATATAAGCATAAAACAGAACCTTCAGACAATTAATTGCAGTCAAGCAAACCCAGATAACTTCACCAGCTTTTTCTTTATCTGTTTTTACTAATTTCCATGGTTCTTTCTGATCTATGTATTTATTTATATTACTACACAATTTCATAATCTCTCTTAATCCGGATCTAATCCTAACTTTTGAGATTTCATTTTTAACATTTGACATCGTACTATTACATAAAGAAATAATTTCTTTTCCATCATCATCAATATTTTTGGCATCAGGTATAACTGAGTTGAAATTTTTAACACAAATATTTACAACCCGGTTAACTAAATTCCCATAAGCTGCGACCAATTCTTGATTGTTAGAACGTATGAGTTCAGTCAAACTAAAATTTGTATCTGAACTCTCGGGTAAATTAGAGGCTAAAGAATATCTGATAGTATCTGTCTCATAGATTTCACTTAACTCATTTGCCCATAAAGCCCAATTTCTACTAGTTGATAATTGTTTCCCTTCAAGGTTCAGATATTCGTTGGCAGGAATGTTATGAGGAAGATTAAGTTCTCCTTTTCCTAATAAAATAGCTGGTAGTATTACTGAATGAAATATTATATTATCTTTGCCCATAAAATAATAAGATTCGCTTTCCCCTTGCCAATATTCCTTCCATTGATCTTTATTTTGTTTGTCAGAAAAATATTCTATTGATGCAGACAAATAGCCAATCACTGCTTCAAACCAAACATATATTCTTTTATCTTCCCATCCATCAACTGGAACTTTAATCCCCCAGTCAATATCTCTTGTAATTGGCCTGTCATTTAAACCTTCAGACATAAAGCCCAAAGAAGTTTTTTGCACATTAGATTTGAAATTATTTTTTGAATTTAGCCAATCTTTTAATTTATTTTCAAAAGAGCTTAATTTTAAAAAATAATGTTCAGAGTTTCGAAAATTGATAACTTCTGATTTTGAACATATTTTACATACCATATCTAATAGATCTTTTGGGTCTAATGTTTTGCCACAACTATCACATTGATCACCTCGTGCATCTTTAGAATTACATTCTTTATTTGGGCAAGTTCCTTCAACATATCTATCAGCTAAAAATCGTTCACAATCCGAACAATAGGGTAAAGTCATTTCTTTGGAATATATAAATCCTTTATCTAATAAATCCAAAAAAATATCCTGAACTACTTTCTCATGATTTTGGGTTCGAGTGGAAGTAAATAAATCAAAGTTTATACGTAAATTTGACCAAGATTGATTTATATCTTTATCATAATATTCAAATAATTCTTGAGGTGATTTGTTTTCTTGCAATGCGCTTATGACTACAGGAGTGCCATGTGCGTCGCTACCAGATACCATTAAAACATTATTGCCAATCATTCTATTAAATCTAGCAAAGATATCAGCTGGCAAATAACATCCTGCCAAATGTCCTATATGTATTCTTCCATTTGCGTAAGGCCACGCAACAGATACAAGTATATTTTTGTTAGTATTGATCAATATAGTTCTCTTTTATTTATCTATCCAAATATTATAGATATCTTTTCTTGGTAAATCGAATATTTCAGATATTATTTTAGTAGCATTCCTAAGAGAAAGTCCATTTTGAAGCATATATTCTATTTCTAATTTAGCATATTGTGTGAATTCCTCATCAATATATTGTTTTTTGTTCTCAATTCCCTCGATCAAAACAACATACTCACCTTTTTCTATAAAAGTAAATTCGTTTTGATCTTCAAGATCAATTTTTAAAATTTTTTCATGTATTTTAGTGAGTTCATGAAAGATAATAATAGTCCTATCAATCAAAGTTTCTTTAAGTAATCTAATAGTTTTATTAATCCTTTTTGGACTTTCAAATAAAAATGTATCTTGGGTTCTATATCTGAGTTTAGATAGTATAATTTTTTGATCAGAATTTAATCTTGGGAAAAAGCCTTCAAATAAAAAATTACTCATTTCTTTACCAGCTACAGAAATTGCTGCCATAAGAGAAGAAACCCCCGGAACAGGGATCACTTGAATTCCATTATTCATAGCAATTTTAATCAATTTATATCCAGGATCTGATAAAAGAGGCGTTCCAGCATCTGTAATTAGAGCTATATCATGCGATGTTATTTTTTCTAAATAGTAGTTTTGTTTAGAATCGGAATCTATGTATCTGGTTAAAGGTTTCGAAATATTATAATGATCTAACAATTTTTTGGTTACTCTAGTGTCTTCACATAATACAAGATCCACTTCTTTTAAGATTCTTATAGAACGTAAAGTCATATCTTCCAAATTTCCAATAGGAGATGCTACTACGTACAACATAAATTTTTTACTAATTTTTTTATAAGCAAAATAGTTAAACTCTGAATACAAAATTATAACATTTATTGCATTATACACTCGAAAGTAAAACTAATATAAATAAATAAATGTATAAAAAGAGATATTGTTAGGATATAAAATCTTTTATAATAGCTAAAGATTTTTACTAAAGAGGTAAACATGAAAATAGGCATTATTGGTGCTACCGGAGCAGTTGGAAAAGTTTTTTTAAATTTACTACCTAACTCAACTCTAGAAATTTCGGATTTGAAATTAACAGCTTCAAAAAGATCAATAGGGAAAAAAATAAATTATGAAAACAAAGAATATACCATACAAGAACATAATGATGATTTTTATAATGATCTTGATTACGTTTTCAGCTCAGCATCATCAGAAGTAAGTAAAATAGCTGCTCAAAAATCAAAAGAGCATAATGTAATAATGATAGATGACAGCTCTGAATTCAGATTAGATAAAGATGTACCTTTGGTTGTCCCTGAAATCAACTCACAAGAATTAAATAATCATAAAGGAATAGTAGCGATACCAAATTGTACAACGACTCCTCTTGCAATGATTTTAGATGCAGTCAGGTCAAATTATAGAATAAAAAGAGTAATCGTAGACACTTATCAAGCAGTATCAGGTACAGGGAATCTAGCTATAGAAGAATTATTAAATCAAACTAAGCATTATCTAGATAATGGGTCAAATTCAAATAAAAAAGAAGTATATCCACATAATATTGGTCTGAATTTAATCCCACATGTGGAAGCGCCTCAAGAAAATCTGTACACCAAAGAAGAAATGAAAATGCTATATGAAACAAGAAAAATTTTATCAGATAATGATTTAAGAGTATCAGCAACATGTGTTAGGGTTCCTGTCATTAGATGTCACTCTGAAAGTATTAATATAGAATTTGACCAAATACCATCTACAGCAAAAATTTCAGAATTACTTAATAGTTACCCTGGTATTAGCTTACTAGATGATATACAAAATAATATATACCCTACTCCTGTATTTGGAGAAGGGAAACAAGATGTATATGTTGGTAGATTAAGAAAAGATATTTCAAATGACAATGCAATAAATCTATGGGCGGTTAGTGATAATTTAATAAAAGGTGCTGCTTTAAATGCTATTCAAATTCTTGAAGAATTTGAAAAAATTGGCTAATATGTCTTAACTAATTATTTTATTTAATGGAAAAGATATATGGATATAGGCAGACTATTAACCGCAATGATTACTCCATTTCATGAAAATGGTGATGTGAATTTTGAAATGGCTTCTAAGCTAGCTAAGGCAATTGTAGATAGTGGAAGTGATGGACTTGTGATTGGAGGAACAACTGGTGAAGCTCCAACTATATCAGATGATGAAAAATTAAAATTATTCTCAGTTGTCAAAGAAAGCATTGGACAAAATAATGCATTAATAGCAGGAACAACAAATAATAATACTAAAGAAAGTATTAAATTAAGCAAATTAGCAGAATCTGAAAATGTTGATGGATTACTATTAACTGTACCTTCATATAACAAGCCGACTCAAGATGGACTTTATCAACATTTTAAAGCTATATCAGAAGAAGTATCTATCCCATGTATACTCTACAATGTCCCAAGTAGAACTTCACTTAATATGTCTGACGAAACAACTGTTAAATTAAGTGAATTGAAAAATATAATTGGAATAAAAGAAGCAAGTAATGATTTGGATCAAATTACCAGAATAATTAATAACACTTCTCCAGATTTTAAAGTTTGGAGTGGGAATGATAATGAAACATTATATATAATGGCTGCTGGTGGCTACGGTATAGTTAGCGTGGCTGGCCATATAGTAAGTACACAAATTAACCAAATGATTGGGTATTTATTGGAAGGTAATTTAGAGTTGGCCGGAAAGGAACATAGAAGATTACTTGAACTATTTAATATAATATTTGTAGTAACTAATCCAATCCCAATCAGATATTATGTCAAAAAATCAGGATTTGATATTGGATCTCCTAGACTACCGATGACTGAAGTTGACAGCAAAACTAAATCTATACTTGATGAATCAATTAAAAATTATTCAATAGACCTAAAATTTAACTAATCTATAAATATTGCCTGTTCTCTTTTCGGTCCCGTTGAGATAATACTTAGTGGTACTTCTAAATAATTTTCAATATATTCAATATATTTTCTAGCTTCGTATGGTAAATCAGTAAGTTTTGTGCATCCAAATGTGGATTGAGTCCAAGGCTTAAATTCTTTCAAAACAGGGTTAGATTTTTCCAAATTAAATATATCTGAAGACATGAAATTTGTTACTTCTCCCTCAATATTATAATTCTCAACAATATTTAATTCTTGAATATTATCAAGGCAGTCTAATCTAGTTAATATCCATGAGTTAAATCCATTTACTCTGGCACTATATTTAGCAGCTACAGCATCAAACCACCCTAATCTTCTTGGTCTACCTGTTGTAGTGCCATATTCTTGTGCTATTTCTCTTAATTTGTCAGCTATTTCACCTTCTATTTCACTTGGAAAAGGACCTGCCCCAACTCGACTAGCATAAGATTTGTAAATACCAATTACTTTGTCAATTTGGAAAGGGTTAACACCTAATCCGGTTTGCACTCCTCCTATTGAAGCATTTGATGATGTAACAAACGGATAAGTTCCATGGTCTAGATCTAATAATGAACCCTGAGCTCCTTCGGCAAGTATATTTTTACCATCTAACAAAGATTTTTGAATTTCATTTTCAACAGGCCCCACATATTTTCTTAAGAGATCAGAATATTTGTGGCAATAATCTACAATATCTTTCACATTATGTGATTTACCACCATATGCTTCTATAATTACATTAGCGTGCTTAACAGATTGATAAATCCTATCTTGAATATAATCATTACCAAGATGCAATAAATCGCCAGCTCTTATTCCAATTCGAGAAGCTTTATCAGAATAACATGGTCCAACTCCTCTTCCTGTTGTTCCAATAGAATCTTTTCCTCTAGACTTCTCTACTAAATGATCAATATCAATATGATACGGAAGTATTAAATGAGATTTCTCACTGATAAGTAATCTTCCATCTATATTTATATCAGATTTAATTAACGCTTCTATTTCTTCAGAAAGCACTTTTGGATCAATTACAACTCCGTTACCAATAAAGTTCCTAGAGTTCGAATTAAACATACCTGAAGGCAGTAAATGAAAGAAAAAAGTTCCGTATTGATTTATAACAGTATGACCAGCATTATTACCACCAGAAAATCTAGAGATAATATCGTAGTCGCCTGCTATAAGGTCAATAATTTTGCCCTTTCCTTCATCACCCCATTGAGCGCCAAGAACTACACTTACAGACACATTGCTCACCTATATAAATAAAACTTTATTAATATATCAAAAGTTTTAAGTATATGAAAGAACTTTAACTCAAAAACCTACTTTTTTTTCCTATAGTTTTTTCTGTATTTAGTATTTCTTCTATAATTGTTGTTGAATCTTCGATTAGTATTTATCCATAGATCAGAAAAATAATTCTGTGTTAATTGTGTATGTCCATCTGATTCTTCAGCTAATTGTTTAGATAAGTTAGATGAAAAAGCAACAACCTCAACATATTTACCTAATTCTTTGATAGCTTTCACAGCATAAGTAAAGTCACCATCTCCACTAACGATTATTCCAATGTCGTATCTGTCGTTCCACGCATACTTCAACATATCTGTTGCAAGCATTATGTCCACACCTTTTTCAACAGTGGTTTCGCCTCTTTGTTTAGCATTTCCTAATCTGACTTCATATTTAGATTTGTTATTTAATGTACTTAGAAATGTTTTATGTGCAGCATATGCTTTTGGATTAATATCTGCATCTCTTTCCGCATTATAATAATATGTTCTATATAATTGCCTATTATTTGTTAATTTTTCTGAAAATTTTTCAAAATTCAAATCAGATCTTTTACAATTTTCTTCTAAACTATGGTAAAGATTACTACCATCTATAAAGATAGCCACTTTTTCTTTTTTTCTACCAAATCTAAAAAGATTTTTTAATTTAATTATCTTTCACCTCCCAGTTAAATAATTTCATATAATTTTTATCACTATTTATGTGTATTTATCTACCATTCTATAGTTTTATATTTTTATATATTTTATTATACTCTTTTGATCAATTTATATTTAATTTATATTTAAGGCAATGTAGCTCAGGGGTTAGAGCGAGCGCTTCATAAGCGTTAGGCCGGAGGTTCAAATCCTCCCATTGCCACCAAAATTTATTTTTATGACCGATAAACAAAAGAAGAATTCAAAAAAGAAAAATATAAAAAAAAATATAAAAAAAAATATAAAAATTGATTTAAGCACTAAAATTACTGGTGGTAAAGAATTATATGATGCAATTGATCTTCTTTTTAAGTGATAATGAACCTTTTAAAAATCAATTTGTTTCCTTATAATAACATCCCTGGTATGTGCTCGTAGCTCAACTGGATAGAGCGCAGCCCTGCGAAGGCTGAGGTTGTGGGTTCAAATCCCACCGGGCGCGAGTATTAAAATATTAAGGGCGATTAGCTCAGTTGGTTAGAGCGCCTGCTTTACACGCAGGAAGTCGGGGGTTCGAGTCCCTCATCGCCCACCATATTCTGATAAAAAATTTAACAAATTCCTTTGTCTTTGTTTCGAATATACTCTAAAACATAAGAATATAAGATATTCTATTGTTATTATTAACTCTTTAATCTAGAAATTTACATATATAAATGCCTGAAGATAAAATTAAGTGGGGGATTATAGGAATAGGAGCAATGGGAGAATCTCATGCCCAAACACTTCTCTCTAATTCCGTAAAAAATGCTGAACTTAGTGCAGTATGCGATATTGATGTTAAATGTAAAAGTAAATTTCCTGGAATCAAATTTTTTACAAATAGTAATGACTTATTTAAAGACAAAAGTATTGATGCTGTTCTGATAGCCACTCCACATACAACACACGTACCTCTTGGAATACAATCATTAAAAAGTGAAAAACATACTTTAGTTGAAAAACCTTTGTCCACCACAACAAAAAAAACTTTAGAGCTAATTAATTTTGCAAATTCTTGTGATGTGTCATTTGGTGTAATGTTAAATCAGCGCACAAATCCAATATATAAAACACTAAAACAAATGATTGTTGATAATGAATTAGGAGAAATACAAAGAATTCAATGGACAATAACAGATTGGTTTAGAAGTGATTATTACTATAGTACATCTAGTTGGAGAGCTAGTTGGCAAGGGGAAGGTGGAGGAGTACTTATTAATCAAAGTATTCATCAATTAGATTTATGGCAATGGTTATTTGGTATGCCAGACAGTGTTCATGCTAATATCAATCTTGGTCGTTTTCATAACATTGAAGTTGAAGATGATGTGACAGCATTATTTAAATACCATAATGGTTCTCATGGTTTGTTTGTTACAACTACTGGAGAAACTCCAGGAGTAAACAGATTAGAAGTAGCTTCAGATAATGGATTAATTATTATTGAGAATAACAAGATTATATGGAATAAAAATGAAATATCTGCTTCGGAATATCTAAAAAGATCAAAAAAATCTATGGAAAAACCAAACATAAAAGTAGAAGAGTTAAAATTTGAAAACATAAATTTTAGTACAGAAAGAAAAAACATTATTCAAAATTTTTCAAATCAAATCTTAGGAATAGAAAAATTATATGTAGAAGGTAAAGAGGGGCTCAATTCAGTGGAACTCATGAATGCAATGATTTATTCCGGACTAAATAAGACTGAAGTTAGCATTCCTATAAATAGCGAAAATTATGAAAAAAAACTTGACGAAATGATAGCTGAAAATAAAGGATGAGATTAATATGCAAAAATTAAAAATCGCAGCTATGGGTGTTGAGCACAGACATATTTTCGGACAACTCGAAGGAATGTTAAATTTAGATTGTGAATTCGTAGGATGGTGGACTGAAAATGACAACAGGATATCTAAAGATTTAGAAAAAAAATTCCCTGATATAAAAAGAGAGAAAGACAAAAACACTCTATTACATAATAATGAAATTGATTTGATATTAATTGCTGATATACCTGCAAAAAGAGCTGATTTAGCAATAGAGTGCATGAATGCAGGTAAAGATGTTATGCTCGACAAACCAGGGTGTACATCTTTGGAGCAGCTGAAGAAAATAAAAAACACAATAGACAAAACACAACAAATATTTTCAATTGATTTTTCTGAAAGATTTGAAGTACCAAGTGTCCAAGTGGCATCAAATTTAATTGAAAATGGAGAAATTGGGAAAGTTGTTCAGACAATAGGGTTTGGGCCACATCGATTAAATATCGATACTAGACCAGAATGGTTTTTTGACAATGAATTAAATGGAGGAATATTATGCGATATAGCCTCACACCAAATTGATCAATTTTTATTTTTTACCAAATCCCAGTCAGCTGAAATCATTAGCTCAAGTATTGGTAATTTTTCAAACCCATATAAAACAAAAATGCAAGACTTTGGTGAAATTTTAATTCATGGAGACCAAGGACAAGGTTACATACGAGTAGACTGGTATACGCCTGATGCATTACCAAATTGGGGGGATGGAAGATTAACAATTCTAGGTACAGAGGGATATATTGAACTTAGAAAATATGTTGATGTTGCAGGAAGAGAAGGAACTGATCATTTATTTTTAGTAAACAAAAATAGATACGAATATATAGATGCTTCAAAGGAACCACTTACATATTTTAAAAACTTAATGTATGACGTTTTAAATCGTACTGAAACTGCAATGAACCAAGATCATTGCTTAGAAGTTATGAGACTTGCAATCAATGCTCAAAATTCAGCAAAACGTTTAGGTAATTTAGCTCGTTGAATTAAATTCATTAGTAAACATATAATTAAATTTATGAAAAACTATAACCCCGTTATAATTATTGGAGCTGGAATAGCAGGGCTCTGCACAAGCTTTTATCTAACAAAAAATAATATTTCTCATATCATTATTGAAAGAGGTGAGATTGCAAACACTTGGATAACAGAAAGATGGGATAATTTTCATTTGGTTAATCCTAATTGGGCAATAAAAATCCCCGATTTTGGATTCGGGTCAAAATATTTTCCAAATAAAAATCCTGATGGTTATTTAAATAGAATTGAAACCATAAATTACATACAAGATTTTGCTAATCATATTGGTTCTAAAATTTATACTAATGAAAATGTGGAGCATTTATCTAAACAAAATAATGAATACATAGTTAAAACTTCTAAAAGAATTTTAAGTTCTAATATTGTAATAATTGCATCAGGAGCATTTGGAGAATTGTACATACCTTCGATTAATTCAGAATTGTCTGACGAAGTTTTACAACTTCATTCTACAGAATATAAAAACCATAACAAATTACCTGAGGGAGGAGTATTAGTTGTTGGATCCGGTCAATCTGGAGCTCAAATAGCAGAAGAATTATTAGAAAACGGAAGAGACACATGGCTAGCTGTTAGTAAATGCGGTAGAAGACCAAGAAGATATAAAGGTAAAGATTCTTCATGGTGGAATTATGAAACAGGATCTTTTAATAAAACTGTTGATAACACACCTTTTGAACAAAGATGGACATGCAGTCCGCATACTTCAGGTAGTAGAGGTGGGCATGATATTAATTTAGTTGACCTTGAGGAAAATGGTTTAAAATTATGCGGAACAGTAAAGCTTTGTAATTCGGATAAAATTTTATTTAATGATAATTTACATGAAAATTTAAAATTCTCAGATAAACATGCATTAAATTGGGCCAAAAAAGTAGATGATTATATTACAGTAAATAAATTAGAAATGCCCGATGAAAAAATTATTGAGGATAAAAGAATCATAAAATACAAATCTAATAATTACACTCATATCGACGCTCCAGGTACAATAAATAGCATTATATGGTCAACAGGATTCAGATATAATTTTGATTGGGTTAAATTTGATGTTACAGATAAACTAGGACACCCTGTTCAGAAAAGAGGAATCACAAATAACAAAGGTTTGTATTTTATGGGTCTTCAATGGATGCATTCATCAAAATCTGCACAATTTATTGGAGTAGCTGAAGATGCTGAATTTGTGGTAAATAATATAATATCCAGTTTCTAAAAAAGGGAAAATCAGTGGACAAGCTTTATGAGTTAGCAAAAAAAATAAATAATGCAAAAAATAATGGAACTCAAATTAAATTAGCTGAAACTGATTCAATAAAATCAATAAAAGAGGCTTATAATTTTCAAGATATTCTAACTGAAGTCTCTGGACTGAAAGCATCAGGGTGGAAAGTAGGAGCTACAAGTACTAAAGCACAGAAAGAATTGAACACAATTGAACCCGTAACTGCTCCTGTTTTTCAAGAATACATATATGAAAGTCCTGCAAACTTCCAACAACTTTTCGATCAAGAAATCAGTATAGAATGTGAGTTTGCATTCAAATTTAAAAGTGAAATACTACCCAAAAATGGAATCTATAGTTTAGATGAAATACTTTCAAAAATAGAAAGTGTAGTTCCAGTAATTGAAATAATAGGAACTAGATATAAATCAGGATTTAAAAATATAGGCCCAATAAAATTAATTACAGATATGGTAATTCATGTTGCTTTAATCAAAGGTAAAAATTACAAAAAATGGCAAAACATTAATTTTAAAGAACATAAAATAAGTCTTTTCAAAAATAGAACTAAAATAGTTGATGGAAATGGATCAGAAGTTCTTGGCTCTCCTCTCAATGTACTTGAATGGGTAATTAATCATCTTTCATATCGAAGAAAAGTAGTTAAACAAAGAGATATAATTTCAACAGGAACATGCACAGGTATTGTGCCTATACTTCCAGGAGATAAAATAAAAGCAGATTTCAGTGACTTGGGTATCTTAGAATTAAATATCTGTTAAGTTTTATAATAGTATCATATGTTTCTGAAAAACAATTTTTTATTTTAAATATGTATATATTATTTACAAACTACAAACAATAACAATTAATTTATGGTAAAAGTAAATAAATTCAAAAATGGTTTAATAATTCATCCAGGGTTATCAGAAGAAATAGGAGATAATATACAAGGACCATCTTTGATAAAAGCACCTGATTGGTTACCAAATATTCTTGGTAAATATTATTTGTATTTTGCAGATCACAAAGGCGATCATATTAAGTTAGCATACTCAGACAATTTGCTTGGACCATGGAAAATACATCATGGAGGAACTTTACAATTACAGGAATCAAAGTTTTTAACAAAAAAACCCACAATACCTAAAAGTTTTAAAATTGAAGAATTAGGGATAAGCCAACCGGATGGATATAATCCTGTCGAATCCCAAAAAGAATTTATACCTAATAGAATTGATGATATGACCATCCCGCATATTGCCTCTCCAGATGTACATGTAGACGAAAAAAATAAAAAAATAATTATGTATTATCATGGGTTAGAAAAGTTTGGATTCCAGCAAACAAGAGTTAGTACTTCGAATGATGGAATCCGATTCAAAGCTCATCCTTTAATTGTTGGGAAATCATATTTCAGGCAATTTGAATATAAAAATAAAAAATACGGAATGTCTATGCCCGGAATTTTTTATGAAAACTTTGGCAAGACTTCACAATACAAAGAAATAACACAATTATTTAATTCAAAAATGAGACATTCTGCTTTGATAATAATAAAAGATTTATTATATGTTTTTTATTCTCAAGTTGGAGATACTCCCGAAAGAATATATTTGTCCACAATAGATGTAAGTGTTCCTGTTAATAAATGGAAAGAAACAAAACCTATAGAAATCATCAGGCCTGAATATAAATGGGAAGGAGGAGATTTACCTCTTGAAAAATCCTCAAGAAGTGCTATTAATATCCCAGTTAATCAATTGAGAGATCCAGCTATATACAAAGAAAATGAAATGTTATATCTTTTGTATTCTGTAAAAGGAGAAAATGGTATTGGAATCTGTACTTTAGAAATTAAATAGTTAATGTATTATATTAAGCACAAACGTAAATTAAACGAATAGAATTGAAAAATGGATAATAAAAACAATAATTCCGATTTAGTAATATATGGAATAAATTCCGTTAAAGAAGCTTTGTCAAATGGGAATGTTATTCAAATACATATTTCAGAAAATTTTGCCAAAAATAAAAGAGTAATTGAAATTATTAAAGTTGCTGAAAAAAACAATAAATCCATTGAAATAATTGCAACCAATACTTTTAAAAATAAATTTGGATTTAGCCATGGGCAAGCCATTGCAGCAAAAATATCTTTAAATTTTAATTTACATATAGAAGATATTATAAATACTGATCCAACAAAAAATTCAAATATTCTAATTGTTGACAAAGTTCAAGATCCACGAAATTTGGGTGCTTTAATTCGTTCTGCTGAATCTGCTGGATTTGATGGAATGATTATTTCAAGTAATAACGCGGCAAAAATAAATTCAACAGTAGTAGAGAGTTCTTCAGGAGCGGTGTCGCATATCCCTATAATAGATAATCAAAATGTTAACCAATTAATCAAAAAACTTAAAACATTCAACTACTGGATTGTTGGCCTTGATATGGATGGAGATAAGGAATATAAAGATTACGATTTTACCGGCAATGTTGCTTTAGTGATTGGCAGTGAAGGTTCAGGGATATCAAAATTAACCAAGTCATTATGTGATCAGATATACAAAATCTCAATGTACGGCAAAACAGAATCTTTAAATGTTTCTGTAGCTGCGGGTATAATGATGTTTGAAATGAAAAAATAAGGATTATGTATGAACAGGTACCCAATAAATTTAAATGAGTATGAAGAATTAGCAAAAAAAATATTACCACATAATATTTGGGATTATATAGAAGCTGGAAGAGGTGATGAAATAACATTAAAAAGAAATACTGAAATATTTAATGAAGTATTTCTTAGGCCAAATAAAATGGTAGATATATCTGATATAAAAATGGAAACAACAATATTAGGCGAGAAAACTTCATTTCCATTAATGATAGCTCCTGCAGGCGGTCACACATTTTGTGACGAAGACGGAGAACTTTCTACAATTCGAGCTGCGAAAAAAGAAAATATTATTGCAGGAGTGGGTACAAATTCATCCTACACAATAGAAGAAATATCAAATGAAACTGATAAACCCTTATGGTTTCAAATATATCATTTATCTAAAGAAATAGATGAAATGCTTGTGAAGAGAGCAGAAAATAATGGATACAAAGTAATTGTACTTACTGTCGATGGTCCTGTCCCAGGTATGGATCATTTAAGACCAAAAGAAAGAGATATTAGAAATGCATTTATTAACCCTCCTAATACAGAGAGAGTAAATTTAATAGGTGAAGCAGCAGGGCTAGGGTATAAAAAAGGCGATCCCGAAGTGCAGCTAGGCGGGTTCCATCCTGTAGAACAATTACTATGGGAAGATATTGATTGGTTTAGATCAATAACAAAATTACCAATAGTCATAAAAGGTCTACAATCAGCTAATGATGCAAAAAAAGCTATTGAGTATGGAGTAGATGGGATAGTTGTTAGCAATCATGGGGCAAGAGGAGTAGATACCCTTATGCCAAGCTTAGAATCATTGCCAGAAGTAATTGATGCTGTTAACGGTAAATGTGAAGTATACTTGGACGGAGGTGTCAGAAGAGGTGCCGACATTCTAAAAGCTTTAGCATTTGGTGCAAAGGGTATTATGATTGGAAGACCATTTTATTGGGGACTTGCAGTTGACGGAGAAAACGGAGTAAGAGATGTAATTAGTATACTTAAACAAGAATTAGAGCAAGCCATGAAATATTGTGGCATCACAGACGTTGAAAACATTGACCCTAATTTACTATCATATAATTTTAGCTAACTAAAAGGATTTTTTATGAACTTCGGTAACTATAAATTAAATAACCCTGAATCGTTTGAAACACCTGAATATGTCATTTTTGAAGACATAATTAATCATAATATAGATACTGTATTATCTATGGTTAAAGATCCTAATAGATTAATACCCCACGCAAAGACACATAAATCAAAAGAAATTTTAAAATTACAAATAGAAAACGGAATCACACGACACAAAACTTCAACATTAGAAGAAATTGAAGTTTTGGCCGAGTGTTCGCCTGAAGAATTAATATTAGCTTACCCAATTACATCTAAAATCAAAGCAGATAGATATAGCAATATAATTAAAAAATTCAGTAATATAAAATTTAGTTCAATTATTGGTTCTGTTTATCATTTAGAATTAGCATCCCAAATAGAAAACTTGGATGGAGTATATATTGATCTAGATACAGGAATGCATCGAACTGGAATAGATATAGAAGAATCTGAAGAATTATTGGATAAACTATTTAATTCCTCAGATATAAAATTCAAAGGTATCCATGGATATGATGGACACCTGGTAGGTCTAACTGATATTGAAGAAAAACAAGATATAGTAAATAACAGTATTGAAATAGTTGAAGAATTCAGAAATAAAATTTCTAAATTCTCTAAAGAGCAAAATTATGACATCATAGTTGGAGGATCATGGTCATTCCAATACTATTTGGACAAAACTGATTATAAAGTTTCTCCAGGAACATGGATTTATTGGGATTCAAATAACATAAGACAACCAGATCTGAATTTCAAAGTTGCAGGATTAATATTGGGACAAGTTATTGACGAAGACAAAATAAGAAAAACAGTTACTGTAGATATAGGAGCAAAATCCGTTTCTTGTGATGCACTTACTCCTGACAGATTTACTATCGAAGGAAAACCTAAAGCAAAATTATTGTCTCAAAATGAGGAACATGGTGTAGTAGAACTTAATGGAGAAATTTTAAATATAGGAGACTATGTACTTGGATCACCTGGGCACGCATGCACTGTACCTCCTAAATTTCCTCATGGAGTAAAAATAAATACGAATGGTGACATTTCAGGTAAAATAATAACTGATGCTAGAGATAGAAAATAAAAATTATTTATTTTTTTCTTCTTTTTCTTAATTCTTGTAATTCTTGTACATCCATAAATTTTTTCACAAAAGATTTGTGCTCTTCCGACTTCCTTGCCTTTGCGAAAATTTCATTTTCAATAGCAAACACTTCATCATAATCTTTTATATAGTTATTAAAAATCATGTCTTTAATAACCCGATTGTGCCAATCTGAATTCTTTGCAATGTCTTGGCTAGTATTAAAAGCTTCCTCAAACAAATCTTCAGGGTTAATACTTCGAGAAATTAACCCTATTTTCTCAGCCTGATCTCCATTAATAAACTTACCGGTTAACATTAATTCAGATGATATACTGATACCGACAATATCTGATAATCGCCTAGTACTTCCAAATTCAGGGGTTAAACCTATTTTTACAAATCTAAATGAAATTTTTGCATCAGAAGAAGCTAATCTCAAGTCAGAATATAAAAATAATGTTATTCCCATACCAACCGCAAATCCATTTATGGCACTAATAATAGGCTTGGATCTTAAAAACAAATTAACTAGTTCACTCCATGACCGAGCGTGTCTTTTTTTTGTGTTACTTTCTTGAAATCCAGCTACATCCGCTCCAGCGCTAAATGCTTTTCCATTACCTGTTATTAATATTGCACCAACATCTTTAGAAAAATTGAATTCCTCTATTGCAGAATACAAAGATTCAGAAAGCTCATAATTAAACGCATTCAAAGATTCAGGCCTATTTAATCTTATAATTCCAACTTTGTTTTTTATTTCAGTTAATATTACATTAGACATTAATTTCTGTTCCCAAACCGTTTTCTTTTGCTATTTTATATAATTTATTAGCTAATACTAAATCCCATATTGCAAGCCCTTGAGATTCAAAAATTGTTATATCATTTTTTTGCCGTGAATATCTTTCCGGAAATCTGAATATATCTGAAAAATTAATTATATCTCTCCATTGAATTAAGCCCAATGATTCAGGGTATATTAAATCACCACACTCTTTCTTTGCTTGGTCTAAATCATCAACAAATATAAAGTCTGCTTTAAGAACTGTTTTCGTATCTAATTCTCTTCTCAAAGAATGATTTGATCCTGCGGCATTAATATGAGTTCCATCGTCAACGATTTCTTCATTTATCACAGGTGATTTGGAATTCGTAATTATATTGATAATGTCTATGCTATCAACTTTGCTTATATCATCCACTTGAGTTAATTTAGATTTGAATTTAGATTGATACTTTTTGATAAAATTCAAACGATTTTCTACAGATCTACTATAAACGAATATTTCATTTAGATTGAATATTTCATCTAATGCTAAAGCTTGGGTAAAAGATTGGAAACCCGACCCTACTAACAAAACTTTTTTAGAATTATTATTAGCAAGGAATTTACTTGCCACTCCGGATGCAGCACCTGTGCGGTATTGTCCCAATGTGTTTGCTTCTATAATTGAAATCATTTCACCTGTTTCTGCATCCATGATATGAACATAGAATTTCGTACCTCCTGAATTGGGAACATATACTTTAAGCCCTGTAATATTATCAGTATCAATTCCCGCTGACATATAATTCATGCTTGTAGTGCCAAGCGGTAGTCTTTCTCTTGGTTTATTAACAGCTTCACCTTTTGCCATCATTCGAAATGCTTCTTCCACAGAATTAAGCGCTAATTTTATATCAATAATTTTATTTATTTCTGATTCGGTAATATATAAAGCCATATTTACTCACTAAATTTATAAAAATGATTCAAAGGTCCATGACCTTTTCCTAATTCTACTGAATTTAAAATCGATTCAAAAACATATTTTTGTGCAATTATCACACTATTCTCAAAATTTTCACCCTTTGCCAATTCTGCAGTAATTGCAGAAGAAAAAGTGCAGCCCGTTCCATGAGTATTTTTAGTATTAATTCTTTTTTGAGGCAATTCCAAAATTAATCCTTCGCCCTGTTTGAACAACAAATCTATAGGATCTCCTTGCATATGACCACCTTTCAGCAATAAATAATTTGAACCTAATTCAAGAATTTTTTCACTAGCAATCAACATATCATTCCTTGATCTGATTTTCATTTCAGATAACACTTCAGCTTCAGGAATATTAGGAGTCAAAACAGTTGATTTGGGTATAAGATTATCTTTCATTACCTTAACAGCATTATCAGAAATTAATTGATCTCCACTTTTGGCTACCATAACAGGATCTAAAACTATTGGAACATCAATTGTTTTTAATAATTTACTGACAAGTAAAACAATTTCATCAGAGCCTAACATTCCAATTTTTATTGCATTAGGATAAATATCAGATACAAGGGAATTAAATTGACTAGAAATCAATTTATTACTCATCATTTCAAAATCTGAAACTTCAACAGTATTTTGAGCTGTAACAGCGGTTATAACACATGTCCCGTAAACATTTAAAGCCGCAAATGTTTTTAAATCAGCTTGGATTCCTGCTCCTCCACCAGAGTCCGATCCAGCTATGCTCATTGCAATTCTTGTTTTACTCATGATTTTTATACTTATCAAATAGTTTTAATGCTTGAAAATAATCTTGTTTATTATTTAAATCAATTCTAATTAATATATCATCAAATAATACTGTATTAACATTATTTTGTGAAATCACAAAATCTTTAATTGTTTTTCCTTCATTAATACACTCAGATAATAGATCAATAGAATCTTTATTTATAATTATTGGATGACCACCTTTCAATGTACCATCATTGCTTTGATATTTTGGAATAGTTATTAAACAGTTAGAGTTTGAATGACTTTCAATAATTTTTTCAACAAAAATTTTAGGACGTGGTTGATCAACTGCAAGTAATAATATGTCACTATCCCTTTTTATGCTTTTTATTCCTTTAAGAATAGAAGATGACTTACCTTTTTCAAAATCTTCATTTATAACAAATTCAGCATCCGAGTTTTTAATTTTGGAAATTACAGATTCGCCTTGAAAACCTAATACAACTAAAGGTTTAATATTGAGCGAATTAAACAAATCAATCTGATATTCAATAAGCGTTTGTCCAAACCATTGAAGTAGAGGTTTAGACTCTCCCATTCGAGAAGAAAGTCCTGCGGCTAATATTAATCCGCATAAAGAGTTCATTTAATTTTACTTTCAGCTACTAGATTATTTGTTTTATTAGTTATTTTTGTCCAAATATTATCAGGCATAGTCATTGGTAATCCGCTACCACCTTCTCTTATCATTAACATTTCAGCCACAATACTCACAGCAATTTCGTCAGGAGATCTGCCTCTTAAATCTAAACCTACGGGAGATCTTATAGATTTTACTCGATCTTCAGAAACTCCTTCTTTAAGCAATTCTTCAAAAACCAAAACAGCTTTTCTCATACTGCCAACCAAACCTATATATTTTGCATCAGTACTAACTGCTGCTTGAGTAGCAACCAGATCGTATCTGTGACCTCTAGTTGCAATAATAATATATGTGTTTTCTGTTACAGGAAGACTCTTTAATGCATTTTCAGGCAAATCATTAACTATTCTTTCAGCATTTGGGAATCTATTGTTGTTAGCAAATTCTTTTCGATCATCAGTAATCCATACATTAAAGTTCAAATTATAAGCTAGAGGAGCTAAGCTATTAGCAATATGACCTCCTCCACATATTAGCAATGTGGCAGGAGTAGAGTATATTTCTACGTACCACTCATTCCCATCACTTAATTTTACACATTTATTTTGTCTATTAATAATTGCTTCTTCAATAGTGTTAGGATCTGTAAATAATTGATCATTTTTAATACTCGAAATATCGTCAAACTCGTATATTTTTTTCAATCCAGTATTTAATTTGTCATTTGCAGGATTAACTAAAGTTAAAATCGCTTTCCCTTTCTCTTTTCCATTCAATGAATTGCTTAGGGATCTAAGATATTTTATATTAATTTCACTTGGTGTTAGTTTGTCTAATAAAAAAAACATAGTACCACCACAAACCAAGCCTTCTTGTTCTGCTAATTCTTGATTCAACGTATAATCTTTATACCTAGACTCTTGATCAGTAGTTTCATCAAGCATAGTTTTAGCTTCAAACCATATATCACCTTCTACACAACCTCCACCTAATGTTCCTACTGTTGATCCGTCTTTTCGCACTAATAATTTAGATCCTATTTTTTGAGGAGTAGATCCTTTGGTATTCACAACAGTAGCAATAATAATTTTATTACCCTGCTCTAATTCATTTATTGATTTTTCTATAACTTCATTCATTATTAAAAATATATTTTTAATAATTATACCAATAAATTGAATTAAAAATGTATAATGAATCAAATATTTTACCGGAGAATCACATGAATGAACATTTAAGAACAAAAGCCACTTATACGAAAACTGAAGCTATTTCAAATAATGGAATGGTTGCCACAAAAGATAAATTGTCAACAGAAGCTGGCTTAGAAATACTTAAATTAGGCGGAAATGCTGTGGATGCTGGAATTGCTGCGTGTCTCGCTGTTGGTGTGGTGGAACCAGAATCAAGTGGAATTGGTGGTGGTGGTTATATGACTTTTCAAGTAGGCGAACAAGGAGGAGTGATTGGGTTTCCAATGAAAGGTCCGTTAAATGGGTCGCCTGAAATGTATGAGTTAACTGGAGAATCTTCAGTAGGTAGTTTTGGTTGGGCAGGAGTTAAAAATGATGAAAATATCCATGGTTATAAATCAATAGCTGTCCCCGGGTGTATTGCTGGGTTATTAGAAGCGCATAAACGGTTTGGTAAAATCCCCTTATCTGAAGTAGTTGCGCCAGCCGTTAAATTAGCTAAAGACGGATTTTATCCAGAATGGTTCACTTTATATAAATTTGCAAGTTTAACGGAAATGTTACTTAGATATGAAGAATTAGGAAAAACATTTATGCCTTCAGGAATTCTTCCATTTGGTGGGATTAACGGTCCTTACACATTGAAACAAGATGATCTTGCAAACACACTTGAAGCAATAGGCAAAAATGGATTGGATGGATTTTATAGGAGCGAAATTACTGAAAATATAGTAAATGACATACAGAATAATGGTGGCATATTGACAATGGAAGACTTTGATCAATACAAACCTTTCTTTTGGGATAAAGGACTAGAATTCAAATATAGAGATAAAGTTATCCGAGTACCCAAATATGCATCTGCAGGTATAACTTCTGCGATGACTATGAAAACCTTGAACGGGTTTAATTTATCTAAATTGGAGCACAATTCATCTGAAATGCTTCATCTATACATTAGTTCAGCAAGAATGGCTTACGCAGACCGATTTAAGTTTGTGGCAGATCCTGAATTCGCAGATGTGCCTTGGAATGGAATGATATCAGATCAGTATATTCAAAAAAGACAAAAAGAAATTAAAGATATAGCTCCTAGTGAATACAATGCAGGAAATCCTTGGATTGAAGAAGGTAGAGATCCAAAGTTTGTACTTGAAAGCAGTCAGCCACGGCCTGATAGCGGAACTACTCATTTAGGTGTGATAGACAAAGATGGAAATGCAGTATCAATAACAAACACTATTATGTCAGGATTTGGATCTGGAATAATACCTAAAAAAACAGGAGTCGTAATGAATAATGGTATGATGTGGTATGACCCTACACCAAATAGAGTAAATTCTATATCCTCAGGAAAATTTCCTCTTAACAATATGACTCCAGCACTTGTATTAGGAAAAGAGGGAGTAGAAATCTCAGTAGGAGCATCTGGTGGGAGAAGAATAACAAATTGTGTGACTTCATTATTAGTTAAAATGATTGATTATAAAATGAGTCCACAAAAAGCTATAGATCAACCAAGAGTTGACTGCAGCTCTATTACTACAGATGTGAGCCCAGACTTAGATATTAAGGTTATAAAAGAATTAACTAAAAAAGGCCATAACATGAGAGTACTTGGAGAAGGGTTCACTCAAACAGGATTTGCAAAATTTGCGAGCCCTGTGGCAATTACAAAACATGGAAATGAATTCCGAGCCGGAGTCGATACTTTTCACGCTGCACACGCTGAAGGTATATAAAATAATTTAACAATTATTACTAACATTGTATAATAATTATATGCAAAAAAAATTAGGGAAAATCACTACAAATAAAAATCTTGAAAATCAGTCAAGTGCGCCTCCAGGGCAATTTGTTACTGAAAAATTTCCTGTTTTTTCTGCTTTTCCTTCCCCAAAAATTAATCTAGATAAATGGACTTTTGATATTAAAGCAAACAATATATCAATTTTGTCTTATAATTGGGAAGAAATTAAACAAATAAACACATCAGAAATTATGGAAGATTTTCATTGTGTGACACAATGGTCTAGGCTGCAGACCAAATGGAAAGGATATTTAGTTTCTGAAATACTTAGCGAACTTACAATTGACTCAAAATTATTATATGTAAGTATAACCTGTTACGATGGATATACCACAAACTTGCTTAAATCCGATCTGATGAATGAGAAATCAATACTAGCTACTGAATACGAAGGTAAGAAACTTGAAGAATCACACGGATATCCTTTGAGATTAGTTATTCCTCATTTGTATGGATGGAAGAGCGCTAAATGGATCAAAGAAATCAATTTCACTGAAAATCCTGTACCTGGTTTTTGGGAAGTGCGAGGATACCATATGAATGGTGATCCATGGAAGCAAGAACGCTTTTCTTAAAAGCAAAGTTTATCTAATTTCTATCAACTGTCTTGACACAGGTCATATCAATCTATAAAATACATTCTATAATAATATTAGTGATAAAATGCAGTGGGATTTCTCTGAACCAAATATAGAAGGTGTATACGTAATAAGCGTAGCGTCAAGAATGCTTTCAATGCACCCTCAAACATTGAGAAAATATGAAAGAGTTGGATTAGTGAGACCAAGCAGGACAGACGGAATGCTTAGATTATACTCCCAAGATGATATTGCAAGATTAAAATTAATTAAATATCTTGTAGATGATTTGGGATTAAATTTGGCTGGAGTAAGACTGATATTGAATATCTTTAATGATTTATTGGATGTAAAAAAAGGAAACGAAATATTAAAAGGATCTCAATTAAAAATATTTCTTGACGAAAAATTGTATGAAATATTTGAAACTTTAGGATTAGAATATGACAGAAATTAAAAAGAATAAAAAAATGAAAAAATCAACTTCGTCTTCTAAAATTAAAAAGTTAGAAAGTCAGTTAATAGAGCAAGAAAATGAAATAAATCAATGGAAAACAACAGCTCAAAGATCACAAGCTGACATAATTAATTTAAAAAGACGCACCTTAGAAGAAATGCAAATAAACAAACGTAAAACTAAGATAAATTTATTTACTAAATTCTTAAATACACTAGACGAGTTACATATGACTAAAAATTCTCTTCCAACTGACAAAGCCTTTAAAGGATGGCTTGAAGGAATTGAAATTATTATAAGTAAATTTGAAACTAGTTTGACTCAAGAAGGATTAGTGAAGCTAAATCCTGAAAAAGGTGATGATTTTAATCCACAAATTCACGAATCTTTATCAATCGAAGAAACAAAAACAAAAAAATTAGACGGGAAAATATCTTACACCGTCAAAACTGGGTACTCGATAGAAGAAACTATTATTCGACCTGCTCAAGTAATTTTATTAAAACACTTAACTTAACAATAACTGGAGAATAAAATGCCAAAAATATTAGGAATTGATTTAGGAACCACGAACTCATGCATGGCTATAGTAGAAGCATCAGAAGGTGAGGTTTTAGAAAATTCTGAGGGAGGTAGAACTACTCCGTCAGTCATAGCAATAAATCCAAAAAATGACGAAAGATATGCTGGATTAGTTGCAAAAAGACAAGCTGTAACAAACCCGGAAAACACAATATTTTCCGTAAAACGTTTCATTGGTAAAAAATATAAAGATAGCTCTCTAAAAGACGATCTTTCAATGATTCCTTACAAAGTTAAAGAAGCAAAAAATGGGGATATTTCAGTTCATATGGCAAGTAAAGATTATTCTCCTCAAGAAATTTCTTCAATGATTTTAGCTAAACTAAAATCAGATGCCGAAGCAAAGTTAGGAGAAAAAATAACTCAAGCAGTAATTACCGTACCTGCCTATTTTAACGACAGTCAAAGAAAAGCAACTAAAGACGCAGGAACAATAGCAGGATTAGATGTTTTAAGAATTATTAACGAACCAACTGCTGCAGCACTTGCTTACGGTTTAGATAAAAAAACTGATCAAACAATAGCTGTTTATGACTTGGGAGGAGGGACATTTGATATAACAATACTTCATCTTGGAGATGGTGTATTTGAAGTTAAATCTACAAATGGGGATACTCATCTGGGAGGAGACGATTTTGATCAAAGAATAGTATCTTGGCTGGCTGATGAATTTAAAAAAGAAAACGCTGTTGATTTAATGAAAGATACTATGGCAATTCAAAGGTTACGAGAAGCTGCAGAAAAAGCAAAAATTGAGCTTTCTACTGTAATGGAAACTGAAATCAACCTTCCATTTATTACAGCTGATGCCTCTGGGCCAAAGCATCTTGTTAAAACCATAACAAGATCTCAGCTTGAAAATTTGATTATGGATTTAATTGAACAAACAATAGAACCTTGTAAGATGGCCATTAATGATGCAAAGCTTAAAACATCAGATATAAATGAAATTATACTAGTAGGTGGCATGACCAGAATGCCAGCGATACAATCATCAGTAGAAAAATTCTTTAATAAAGAATCTAATAGAGGTGTAAATCCAGATGAAGTTGTAGCTGTGGGAGCTGCTATTCAAGCAGGGGTCTTACAAGGAGATGTGCAAGATGTACTATTACTTGATGTCACACCATTAACTCTTGGAATTGAAACTTTAGGTGGAGTATCAACTCCTCTAATAGAAAGAAATACAACTATTCCTACACAAAAAACTGAAACTTTTAGTACAGCTCAAGATAATCAACCTAGTGTAGAAATTCATGTACTTCAAGGCGAGCGTTCTATGGCTACGGAAAATAAGACATTAGGTAAATTTATACTAGATGGAATACCACCTGCACCAAGAGGAGTGCCACAAGTAGAGGTGACTTTTGATATAGATGCAAATGGAATACTTAATGTTTCCGCAAAAGATAAAGGAACTGGGAAAGAACAAAAGATTACAATCACAGCTAGTTCAGGACTTAGTGACGATGAAATTGAACAAATGATCAATGATGCTGAATCTCATGCGGAAGAAGATGAAAAAAAGAAAAAATTAATCGAAGTTAAAAATAACGCTGATTCAATAATTTATCAAGCAGACAAACTTATTGATGAAAATAAAGAAAAAATTTCTGATGATATTGCTAGTAAAATTAATGAGCAAAAAGTATCTCTAAAAACATCTTTAGAATCTGATGATGTTGAGAAAATAGAAGCTGAATTAAACTCATTTCAAACAATGTTACAAGAAGTTGGGCAATCAATGTATTCTCAAACCGATCAACAAGACCAAGGTCCTCAAACTGGCGACACACCTTCTGAAGACCCGAAAGCACAAACTAAATCAAAAAGAAAAAGTGCTAAGCCTAAAAATGAAAAAAAAGATGACGATGTAGTTGATGGAAAATCTAAGGATAAATAAATTAAAATCCTTTAATTTTAATAGATGTTGATTTTTTGTACGCTTTATTTATATTAAGCAATAAAGGAACTTGTGACTCTATTAGTATAGACAAATCAAGTGTTCCACATCTTATGGGATTTAATCCTTTAATACCATTAATTAAGCTTAAAAATGATGTCTCTGCAAAGGCATCATTAGCAAAGTAAAGTAGATCATGGTCTAACTCTTTACTAACATTATTTAGATCAGAGTGACTTATTGTATGAAATGCTGATATGACTTCTGTATTAGGGAGGCTGTTATTAAGATCATCAGAAACTGAGTTAATCAAATTACGATCTCTACTAAATTTTCCTTCACTGTATACTATCGGAACAGAGGTATCTACGACTATTTTATTTTTTAACTCATGTTTAATAGCAAGTATTTCTTCACTAACCACCTTGTAAGGTAATGCCAGAAAGATAATATCAGTACTATAAGCTGTTTCAGAATAGTTCATTCCTTGGGCGTCAATATTTGGAAAAATAGATTTGATTTCTTTAACAACTTTTTCAGAATTCTCCTTAGATCTAGAACCAATAACTACCGAATGACCATACATTCCAAATCTGATAGCTAAGGCTTTTCCTTCTTTACCGGTGCCACTAATAAATCCTATATTCATAAAACAATTCCCAAGTTAATTTTATACTTTAGACCAAATAGTTTTATATCCTTTTCCAATAATCGCATCTTTAATCTTAGAATTTTCTATTGCTTGTAATTCTTCAATCGCGTCATCGAGTTTAAAAAAAGCATTTTCATTTACTACATGAAATATATTTTCTAGTAATTTGTCCCATACTCCATCTTCTGTTAAAACCTTGAGATATGAATGCCATGGAATAACAATGAAATTTTTAACTTCATCTAACCCAGGTCTTAATTTGTTAAGCATTTTAATCCTTTCATCAGGTGATTGAGCTATAGGAAAAACTTTTATTAATACTTCTCCATCCTGCTCTCTTCTATCTAAAACTAGAGATACATTCAAATTAAAAAAAACAATTGAAACAACGTCAGAATCAGTTATATTATTAATAAAATTATTCAAATCATTATACATATTTAATCTTTTGCTAAGTCTTTTAAAGTGTCCAAAAAACCTGGTAGTATATTTTTCCAATCCCCGACAGCGCCTATTTCAGCATCCTTAAATATATTTGCATCAATATTCTTGTCAATAGAAACAATATGCTTAGAATTCCCACATCCAGCCATATGCTGACTTGCACCAGAAATACCAACAGTAAAGTAAAGATTTGGAGAAATATCTTTTCCTGTTAATCCAATTTGATAAGAATGATCTTTCCATCCAGCGTCACAAACTGCTCTTGACGCTCCTACTGCAGCATTTAGTAAAGTAGCTATTTCATCTAATGTTTCAAAAGGTTCAGGGCCTCCTAATCCTCTGCCGCCCGCAACAACAATTTCAGCATCCTCTAATTTTATTCCTTCTGATTGCTCCTGTATTCTTTCTAAAATTTGAGTATTAGTATCAAAAGTAAGTTCATTTTCATAAAACTCAATATCTGGGGCAAGGGAACTATCAGTTAATTCTTCAAATACCTTTGTTCTAACACAAAATATTTGGCTTTCCGTATTAGCTTTGACTTTGGCAAAGTAATTACCTCCAAATACTGGTCTTACTCCTATCCATTTATCATCATCAATTTCTATGTAGAGGCAGTCATTCACTATTCCTATATTACAACTATAAGCTAGCCTTGTTGCCAAATCTTGTCCAATAGAAGTTTTAGGAATTATAATCTTACTGGGGTTTAAGGTTGTTACTATATTACTTGCAACTTTCTTTAATATATTAGGATTAAATTTATTTGTATCAAGATTTTTAGTAGCAATAACTTTTGAAGCCGGAATAGATTTTAATATAGATTCCTTAGATTCCAAATTATCTCCAAGAGCTGCAACAGTAACTGTAGAATTATCATAACCAAGTTCTTTTAGCATAAATAACATTTCTAATAAACTTTTGTCATATCCATCATCATTAACTTCTGTAAAGACTAAGATTTCACTCATTAATTGATCCTTTAAATTAAATTTTTATCACGAAGAGTAATTGCCAAATTTCTACCTATGTCGTATTCATCTTCGCCTTCTATAAATTCGCAATTTGAATTTTTTTCAGGAATAAAAATATCTACTATTTCGTTATTAATCTTTAAATCTTCTGGTTTTAAATCCAGATCAGATAAAGAAAACATAGTTGGTTGAATTTTGCCGGCTGCCATAATTCCTCTTAAATTAGGATATCTTGGTTCTCCATATTCATTACTTACTGTAATTAAAACTGGTGTCGTGCTTTTAACAATTTCACTTCCACCAGGAATTACACGATCGACTGTGATTTCATTATTTTCAACATTAATACCTTTAGCAAGAGTAACACATTCAATGTCAAGTAATTCAGCTACTCCAATCGGAACTTGTGCATTGTCCCAGTCAGATGCGTGCCTTCCACATAATATAAGATCGAAATCACCAATTTTTTTTATTGCACTATGTAACACTTTAGAAGTAATAAAAGGATCAGCTTGATCTAATATCTCATCTTTAACTAAAAAAAGATTTTGACAACCCATAGATAATGGTTTTTTGATTACATCCATACTAAAATCTTTTCCGATAGACAAAACAGAAATTTCAGTGTCAGGAATTTGTTCTTTAATTCTGATTGCTGCCTCAACAGCGTTTTCATCAAATCCATTAAGAACTGTTGAAACTCCTTGTTTAGGAGAAAATTTCCAGTTATTTGAATCTATTTCGATAGAATTAACTGGAACTTCCGGATCTATAACTTCTTTCACACAGACTAATATTTTCATTTAACACCATTAATATAATAAAAAAGAGTTATATAAAATTATCTCTTCTTTATAAATAAGTTGTCAAACGTTATTAGATTAAATTTATATTAAAAATAGCAAACAAAAACACACAAATATTAAAAAAATACTTGACAAGTTTTAAACAAGTATTAAAATATATATAATTTAAGAAAGGAGAGAATATGCAGCAGCCAGCAGAAATATTAACTAACAATACGACTCTAAAAGAAGTCAAAACAAGAGCAAAAGCATCTCAAATGCGATGTCCAAAATGTTCTAGTGCTATAGTAAAAACATACTATGAGCCACAATGTTTACAATGTGGATACGTAGATTACTCTACACCATTGGAGAAAATACAATCTCCTGGAAGTACAGTTGTAGGATCTGCAACAAGGTATATGGTTAGATACAAAGGGCATTCGGACAATTTTAAAGAAAAATTAGCACACGTAAAAGTGGTAAGACAAAAAAATAGAATAATTTTTGACGTAAATTGCCCTTTTTGCGATTCTTCAATGGAACAAACATCATTGTCTGGAAAAAGGAAGGATTTAAGAGAAGAAAGATTTAAATGTAATCAAGGACATAGAGTTTCTTTAATACCATCCAAAAGAAATGGTATTACTTGGAGATAAATAAATACAAATTATTTAGACAATTTTAAATAATTTGTAAGTTATAATTTTTCTATGAAAGAAAAATTGCTAGTTACTATACCTGTCTACAAACAGTACGAAGAAGATCAGCTAAATTTGATTGATAAAATTAATGCTGATCATTTTGTGGTACCACAAATTTCATCAGTTAGAACTGATATATTTTCTTTAGCGTATCTCATAAAAAAATCTACAAATAAAACAATCATTTTAACTATTAATACTGTTGATACAAATCTGAGATTTATCCAATCAAGAATATTAGGGGCAAAATTATTCAATATGTTTAATTTTGTTATAACTAAAGGAGATACTAACTCTTTACAAAAATCTAGAGAAAAAAGAGACAAAGATTCTAAACCAATATTCGAGTACCCAACAACAAAAGTAATAAAACACTTATCAAGTATGATAGAAGGATCAGATTTTTTAGGTAATCATATAGTAAAAAATCCAAAATTATTTTTAGGAAGTACAATAGAATTAAACAATATATCTAAGCAAAATATAATTTTGGTCAATAAAAAAATAAAAAATGGAGTTAAATATTTTATATCAAACCCAATTTATGACTCTGGAATTTTTAAAGATTTCACCACTAAGTATAAAATACTTACTAATGAAAAATTTAAAACTGACGTATACATTAGCATAAGAATGGATTTACCCAAAACTGCTTTTTATGACAAAGAATTTAATTTAGACAATTATAAAAATCAAAATATTACCAAAGAAAAATTTTACTTACAATTAATTAATGATTTCAAAAATAATAAAATAAATAAATTTAATTTTGTATTACCCTCAACTCATTACGATCCAATTGAAATTAGCAATCAAATATCACTAATTAACAAACTAGTTAAAAATATAAATTGAATAATTAGTATTTTTAATTGTCATTTATATCTAAATACATAATAATTATTGTTAAATAAAAATTATAGGGGATAAAAATGAGTATATATGAAGAATTTGGTGCAAGAAGTATTTATAATCTTGCAGGAACTTCTACAAGAGTAGGCGGACCAGTTCTTTCTGAAGAAGTTGCTAATGCAATGGTTGAAGCATCTCAACACTCTGTAGATATGACAGAATTACAAGCAAGCGCATCAGATTATATTTCTAAAATAACTGGATCTGAAGCGGCTTATGTTACAGCAGGTGCCTCTGCTGGATTAACAATGGCAGCAGCAGCAATTCTTGCAGGCTTAGACCCATCAAAAATGGAAGAACTTCCAACCGTAAAATCTCAAAAAAATCAATTTATCATATCTAGAGAACACAGAAGTGGCTATGATCATGCTTTCCGGTTGGCTGGAGCAGAAACAATTGATGTTGGAATGAATGAGATTCTATCAGGAGCTGGTGTTAGAAGAACTGAACCTTGGGAATACGAAGCTGCTATTAACGAAAGAACAGCTGGAATTATTTATGTGGCCACAGATAACTCAGAACCTAGTATAGAATCAATAGTAGAAATAGCAAAAAAACACAAATTACCAGTTGTTGTAGATGCAGCAGCTCAACTACCTCCCAGGGATAACCTTAGGTACTTTATAGAAAAAGGAGCTGACTTAGTAGCGTATAGTGGGGGTAAAGCTATAAAAGGACCTCAATCATCAGGGATATTATGTGGTAAAAAAGAATATATAAGTTCTGTTGCATTACAATCTTTAGATATGGATGAATTCTTTGAAATTTGGAACCCACCGTCAAATTTAATCGACAAATCTAAAATTAGTGCAATACCAAGGCACGGTATAGGAAGAGGATTTAAAGTAGCAAAAGAAGAAATAGCAGGACTGCTTGTTGCACTCAGAGTTTTTATAGAAAAAGATATAGAATCTGAGATGAAACAAGCAACAAAATTACTAGAAATAATTAATAAAGAGATTCAATCATTAAATTCAGATAAAATAACAACAGTCGTCAAATCACCTTCAAATAAAGAGCAATATCCAACGCTAGACATTCATGGCGAAAACATTAATCTTTTTAAATTAAGTAATCGATTAAAAACCGCTGATGGATTATTTTTGAACGAAACGGGGTTAAACCAAAAATTCCTAACAGTTCATCCAATGAATTTATCAATTGAAAATATTAAAAAGATATCTTCAGCGTTAAAAGCTAGCATAAAAGAATTTATAAAAAATGGGAATTAATTATGGAACTAAAAGTAGGATCAAGAATAAAATGCTTAAAAACCTCTGCTGAATTTATGGTAGTAAAATTAGGAGATGGAATATTAACAAATTCTGATCAAGAATTAGTCTTATCAACTTCTGAAAAAAACAGCGATACGGACAACTCATTAGAAGGGCCCGGTAACGTACTTGGTAAAAGATATGAATCACAAAGTGGTATTATAGTTTTATGCACAAAAGCAGGTGCAGGTATTATTACCTGTGATGGTGAACCAATGACAGAAGTAAAACCAAAAAGGCTTCCTTCCTCAGATTAACTTATAAAATTCTTATATATGGCGGATAAGAAGATTCGTAGGTGTCTTTATGTTTGTTAAGATGTTTATTTGCAAATGGTATTTTTTTTAAAAAATGCATCTTCCCAGCTTGATACAATATTCTTGGTACTGTTAAAAATGTATTGAAAGGCATTTTACAAATAAATTTGAATAAGTTTTTATCAGTAATTTTATAAAATTCACCTTTAAATCCAGATTTGAACTGAAGTTTGCTATCTTGGTACAAATCTATATGTACTGATAAATCATTCAAAAAATCTTTACTTATTCTAAATTGATAATATCCCGAAACATCATATAAAGGAGATACTCTGAGGTTTTTGGGTGTTTCATAAATATAATATTTATTATCTTTACTTATATTATTTTTTAATAAATACAAATATCCTTCTCCAAATGTATTATTAACTTCAGCTATATGGCAAATAATATCTTGATCTTCGTTTAAAACATAATAAATAGTTATGGGGTTAAATGTGTGATTAAGGAATCTGATTGTTGTAAGAGAAAAAATTTGACTTACATTATCAGTTAAGTCAAATGATGATAAATATTTTTTTAATTTGTCAGATATATTTAATTTGTTTTTATGAAGAAAATCATTGTCAGAAAATCTGAATACACCAAGGTTGTTATATTTGAATAATTTCAAAGAATCATTTAAATCAGAAAGTTCCGAGATGTCAAATAAAAACATTAAAACGTCATAAGAAAATGAATTAGTTGTTTTTCCTAAACGCTGATGATAAATTTTAGATTTAATAATTTTAGAATTCATAAATTTAATTTATTGAAATAACAAATTTTTTAAAAGCATCATAGGCAGATTTCACACCGTCTTCGTGAAATCCATTTCCCATGTAACTTCCAGCAAAAAAAACATTATATTGGCCATTTACAGATTTAATTATCTTTCTTGTATTTAAAGAGTTGTGATCAAAGACAGGGTGTTGATAGAAGGTTTCATAGAGAATTTTATCTTGATTGGGTTCAAATATTGGATTTAAACTTACAACATATGTTTTATCTGAACAGATTTTATTTAAAAAATTCATGTTATAAGATATAGAAACATGTTTCTGTTCATTTGAATTGTTTTCCATATAATTCCAAGAAGCCCAATATTTTTTTGGAGGCAATAATTTAGTATCTGTATGTAAGTAAACATGATTATTTGAATATTTCCATTCATTTAAAGATGAATAAGTATCAATCAAATCAGAAGACTGAAGCATAGAAAATGCCTGATCTGCATGAGTGGAAATAAAGACTTTATCAAAAACCATTTCTTTGCTACCAGTAAAAACTGTCACTTTGTTTTGAAAAGAAATAATTTTTTTTATTTCTGTGTTCAAAATAATTTTTGGGTTAGTATGATTTATTATTTTTTCTATATATGAAATACTTCCGTTTTTTATGTATTTCCATGAAGGTCTATCTCGAAAATCAAGCAATCCGTGATTCATATAGAATTGTGCAAAAAAATCAGCATTCCAATGTTGTATATTATTTGTTGGACTCGACCATATTGCTGAAGCTAGTGGTAAAAAGTAATTGTCAACAACATTATTTGGATAGTTGTTATTATTAAAATATTCGAATAATGAGCTTTTTTTTAAATTACCTTTAATATAATCATTTTTTAAAATTTTAGTGTATTTATAAATATTTTTTAATAAATTAATTTTTTCAAAATCAAAAAACGAATCAGGCATCAATCCACTTATGCTCTTACCAGAATAACCTTTATTTTTATCAGAATTCCAATATGAGAAAGACATATCAGAATTAGCATAATCAACATCTAAGGTGTTCATTATTTCCAGAAATTTAGGATAATTTTTATCATTAAAAACAATGAATCCAGTATCAATTTTCAATCCACCATCTGTATTACCTTCAATTGTATGAGAATTTGTATGGCCACCTAATTTACTTTCTTTCTCAATCAATGTTACATCATAATTAAATTTATTTAAGAAATAACATAAACTTAATCCTGAAATTCCTGATCCTATAATACCAATCTTCATTATTTTACTTATTTAAAAGAACATGTGCGACTAAATACTCTTCTCCATTGTGTATTTTGAATAATTCTGAGCATGCTAATATAAAAACTTTCCAGCGATTATAATGAATTTTTGGTGACAATTTATCATCATTGAAATTTGTTTTCATAATTTTATTTTTATTCAACTTTAAATTTTCATACCAGAATTCTAAAGTTTTATGATAATTCATACCAGATATTGACCACGAGTTTTCTATTTTATAAGGATGATCTATTAATTTTAATATATCTAAATTTGGCATAGATCCGCCAGTAAAAAAATATTTTTCCATCCATGAATTGTTATCTTTACTAAAACGATAGTAATAATCCTTATGGCAGAAATAATGAAGAAAAAGTCTTCCGTCATTGCTTAGCCATTCGGAAGTATTATTCAGCAGTTTACTCCAATTATTCATATGCTCAAACATTTCTATGGAAATTATCCGATCAAATTTAATATTTGTACTAAAATCACTAATATCAGATTTGATAACTTGTACATTTTGCAAATTTAATTTTTTCAATTTATTTTCAATAAATGTTTTTTGTAACTGAGAGTTTGTAACTGCAACAAATTTAGAATTTGTGTACTTGGATGCATAATAAAGCGTAGAAGATCCCCATCCGCAACCCAATTCCAAAATTTGTTGCCCATCATCTAAAAGAGCTCGTTTTGAAACCAAATCTAACATTTGATTTTCTAATTGGTCTAGAGAGTCTGATTTCAAATTTTTCAAACCAGAACTATATTTCATAAATTTACCTAAAATCATTTCAAAAAATTCTATCGGAACTTCATAATGTTGATCATTAGCTTCATTGGAGTGAGTGCTAATTTCACCAGTTGAAAATAATGTTTTAATATCATCATTATTTGACGACAAGGTGTTTAATCTATTTAATAATTGAATTTTTATCCCTAGTCTGAGTAAATAATCAGGAATCAATCCATTATCAATAAGTTTATCGTACCACATACTATCTATTCCTTAAATTTTGAAAAAACGATTTGAGAAGTTCCGATAAGTTTATTATTAAAACCTGCAGCACAATAATCAAAATAATAATTCCATTTTTTAATAAAAATATCGTCATATCCAAGATCAATAATTTTTTCTCTGTTTTTATTAAAATTATTTTTCCATAATTGCAACGTATTAACATAATGCTCAGATATATCAGTAATTTTTTCAGGTTTTAATCCGGCATATCTATCTGCTGCATCTATTATTCTATTTAATGGATGAATCATCCCGTTTGGAAAAATATATTTTTGAATGAAATCTGTATTAGATTTGTAAGAGTCAAATCTTGATTCAGGAATTGTAATTACTTGTATAAATAATTTTCCGTAGGGATTTAGAATATTTTGAATTTTTTGAAAAAACACTGAAATTTGTGTGTAGTTTAGTGCTTCCAGCATTTCAATCGAAGCTATCTTGTCAAATTTTCCATTTAATAATCTAAAATCCATTAGTTTAAAATTAATTTTTTTTCTCATTTCTTCATTTTGATTTACATATTTTAGTTGTTCTTCAGATAAAGTGATTGCTTCAATATCACAATTGAAATTATCAAGAATTTGTTTGCAAAGTCCGCCCCATCCAAATCCAATATCTAAAAACTTATCTTTAGATTTAAGTTGTAAATCATTTGAAATAATTTTAAATTTGTTTTTTTGAGCTTCATGTAAAGAAGATTCTGAATTTTTAAACACACCGCAAGAATATGCCATAGATTCATCAAGAAACAACGAAAACATTTCATTACTTAAATCATAATGCTTTTTAATATCATTTCTTTCGTCTTTTTGAAAAAACAATTTAAATTTAGTATAAATATATTTAACTGGAGCGTATATAAATAACAAAAGATTAGTTAATCTTCTATTAATAGAAAGTTGGGGATTTTTCGCGAGTATATCTAAAGAATTATATAAGCTTTCAGTTTCCCATTTCCCATCCATGTAACTTTCTGCAAAACCAATGCCTTGCCTCAGCAACAAATCCTGAAAAAAAGATCTATCATTAACAACAATATTAGAATTTAGTTTAGAACTCCTATCACCAAATACGTATTCTCGATCTGTATCTATAATATGAATAGTCAAACAACCCACACTAATTTTTCGAAATAAATACAGAACTATGTATTGTGATATAAAATTAAAGATATTTTTAAACATTATCTATTAATTTATGGGTATCAAGCCTTTAGCTTGATAGTATTGCTCGTCAGCTTTATAAGAACTTCTTACTAATGGTCCCGCAACAACACCTTTAAAGCCTAATTTTAATCCAATATCTCTAAGTTCATTGAATTCTTCAGGTTTATACCATTTTTCAACTGTAGCGTGTTTGGGAGTCGGTTTTATGTATTGACCAATACTTAATAAATCACAATCCGCAGATCTTAGATCTTTCATAGTTGATATAATTTCATCCCATGTTTCACCTAATCCCACCATCATTCCTGATTTAGTAACACTATAATTGTTCAATTCTTTAGCTTTCAAAAGTAAGTCTAGAGAAAGAGTGTAATCTCCTTTTGCTCGAACAAATTTAAATACTCTTTGAACAGTTTCTATATTGTGATTTAAAGTTTCAGGGTTAGCATCCATAACTGATTTCAAATCATCCCAATCGCCTTGAAAATCAGGAATCAGAACTTCAACTTTACATCCTGGTGTATTTTTATGAATCAGATTAATTGTTTGTCTGAAAATAAACGCACCACCATCTGGTAGGTCATCTCTATCAACTGAAGTTACAACAGCATATTTCAAGTTGAGCTTTTGAACTGCATTTGAAACTCTAATCGGTTCTTTTATATCTAATCCTATTGGCTTACCAGATTTTACAGCACAATACCTGCAAGCTCGAGTACATGTATCTCCTAAAATCATAAATGTTGCAGTTCTATTATCCCAGCATTCACCAATATTTGGACATTTCGCATCTGCACAAACTGTATTTAAAGAATTTTCTTTTACTAAATTATTTACTTCTATATAATTTTTAGTTCCAGGCATTTTTGCTTTAAGCCAAGAAGGAAGTCTACGAGCAGTTGTCATATAATTGTAACTCCACATTTGTATTAAAATAATTATATACTAAATTATATAAATCCAATATAAATCTATGGCAATTAAAAATAGTAAAAAGTTAATTAAACTAAAATTAGGCGATATTGGTGCTAATGGAGATACTGTTGCAACAATTGATTCCGAAACTATAAGTGTTTTTGGTGGCATACCTGGAGAAGTAGTATTAGCAGAAATTATAGAACAAAAAAAAACCAAAAGAAAAAGAAAAAGAACATTTGCTAGTGTCAAACAAGTAGTTATCTCATCAGAATACAGAATAAAACCACCTTGTAACTTTTATGGATTTTGTACAGGGTGCAATTGGCAACATATTAATTATGAACATCAACTTTATCTTAAACAAAAATTATTACATAAAGAATTACTAAAGTACTTAAATAATAAAATAAATATTAAAAATATAATAAGGAGTGAAAATCAATTTCACTACAGAAATCATGGGCGGTTTTCTATAAGAAGAAACGGACAAATAGGATTTACGAATAAGGTAAGCAAAAAATTTGTAGGTATAAATAAATGTTTAATAATGAATAATAAAATAAACAAATATATTAAACATCTAGAAACAAAAGTCGGAGAAACATCTCAGATGTCTATTAGAGTTGGGGTGAATACAGACTCATATTTAATTCAGCCTAAATTAAACAAGGCTCAGATAAAAACAAAGACAGGACAAAAAAATTACAGTGAAAAAATCAGAAATAAAAATTTTCAAATAAGCTCACCTTCTTTCTTTCAAGTAAATAGTGACCAAATACCAAAAATGACAGAAATCATACTTTCTTTAATACATGGAATAGATAAAGAGTTATTAGTTGACGCATATGCGGGAGTGGGAACATTTGGAATAATGTTAAATAAAAATTTCAAAAAAATAATTGGAATAGAACAATCATACTCAGCTGTAGTAGATGCAAAATCAAATATCAAAAGTTTAGATAATTATGAAATGATAATTGGAAATTCTGAAGAAATAATATCTGCAATAAAATCAAAAATAGATTTATTAATATTAGATCCTTCAAGAAAAGGATGTGATGAAAAATTAATACAAAACTTGCTATTACAGCCAGTAAAAAATATCATATATATATCTTGCGAACCGAAAACACTTGCAAGAGATTTGAAACTGCTTACAGAAAAGTGTATTTATGAGCTAAGATCAATAAATCCCATTGATCTCTTTCCGAATACACATCATGTAGAAAGTATCTCATTATTAAGTTTAAAAAATCAATAAAATGAATTTATTTAACATAGGAAGTATGGAAATTATTTGGGTGATAGCCATCGCATTAATAATATTAGGACCATCTAAAATAGTAAATTTTTCTAAAGAATTAAGTAAAATATTAAAAACATCAAAAAGATGGATTTATGAATTGCAAAATTCATTTGACATAAATTATCAATCTGAAGACAATGATAAAAATGAATCCAACTGAGTCCAAAAGTACTTTTACTAACCATGTACAAGAATTAAGAAAAAGAATTGGTATTAGCATGCTAGTAATTATACTAGCATCAATTATCACATTCATATTTCACAAAAATATTTTGGAGTTTTTAATAAATCCACCTAATGGACTAACATATTTCAAAAGTACTAAACCAATATACACGGAATTAACTGAATATATATCGGTTGCTATAAAAGTGTCCATATACACAGGTTTACTAGTATCTTCTCCAATAGTTTTGACACAAATAATATTATTTGTAAGTCCTGGATTAAAAAAAAATGAAAAGATATTTTTATATTCAAGTATTCCAATAATATACTTAACATTTACAACTGGATTAGTATTTGGCTTATATGTATTATTTCCTCCTGCTATACAATTTTTAGTTACATTTGGTTCAGATATTGCTGATCCATATATTCGGATTGGAAACTATATTAGTATTTTAATTTCACTGTTAATGTGGATGGGATTAATATTTCAAACACCACTTATAATGTTTATATTAGGAAAACTAAAAATAATAAATTCTAGAAAAATAAGAAAATTCAGAAGGTATTTTTGGGTTTTAGCATTCGTTATAGGGGCTATAGTCACTCCTACTTTTGATCCGGTCAACCAAACATTAGTAGCAGTACCAGTAATATTATTATTTGAGCTGGGATTTGTATTAGTTTGGATAATTAATAGAAAAGAGTAAATTAGGATTTATTAGAATCAGAAGAAATAGATTTTTGATCATTATCAGTGTCTTCAGACTGGGTTTTTCTGAATTCTTTTATAGCTTTACCAAACGAGCTTCCAATTTCAGGAAGTTTTTTTGCACCAAATAATAAAACACCAATACCCAAAATTGCAATTAATTCAGGTGCGCCTAATCCGAACATAAAAACTCCATAAGAAAGTAATAATTACATGATACTTAAAATTAATTAGTAAATCTAGACTTTCCTAATAACACCGACTACTTTTCCTTTGATAATCACATCTTTTGGATCAAGAAATATAGATTTATATTTACTGTTTTCAGGTCTTAGTTCAACTTTGTTATCAGTGAAATAAAAACGTTTAAGTGTGGTTTCTTCGTTATTTGGGAGCCAGGCAGCAATCATTTCACCATTGTTTGCATTAACATCAGGTTTCATGATTACTATATCGTTATTCGCAATTAAAGCATCAATCATAGAATCGCCTTTGACCTTTAATGCATATAAGCCAGATTCGTTATTTATGTTATTAGGCAATTCAACATATGGGTCAGTATCTTCATTAAAAGATGATTCATCAGGATTTACCATCAATGGCTCACCTGCTGCAATATTAGATAAAATAGGAATTTTTATAGTATTAATTTCCTTGTTTAATTTTATCGCTCTAGATATGTCAGATCTTTTATTTAAATATCCGTTTTTTTGGAGTGACTTCAGGTTGTAGTCAACTACAGAGGTAGATGTGATGTTACAGCCTTTTTGAATTTCTCGTATGGTAGGAGATATTCCGTATTCAATATAGTAATTCTCAATAAATTTAAGAATATTATTTTGCTTATTATTTAATTTAACCATTTGACAAATATAGCACAAATGTTCTAATTTATCAATAGGAAATAATTATTGTTTTTTATTCAAAAAATTAAGTTGCTGTAAAAGTCTAGATTTTTTTCTTGCAACAGTATTAGCATGAAGTGCATTTTTCTGCCTAGCTCGGTCGAGAGCTGAAACGGCTTTTTTAGCAATTTCACCTGCTTTTTCAGAATTGCCTTCTGATATAGCTTTCTTTGTATCAGTAATTAAATTTTTGACCTTAGTTCGATAAGGTTGTTTTTCTTCATATCTTCGAGTAGATACTTTTGAAGATTTATTTAATGCCAAAATTTCTCCTTTAGTTAATCCTTTTTACATTCAAAACATTATTTATGTTTTCTAGTTTATTAATAATACTATAAAGTTGACTAGTACTTTTTATAAAAATTTTGAGTGTGATATAACTATGATCATCTTTATTTTCAGTAATACTGCCAGTAATATTGATACGTTGATCTGACAATAAAGATGTAATATCTTTTAGTAATCCCACCCTATCTATAGCTTCAACAAAGATTCTAACAGAATATAGATTTTCATTTAACCCCCATGTAACATTAATAAATCTATCCAGTTCTTTTTCATTCTCAATATTGCTACAATTTTTATTGTGAATTGTTACTCCTCGATTTCTAGTAATGTACCCTAATATTTGCTTTCCTTGCTCAGGAGCACAGCATTTAGCTAATCTAGTTGAAAGGTCACCTACACCTAATACTTTTACTTTGTCTGATTTTTTATCTATAACAGGTAATTTAGTTGAACTAGAAGAAGAGTATCCGCCAATATCTACTTTTTGGATTAATTCGTTAATCGAAAAATATCCAACTCCAAGGGTTGTTAACTAATTCTTCATATGAATTGTAATTTGTTAAAGATACTAGCTCATCCATTTTCAAACCTAAATCTAGTTTTGCCAATTCTTTATCTAAAATGAATTGACCTCGTTTTATATTTTCTTCTTTTTCAGACTTTCTAAACCATAGTCTTATTTTTTCCTTTGCAGAAGCAGTCACTAAATAACCAAGATTAGGATTTAGCCAATCAAGGCTTGGTTCGCTTTCACTTGGACTCGTGACAATAAATACTTTGTCTCCATTTTTTAAAACTGAGTTTAAAGGGACTAATTTTTCATTAACTCTAGCGCCTATACAGGAATGACCTATATCAGTATGAACACGGTAAGCAAAATCTAAAGGAGTAGATCCTGTGGGCAATTCTTTGATATCACCTTTAGGAGTAAACACATAAACCTGATCATTAAATATATCTGTTTTAAATGAATCTATAAATTCTTGATCTCCAGGTACTTCTCTTTGCCAATCTAATAATTGTCTTAGCCATATCATCTTGTTGTCAAAAGTTGAGTCGTCTAATGAACCTTCTTTATATTTCCAATGAGCAGCAATTCCATATTCTGCATATTGATCCATTTCTGACGTTCTTATTTGGATCTCTATCTGATAATTATCGTCGCCATTTACTGTAGTATGTATAGATCTATACATATTGTCTTTGGGTCGTGCAATATAATCGTCAAATTGACCCCCTAACGGCGGCCAAAGATCATGAATAGAACCTAAGGCAATGTAACAGTCTTTCACATCTTGGACAACAACTCTAATTGCAAATAAATCATTAATTTCATCAATAGACTTATTTTCTTTTTCGTAAGCTAATATTTTTCTATACGTACTAAATAAGTGCTTTGATCTTCCTTTTACATCAGCAGTTATTCCTTCATTTTGAAGTTTTTTAGCTAAAGAATTAGCTGCTTTTTCTATATATGTATCTCTATTTTTTCTTTTTGAATTAATTAATTTTGCTACTTTTTTATACATATTTGGATCTAATATTCGAAAAGACAAATCTTCTAATCTCCATTTAAAATCCCACATACCTAATCTGTGAGCCAGGGGAGCATATATTTCCATGGTTTCTTTGGCAAATTTTATTTTTCTTTCTCCTGGAAGTGGATCAACTGTTTCCATGTTATGCAAACGATCACTTAATTTAATTAATACAACGCGTACATCCTCAGCTACAGTCATCAGCATTTTGCGTAATGTTTGTGCCTCTGCAAGAGAATGTGTTTGAGTGTTTTCTTCCCATCGTATTTCAGATACATTTTCAACTTCTGTTAATTTAGTTACTCCAAAAACTAATTTTGCAATGTCTTCTCCAAATTCATCAGTTAAATCTTCATTAGAAACATCACAGTCTTCTACTACATCGTGCAATAGTCCGGCAGATATTGTTTGGTAGTCCAAATGTAATTCAGCCAAATTATAAGCAGTAGCTAAAGGGTGCATAATAAACCTTTCACCTGTGAGTCTAGTTTGGTCTCCATGAGCTTTCTCAGCATACAAGTAAGCTTTTTTAACTATATTTGTATGATCTTTACTCAAATAAGAATCAATTAATTTTTGGAATTTTTTGTACTGTTTATCTAAATTAGCTACAACCATCTTATAACCTTGTACCACTTGAATATAAATCTTTATGTTACTAACATTAATTATAATAAAAATTAATAAATTAGATAAGGACTAAAATGTTCAGTTCAATCAGAGGAACAAAAGATATATTACCTAAAGACCAAAAATATTGGGATTATTTTAAACGTCATGCTTTTAAACAAGCCGATATATATGGCTTCGAAAGAATAGAAACTCCTACTTTTGAAACAACTGATTTGTTTTTAAGAGGAATTGGAATGGGCACAGATATAGTTACAAAAGAAACTTATTCATTTTTAGATAGAGGAAACAACAATATTACATTAAGACCAGAAGGGACAGCATCGGTGTGCAGAGCATATATTCAAAATTCGATGAACAGTGAATCGCAGCCAAAAAAATTGTACTATTTCACTTCGATTTTCCGATATGAAAGACCTCAATCAGGCAGATTAAGAGAACATCATCAATTTGGAATCGAAACAATAGGCAGCAATGATCCCCTATTAGATGGAGAAATAATACATTTTGCCTGGAATTTATTGAACAATCTTGGAATAAAAAAACTAAATATAAATATAAATACAATCGGAGATAAAACTGATCGTATAAATTATATAAAAACACTTGATAATTATTATTTCAAAAGTGGGTGGAATAAAAACAAATGCAAAGACTGTGAAAATAGAATAACAACAAACACTTTGAGAATTTTAGATTGTAAAAATAACGACTGTCAAAACTATATTAACGAATCTCCTGACATATTAGAACATGTTTCTAATTCGTCACTAGCACATTTTGATAAAGTAAAAAACTATCTAGATCTATCAAATATTAAATACAATATTAATAAAACATTAGTCAGAGGATTAGACTACTATACAAATACTGTATTTGAAATCACATCAAACGAGAAAAAAAGTCAAAATGCATTAGTAGGAGGAGGAAGATATAATGGCTTAATAGAACAGTTGGGAGGGGCGCCAACTCCTGGAACAGGATTTGGGATGGGTGTTGAAAGAGTAATAAATGAAATTATCACATTAGGAATCAACATTCCAGAACAAGAAAAAACCAAAATTTTATTTACCTCCATAGATCCTAGTTCTTACGAAAACAAGGTAAAATACAATCTTATTGCAAGAGGGAATAATATTAACTCAGAAATATCTACAGATAATAAAAGTCTAAAATCAACTATGCGTTATGCAAATAAAAACAAATTTACAATTATTGTGATATTTGGTAAAAAAACAGATATCAATCAAAAATATATATCAACAAAAAATTTAAACAATGGAAATCAACAAGAAATTAACGAAAATCAACTATTAGAATTATTAAAAAAAACAAATGAGTAAAAGATTAGAAAGCAAAGTAAACGAAACACTCAGTGAGTTTAGATTAATTGAATCACAAATTTCAGATAGTATCTCATCCAATTACGAAGAAAACAAATCTATATATGTAAAATATTCTGAGTTAAAAAAAATTGCTGATGTTTGTTATGAATACGATAGTATACGAAATCAAATAGAAGAACTAAACTCAGTAATAAAAGATCCAGATTCAAACGAAATACATGAATTAGCAATAGAAGAAATAAACGAACTAAAAGCAAAATTAGAAAAATTACAAATACAACTAGAAGACAAGTTTTTCAATACAGATCAAGATGATACAAGTAATGTGATAATGGAAATCAGAGCGGGAACAGGCGGTGAAGAAGCTTCACTATTTGCGCAAAACTTATATAGGATGTACACACGATTTGCTCAAAGAAATGGATGGAAATCAAATATTTTAAATTCAAATACAACTGGATTAGGGGGAATTAAAGAAATTGTGTTCGAACTTGTTGGAGAAAATGTATATAAGAATTTAAAATACGAGAGTGGAGTACATAGAGTTCAAAGAATCCCATCTACAGAATCAAGTGGAAGAATACACACATCTGCAGCAACAGTAGCAGTTTTACCTCTTCCAGATGAGGTTGATATAGAAGTTAGTCCAAATGATCTGCAAATCGATATTTTTCATGCTAGTGGGAATGGCGGTCAGAATGTTCAAAAAGTTGCTACTGCTATCAGAATAACTCACGTTCCAACAGGTATAATTTCAGTATGCCAAGATGAAAGATCTCAACTGAAAAACAAAGAGAAAGCATTATCAGTACTTAAAGCAAGAATATATGATATGGAAAAAAGGAAAAAAGAAGAAGAAAGAGCTAAGAATCGCAAAGAACAAGTTGGATCCGGAGACAGGTCTGAGAGAATCAGAACATATAATTTCCCGCAACGTAGAGTCACAGATCATAGAATCAAAATTTACTCATAACGACATTGAAAAAGTATTAGACGGCGAATTTATTTCAATTATAGAATCACTAACTTCTATGATTAATGAATAAGTGAAATATTATTGAATATAAGTCAGTTAATAGTTCAAAATAAATTACAATTAGAACATGGCAAAATAGAAGAAGCTCAACTAGAATCAGAACTTATAATAATGCATATTCTTGATCTAGATAAATCAGATTTATTATTAAATCCTGATAAAAACATAACAAAGCAACAAATAAAGATTAACAATTCAATTATTAAGAAAAGGCTGAAAAGAATCCCCTTAGCATATATTTTAAATTATAAATATTTTTACAAATCAAAATTTTTTACTAATGAATCTGTACTTATTCCAAGGCAAGAAACAGAAATACTCGTAGAAATCTGTTCAAACTTAATAAAAGACGAAAATAGTAATTTTAAAATACTTGAAATAGGGATAGGAAGTGGTGCTATTACTGGATCATTAGCTAATTTATTTCCATCCCAAAAGATAGAATATATAGCTACAGATATAAACGTTAATTCGCTACAAATTGCAAAAAATAATATTTTAGCAATAAATAAATCAACTAAATTAAGTCTAGTACATAACGATCTTTTGAAAGGTATAAAAGGTAGCTATAAACTCATAATTTCAAATCCTCCATACTTATCTAGTGAAGAAATGAAAAAAGTAAGAACCGAGCTAACATTTGAGCCAAAAGAAGCTTTATTTGGCGGAGAAGAAGGTCATGAAATTTGCGAAAATATATTATATCAGTTAGCTGAATCTAATATAAATTTTGAAAATTTGATTTTAGAAATCAATCCAATCAGTATTCAGTACTTAGTCAAAATTATAAAAAAATTATTTCAAAATTACTTTAAATATATAATTAAGGACTTTAATAATCAAAACAGATTTATTCTGATTACAAAAAAAGAGGTATCACAAAAGTTGAATAAATTTAACTATTGCCCTAATTGAAAAAACTTTCCTTCTGTTTTAATAGACGGAGCAACAATCATCTCAGCTTTATGCATATCTCTTATAGAATAAGCTCCAACAAATCCCATACAATTTTTCAAAGCACCCATGAAATTTTGAGTTCCATCACTTGTAGTTGATGGTCCATTTAATAGTGTTTCTAAACTCCATCTTGTGCCAACAGATACTCTAGTACCTCTAGGTAATGATTGATCAGCGGTTGCCATTCCCCAATTAAAACCACTTCCAGGGGCTTCTTCCGTTTGTGCCAACGGAGTTCCAATCATCACAGCATCTGCGCCAGCTGTAAAAGATTTACAGAAGTCTCCTCCTGTTCTTATTCCACCATCAGTTATTATTGATACATATCTGCCAGTTTCTTCAAAGTAATCATCTCTGGCTTTTGAACAATTTAATGTGGCAGTCACTTGTGGGACTCCTAGTCCTGTTACTTCTCTAGTAGTGCATGCTGCGCCAGGTCCTACTCCAACTAATATTCCGTCCACACCAGTATTCATAAACTCTAAAGCAACATTGTAACTCACACAATTTCCAACTATTAAAGGTACTTTTATTTGTTTTTTAAGTTCAGTCATATTTAAGCCGGTTATACTTCTTGAAAAATGCCTTGGCGTAGTTACTGTTGATTGAACAACAATAATATCTGCACCGGCCTCAATTGCAATAGGGCTTAATCTTTTTGTGTTTTGTGGAGTCACAGACACTGCGCAGATAACATTATTAGATTTTATTTCTTGTACTCGTTCAGCAACCAGTTTTTCAGATATCTCTTTGTTATAGACACTTTGCATTATAGACGTAGCTTTTTCTGGCTCACTTGAAATAATAGATTCTAAAACATCTTTATAATCGGGATATTTTGTATAAATACCCTCTAAATTCAGTACTCCAAGACCTCCTTTTTGATTAAATTGGACAGCAAAAGACGGTGAAACTACAGCGTCCATTGCAGAAGCTAATACAGGCAAATCAAATTCTAATTCTTGAATTTTAAATTTAGTTTCAGCTAGTTCAGGATTGATCGTGAATTCCCCTGGAACTATAGCAACATCATCGTATCCATAAGCATGCTCAAGCAATAAAGACCTCATATCAAATAAATTAATGAGATTATACAGCAGAATATTAATGCTTCAAATAGTCATATAGCAAGAATTTATCAAAAAACAAGAAAATTTTATTCTAAATCACATTATCTAAGCCGTATACAAAGCCATTTAATGTCTTAATATTTCTTAGTGCTTTTAGAACGCCTGTCATAAATGATTTTCTATCAATTGAATCATGTCTTAGTGTTAATGTTTCACCTATGTTACCAAACACTATTTCGTGATGCGCCACATATCCCGGCATACGCCTACTATGTACATTAATTCCAGACATATCACCACCTCTAGTGTTTGGAAGTGATTCCGTAGTTGGGATATTTTGTTTGAATTTTTTTTCTTTCTTACTCTCCAATATGGACTGCAATATCGATATAGCTGTTCCTGATGGGGAATCAATTTTATTTTCATGGTGCATTTCAGTAAGGTCTGCAAAGTCGTAATGATTAGAAATTTCTTTTACCATTTTTATTAACAAATTTGCTCCAATAGAAAAATTTGGTACTAAAAATATTGTTATACCATAAGCTACAGAAATACTTTTTAATTCTTCAATATTTTGATCAGTAAATCCTGTAGATCCAATAATAATATCAACGCCATTTTTCCCACAGTACTCAACAATTTTCATAGAAGTACTTGCGTTAGTGAAATCAACAAGTACGTCAATTTTATTATCTTTAAAATCTAACGAATTATAAATAGGAATATCTTCATTATCAACATGAAATGTTTCTGATTTTTTATCAACTCCAAAACATAGTTTCATATCATTGGATGTTGAAACTGTTTCCAATACATATCGACCCATTTTGCCTAAAGCTCCATGAACAGCTACATTTAGAATTTGATCATTCATAATATTATGCCTTTAAAAAAATTAATTTATATTAATTTAGCATAATTAAGATTAATCTTTAAGTAAAGCTTTCCTTGATAATGAAATTTTACCGTCTTGGGTAACACCTTTAACTTTAACTTCTACTTCATCACCAATTTGTAAAACATCTTCAACATTTTCAACTCGTTTATTTTCAATTTCACTTATGTGCAGCAATCCATCTTTGGAAGGAGTTATTGCTATAAAAGCACCAAAATCTCTGATACTTACAACTTTACCAGTATAAATCTCGCCTTCTTTTATTTCTTTAGTGAGTAATTTGATTTTTTCGAGAGCTATTTCCATTGCATTTCCATCTTCTGAAGAAACAGAAACAACACCGTCGTCATTAATATCTATCACAGCGCCACTTTCTTCTGAAATACCTTTTATAGTTTTACCTCCAGGTCCTATAAGTAAGCCTATTTTATCTACATCAATTTGGTATCTAGATATTCTAGGCGCATCTGGTTTTAAAGATTCTCTAGGATTTGGTAATATTGAAACAATTGTTTGAAGAATATCAGCTCGCCCTTTCTTAGCAATATCTAATGCATTTCTTACTACTTCCATGGATATAAATTTTTTCTTTATATCTAACTGAATCGCAGTAATTCCTGTATCAGTTCCAGCTACTTTAAAGTCCATATCACCATAATGATCTTCAATTCCTTGAATATCTAACATAACATCGTATTTATCATTATCAGATATCATTCCAACTGAAATTCCAGCAACTGGTTTTTTAATAGGAACACCTGCATCCATCAAAGCTAAAGTAGCAGAACATACAGTTCCCATTGATGTACTACCATTAGATTGTAAACATTCAGCCACAATTCTTATAGCATATGGAAATTCATCTGAGTCAGGAAGGACTTGTGCTAAAGCTTTTTCAGCCAATTGTCCATGACCTATTTCTCTTCTTCCGGGGGATCTCATGGGCCTAGCTTCTCCTACAGAATAAGGAGGAAAATTATAATGAAGCATAAATTTTTTCTCGTCAAGTGGAGTTAATGTATCTAGTCTTTGATAATCTCTTGCAGATCCTAATGTAACCAATGATAAGACTTGAGTCTCACCTCTGGTAAACAACCCACTTCCATGAACCTTTGGAATCAAATCAACTGAACCACTTAAATCTCTAATTTCATCAAATTTTCTACCATCTTCTCTGATTTTGTCTTCTAAAGTAATACTTCTGAACACATCAGCTTTCAATTGGTCTATCTCATTATCATAAGTTTCTTCAGAGTTTTTACTTTCTACATAAGAGTTTATTATTTCTTTTATTTCATCTTCTTTTTCAGATTTTGTACTATCTTTCTTGTATACGTCTTTTAATTGAGATTTCAAAGAATCTGTAAGTTCAGAATATATAGATTCATCAAAATCATAATTAAATTCCACACTATCTCTACTATGTTTATTGATAAAGCTATCTAAATTATCTATTATTTCATTATTAATTTCTTGAGATTTTTCAATTGCTTTGTACATTAAATCTTCGTCAACTTCCTGACCTTCCGCTTCAATCATTACGACCCCATCTTTTGATCCTGAAACCAATAAATCAAAGTCACTATCATCTAATTGTTCATATGTTGGATTAACAACAATTTCGTCATCAATATAAGCAATGTTTGATGCAGCAACTTGCGTATTAAAAGGGATGTCAGAAATTGATAATGCCACATTTGCACCAACAACGGCTAACCATTCTAAAGGACAAGTCAAATCAACAGCCAATGGCAATATCACTATAGCTACTTCATTTTTAAATCCCTCAGGGAATAAAGGTCGTAAGGTTCTGTCTATTAACCTAGCTGAAAGAATAGCTTGTGAGCTTGGCCTGCCTTCTCTCCTAAAGAATCCTCCAGGTATTTTGCCTCGTGCATATAATTTTTCTTCAAAATCAACAATAAGAGGAAAAAAATCAATCCCTGGTCTAGGGTCACTCATTGTTGCTGTAATTAGTAAAACGTTGTCTCTGTATCTCATTAAAACTGATCCATTAGCTGCCTTAGCTAATTCGCCTGTTTCAATAGTTATTTTTTCTCCATCAATTAAAAAATCGAATTTGTCTTTATCCATTATTACTCCTTAGATGTAGGTGAAAGGCATAAAACAATTTATTTTATTTTCTGATGCCTAAGGAAGTTAGTATGTTGTTATACAGCTGTAGATTATCTTGGCGTAAAAAACTCAATAACCTAGATCTTTTTCCAACAAGTTTTAACATACCATGTTTTGAACTATTGTCTCCTGGGTTAGATCTTAAATGATCAGTTAGGATATTTATCCGCCCCGTTAGATGTGAAATCTGAAACTCAGCAGATCCTGTGTCTTTATCATGCTTCTTAAATACTTCTTTTACTTCTTTTTTATTCACTTTTATAATTTTTCATTTTATTAACAGAATAGATTCTAACACATTGTAAGAATAATATTACTTGTTTTAATAATATATTTACAATTTTTTTTAAACTATCACGATTTACTCATTAGATATATACAATTATTACTATTTTATGTGTTATACTCTCTCTCGTGCTAATTTATAATCACCAAAACTAAATAAAATGAATTCGACAGAAAATATAGACAACAAAATAGACTTAGACAATATCCAACCACGGGATTTATTAGATGCAGGCATACATTTTGGGCATGAAAAAACAAAATGGAATCCAAAAATGAAATCCTACATACACTCTTCAAGAAAAGGTGTTCATGTAATTAATATTTTTAAAACTTTAGAAGTGTTAAAAGAAGTATCGAAATTTGTAAAAAAATTATCTGCCAACGGCGGGACAGTGTTCATGCTAGGCACTAAAAAACAATCTCAGCAAACTATTAAAGCTGCCGCAATGGAAAGCAATTCTCATTATGTTATCTCTAGATGGCTAGGTGGAACTTTAACAAATCATCAAACTATACTGAGTAGAATCAAGTATCTAGCAAGTCTTGAAAACGAACAGAAAAATACGGATTCCTCTTCACTCACTAAAAAAGAACTAACATTGATAAGTAAAAAAATCAATAAATTAAACAAATTCTTTGAGGGAATGAAAAATTATAAAAAATTACCTGATTGCCTGTTTGTAGTTGATGTGAAAAAAGAAAAAATTGCAATTAACGAAGCTAATATATTAAAAATACCAGTAATTGGATTAGTAGATTCGGATTCAGATCCGTCTGGAATAGATTTTGTTATACCAGGAAATGATGACTCAATAAAATCAATCAATCTTATTTCAAGTGTTATTTCCAATTCAATATTAGAAGGCAAGCAATTATTTGCAAAGAGAAGCAAAAGACCAAATTCTCCTGCTAGGCCAAAAGTGAACCCAAGTCCAAAAACGTCTGAACAAAAATAAAATAACATCATATCCTGGAGCCTACATGAATACTGACTTAATAAAAAACCTCAGAGAAAAAACAGGAGCTGGAATTATGGCTTGTAAATCTGCATTAGAGTCAAGCAATGGAGATTTGGAAAAAGCAGAAAAAATACTTCAAGAACAAGGTATTGCATCAGCAAGAAAAAAAATTGGTCGAAATGCACAAGAAGGAATAATTAGTTCATACATTCACGCTAATAACAAAATAGGTGTTCTTCTAGAAATAAATTGCGAAACTGATTTTGTAGCTAATACCGACGATTTTAAAGATCTTGCTCATAATATCACCATGCAAATAGCAGCAATGAATCCAATTTATATAGATGTGGAATCAAATCCAACAATACTAGATGATGAGAAACCAAGTAAAGACAACTCTTTACTAAGCCAACAATTTATAAAAGACAATGAAAAATCAATCCAAGATCTAATTGAAGAAACTTCCGGCAAATTAGGTGAAAAGATAGAAGTCAAAAGATTTCAAAGATTTGCTATTTCAGAATAAATGTATATTTCATGTCACTAGATAATAATCCAATAGCAAAAAGAATATTATTAAAAATAAGTGGCGAATCCTTTAAAGGCAAGAAGGATAACGGAATCGATCCAAAATCAATAGACTATATGGCTAGAGAAATAAAAGACTTAGTCGATGTAGGAATCGAAATTGGGATTGTTGTTGGAGGTGGAAATATATGGAGAGGTGCTGAAGCCGAAAAAGAAGGAATGGATAGAGCAACTGCTGATTATTTAGGTATGTTAGCCACTATAATAAATGGAGTAGCTCTACAAGACTCTTTAGAAAAAAAATACAATATTACTACACGAACACAGTCTGCAGTTACTGTCCAGCAAATAGCTGAACCTTACATAAGAAGAAAATCAATAAGGCACTTAGAAAAGAAAAGAGTTGTAGTATTCGCAGCAGGTACTGGCAATCCTCATATGACAACTGACACTGCTGCCTCTTTAAGAGCAATAGAAATAGAAGCTGAAATTCTATTAATGGCAAAATTTGGAGTAGACGGAGTGTATTCTGAAGACCCAAAAAAAAATAAATCTGCAACAAAATATGATACTATAACCTATCAAGAAGCTTTAACTAAAAAATTAAGAGTAATGGACTCAACAGCATTGGCATTGTGTATGGATAATAATCTTCCAATAGTAGTATTCGACTTATTTAAAAAAGGTAATTTGAAAAATATAATACTAGGTGAAAAACACGGTACTCTGCTAAGTAATAGCTAAAAAAACAAAAATAAGTGGGTAACAATGGAATTTGAAGTAGAGACAACAAAGCAGTTCACCAGTGAAAAAATGCAGAAATCAATGCAAATTTTCTTAGATGATTTAAGTTCTATAAGGACAGGTCGTGCTAGTACAAAAATAATTGAAACAATCAAAGTTAATGTATACGGTTCTACCCTTCCCTTAAATCAATTAGCTTCAATTAATATTATTGACTCTACTCTAATAAATGTTAATGCCTGGGATAAGAATAATGTTGACTCTATAGTTAAAAGTATTCAAACATCAGATTTAGGAATAAATCCAGCCGTTGACGGAGAAGTCATAAAACTAAGTATTCCACCTCTGAGTGAAGAGAGAAGACAAGAATTGTCAAAAATTGTAAAACAAAAAGTTGAGCAATCATTAGTAGCTATAAGAAATATCAGACGAACAGTTATTGACCAAATCAAATCAGCCGAGAAAAATTCAGAAATAAGTCAAGATGAATCAAAGCGTATGCAACAAGATGTTCAAACTGTTACTGATTTATTTGTAGCAGATATGAATAAATCTGGAGAGAGTAAGCAAACTGACATATTAAATATATAACTATTTTTATGAATAAAATAAGTTCTCAAAAAATGTTTCATGTAGCTATAATCATGGATGGAAATGGTCGTTGGGCTGAGCAAAAAAAATCTCCGAGATCTGAAGGCCACAAAAAAGGTCTTGATAATATACTTCCTATTGTTCAACATTTAATAGAATATAAAGTCAAATATATAACGCTCTTTGCTTTTTCAACTGAAAATAACAATCGACCTTATGATGAAAAAAAAAATTTAGTAAAATTATTAGATGAAGCATTAAATAATATTTCAGAAAAAATAGATGAAAACAATATCAATCTTTCTTTCATTGGAGATTTAACAAATTTGCCAAGGAAAACAATTTCAAAAATAAATCAATTGAACAAAATAAATAATAATGACCAGTCAAACAAATTAGTCATTGCTTGGAATTATAGTGGAAGAAGTGACATAGTTAATGCTTTGAACAGCATAAAAAATAAAGATGATATTACAGAACAAAATCTAAAGTCATACCTTATGACAAAGAAGATTCCTGATCCAGATTTAATTATTAGAACAGGAAATCAAATCAGACTAAGTAATTTCATGTTGTGGCAAGCTGCGTATTCAGAATTGTATTTTTCACAAAAACTTTGGCCTGATTTTAATAAAACAGATTTAAATAAAGCATTAAAAGAATTTGAAAAAAGAAGACGAAATTATGGCTCGATCTAATTTAAGTTTGAGAATTTTATCAGCAATTTTTATTATGATCCCAGTAATATTTTTTACTTGGTATACATTCACATTTGCCATGAATTTAATTTGTGTTTTTTGTGCAATTCTATGCTTTGAACTTTTAGATTTGCAAAGTAGAAATACCAAATTAATGTATAGCATTATTTCAGGGCTTATTATTTTTTCAATTTTTCAATTTTTACAAATCTCAAACATTGTAAATAATTATTATTATATCTATTCAATTACATTAATTATTTTATTTATATTAAACAATACAATAATAGTTAATCATAAATTTTCACATTCAACAAAAAATATATTATCTGTAATGTTTGCAAATAATATCTGTTCTTACATTTTGTTAACAATTAATAGTAATAAAGATATTTTTCTATATGTGATTTTGATTTGCTCAGTAAGTGATTCTTGCGCATTTATTTTCGGAAAACTTTTTGGGAAGCATAAATTAGCTAAAAATATCAGTCCAGGTAAGACAATTGAAGGTGCAATAGGAGGATTCGTTAGCTCAGTAGTTATTGGAACAGCTGCTTCTTTAGTATGGACTCAAGTAAATACATTAATAATAATAATCTATAATTGTATATTTGCATTTATAGCCCAATTAGGAGATCTCATTTTCTCAAAAATTAAAAGAAACAGAAATATCAAAGATTATGGAAGTATACTTCCAGGTCATGGGGGGTTGGTTGATAGAGTAGATTCAAGTTTATTTTTATTTGTGGCAAGTTATTTTATATTAATTGAGTGGCTCAACTTATGAATAATATTTCAATTTTGGGCTCAACGGGATCGATTGGTACTCAAACTTTAGAAGAAATCAATAAAAACAGAAATAAATTTAATATTTTAGGATTAACTTGTAATTCAAATACTGAATTGTTATCTAAGCAAATAATTGAATTCGGAGCTATTCAATTTCATGCAAATAAGGATATACAAACAAAAGCAAAAAAATTATCACCTAACGAAATAGCTAGTGATAATAAATTGCATAAATTAGTCGTATCTACAGAAGGTCTAAGCTCACTTAATCCAACATTAAGCGCATTAAACAACTCTAAAATTGTTGGAATAGCTAACAAAGAATCTTTATTATGTGGTTATGAATTCATTCTAAAATCTATTCAAGAAAATGATGGTAAGTTAATACCGTTGGATAGTGAACCTGTTAGTGTCCAAAATTTACTCAATGAAAAAAAAGGCTTAGTTGATAAAATTATTATTACAGCTTCTGGGGGGCCATTTAGAAACAAAACTAAATCAGAATTAAAAAACATATCTCCAAAAGAAGCTACAAAACATCCAAATTGGAAAATGGGAAAAAAAATTTCCGTAGATTCTGCTACTCTTATGAATAAAGCTTTTGAGGTACTTGAGTGTAATCTGCTTTTTGATTTTCCTTTAGAAAAAATTGAAGTTTTAATTAATCCTACAAGTAATATTCACGCACTCGTTCATTATAAAAACAATACAATAATAGCTTCTAAGTATAAACCAGACATGAAAATTCCTATATCTGAGTTTCTTACTGGAAGATTGTCTCCTTTTTCAACTCATGTATATTTTGAAAATCATGAATTGATTAAACCAGAATTTGAAAATTTTAATGCTTCAAAATTTCCAGCGTATCAAATTGGATTACATTATGGAATAAAAAGAGGAAGTTGGATCGTAGCATTGTGTGCAGCAGATCAAGCAGCTGTGGAATTGTTTATTGATCATAAAATTAATTTCATTGATATTCCTAAAATCATAGAATCTATTTTAGAAAATCATATAGAATCAAACATAACAAAAGTAGAAGATATATATACAATATATAAATCAACAATAAACGAAACATACAACTTGGCAGAGAGCAAATGGAATTAACAGGATACATACTATTTATACCAATCATATTTTTTATAGTTGTATTTCATGAACTAGGGCATTTTTTGCTAGCTAAATTATTTAAAATTGATGTAGAAGAATTTGCTATAGGATTTCCTCCTAGGATTTTTGCTACAAAAATATTTTCAACAATTATAAGTTTTAACATTATTCCACTAGGAGGTTATGTAAAACTTCCAAAGATAGACAAACCTGACAATGGTGATCGTTTTTCATCAAAATTAAGTATTAAAAAAATCATTGTTTTTGCTAGTGGATCAATATTTAATTTTTTATTAACTTTTATAATTATCACATTAATATTCTTGTCACCTCATAAAAGTCTAAACGGTGACATTTATATTCAAAAAATTGCACCAAACTCTCCTGCTGAAAAATCAGGTTTAATGCAAGGAGATATAATAAAACAAATCAATGAAAATAATATAGCAAATATAGATCAGCTTATTTCTAATATCAATGATAATGCAAATAAAAAATCTAATATTTTAATTGAACGCAGAAAAACGTTGTCTGCATTTAATTCAATTCAAGATAGTACTTATCTAGAAATTGAAATCACACCAAGAGACAGTGAAGTAAATAGAAAAGTTGTACAAGAAATTAATGATTCTGATAAAGAAGTATCCATTGAACAAGCAATGCAATACAATCCTAATTTAAATTTAGGGGATTTCATGAAAGAGGGGAAATTAGGTGTATTAATAAATATGACAAACATTTATGAAACTACTGAGACTTTAAATATAGGACAAGCTGTCAAAAAAGCTTATCAGACTTCCGGGGCTTTATTTAAAAATATAAAATATTTATTTGAATCAAATGAAGAAACAACAACTGATTCTAGATTCACTGGACCTATAGGGATAGCTCAAATTACTAATCAATCATCAAAGAAAGGCTTACAATCAATTGCTGAATTAATTGCTTTGATTAGCTTTTCCTTAGGAATATTTAATTTGGTTCCTTTTCCACCATTGGATGGGGGAAAAATACTTTTTGAAGTTTTAACTATACTTAGAAACGGGAAGCCTGTTCCGACATTTATTACTTATAGGATACAATTAATAGGAATGCTAATTTTATTTGGTTTAATTATTTACGTAACATTTAGCGATATTAGTAATATTATAAATACATAGATGAACAACTACAAAAAAAATACAAAACCATTATATATAGGAGATTGCCAAGTTGGCGGAAATTCGAATATTTCTGTTCAATCAATGACAAAAACTCCAACATCAAATGTTTCAAAAACATTAAATCAAATTCTAAATCTTCATGAAAGTGGATGTGATATTGTAAGATGTGGAGTTCCTGACCAAGAATCAGCAATTGCGTTAAAAGAAATAGTTAAAAACTCACCGATCCCTGTAATAGCTGACATACATTTTCATTATGAATTAGCATTGCAAGCCATAGAATCGGGAGTAAATGGACTTAGATTAAATCCTGGAAATATAAGAGACAAATCAAAAATAACAGATATAGTTAAAAGCGCAAATAAAAAAAATATACCTATTCGAATTGGAGTTAATTTTGGAAGCCTACCACCAGTAGGATCTATTGGGAAAACAAAAGGTATATCTAGGCATAAAATGGGTGTAGAGCAACTGCCAAAAATAACTGATGCCAACTCTGGACAATATTCTCAGGTTGAACACATGATAAGAACAGCTCTTTGGGAAATAAACATATTAGAATCTTTAAACTTTTATAATATAAAAATTTCAATGAAAGCATTTGACATTGAAACAACAGTTGAAGCATACAGGGGAATATCAAAATTAGTTCCTTATCCTTTACACTTAGGAATTACAGAATCAGGAACAAAAGATTCAGGTTCAATAAGATCAAGCATAGGAATTGGAATGCTATTATATGAAGGAATTGGAGACACAATTAGAGTATCACTTAGTGACGAACCTTCTGAGGAAGTAAAAGCAGGCAATAATATACTGAAAGCGTTAAATTTAAAACAAACTGGTGTCACTTTGGTTTCTTGCCCTGGATGCGCAAGAGCTGATGTAGATATAATCAAACTTGCAAACCAAGTAGATGAAATAACACAAAAATCAAAATCTAAGTTGAAAATTGCTGTTATGGGATGCGAAGTAAATGGACCAGGAGAGGCAAAAGATGCAGACTTAGGTATTGCTGCAGGGGTAGGCAAGGCAGTAATATTCAAAAAAGGTAAAAAAGAAAAAATAGTTAGGTCAGAAAATATGTTAACTGAATTTGAAAAAGAAATAAGAAAAATGGAAGATACAATAAAATGAAATTAAGTAAAATGCTATTCAAAAGTCTTCGAAACACACCTTCAGATATTGAATTGGAAAGTCACAAAATCATGATTAAATCTTCTATGATTCATCAAGCTGGCTCAGGAATATACTCCTACTTACCTTTGGCTTGGAAATCCCTACGTAATATAGAAGAAATAATAAGATTTGAAATGGATGCAATCGGAGGGCAAGAGTTACGAATGCCTGTTATTCAACCTAAATCTTTATGGGACAAATCCGGCAGGTCAATTTCAATGGGTCAAGAATTATTCAATTTGAACGATAGAAGAGATAAACCATTTGTATTAGCACCAACACATGAAGAGCTACTTACAACAATAGTAAAAGAAACTATATCTTCATACAAATCATTACCCCAACTTATATATCAAATGCAAACGAAACTAAGAGATGAGCCAAGACCTAGAGGTGGCCTGCTAAGAGTAAGAGAATTTATAATGAAGGATGCTTACAGCTTTGACTTAGATAAAGAAGGCCTTGATGAAAGTTACAAAAAACAATCGCAAGCGTATAAAAATATATTCGAAAAATGTGGTCTTGATGTAATTCAAATTGAAGCTGATAGTGGAGCAATTGGAGGGAAAGATTCACATGAATTTGTAGCTTTGTCAGAAGCAGGAGAAGATAAAATAGTAATATGTAACAACTGCAATTATTCTGCTAATTCAGAAAAAGCTATTTTTTCCAAATACGAATACCCATTAGAACCTAAGTTAAAAAAAGAAGAAATATCCACACCTGGAGTAAAAACAATATCAGAATTATGCAAATTCACAGGCGTGAAACCTTATAAAACTATAAAAGCTATGTTTTACAATTCGAAAAATAAATTGATTTGTGTAGTTATAAGAGGTGACTTGGAAGTTAACGAATTAAAATTAGCCAGAGTAGCTGGAGATCCAAACATTAAGCCAGCTAACAATAAGTTATTAGAAGAGCATAATATTCCATCCGGCTCAGCATCCCCAATTGGAAAAGAATTATTTGTTATAGCAGACGATTCAATAACTAAATCAAACAATTATATTGCTGGTGCAAATAAACATGGGTACCATATTAAAAATATAAATATTGACGAAGATTTTTCAGCTAATATTATTAAGGATATTTCTCAAATCCCTGAAAAAGCAAATTGTGCAAAATGTGATTCGAATTTATATTTCAAAAAAGCGATTGAGGTAGGACACATATTTAAACTAGGAACAATATATTCAGAAAAGTTTGATGCAAGTTATTTAAATACAAATGGTCAAAAAAATACGATAGAAATGGGTTGTTACGGGATAGGTACAGGCAGATTATTAGCGGCAATAATAGAACAAAACAAAGATGAAAATGGACCGATATTTCCAGAAACAATATCTCCTTATCAAGTCATAATATCAGCTCTCAAATATGAAAAACCAAAAATAAAAGAATATTCAGATGACATTTATGAACAGTTACTAAATGAAGGCATAAGCGTAGTATTAGATGATCGTAAAGAAAGTCCTGGTGTAAAATTCTCTGATGCTGATTTATTAGGATTTCCATTAAGAATCACAACCAGTGATAGGCTAATTGAAGAAAATATGATTGAATTGAAGTTGCGAAATTCACAAAAAAGTATCAAAATTGAAAAAAACAATATAATAAATTATATTAAAAAAAAGTGAGAGTTATATGAAAGATTTTAGAAGCGATACTGTAACACTACCAACACCGGAAATGAAGCAGGCAATTTTTGATGCTGAATTAGGCGATGATGTATACGGAGAAGATCCAACAGTTAATGAACTAGAAAGACTTAGTGCAGAAATTTTTGGAAAAGAAGACGCTGTTCTCGTATCAACAGGTACTATGGGAAATTTAGTATCTATACTCTCTCATTGTCAAAGAGGAGAACAGATAATCATAGGAGATAAATGTCATATTTATAGAGCTGAAGCTGGTGGAATCGCTTCACTTGGAGGTATTGTTCCAAGAATATTAAAAAATGATGATGATGGCACTATGGATTTAAACGAGATAGAGTCAAATATTGAACCTAAAGATGTTCATAGAGCACCAACAAAAGTAGTTGCTCTAGAAAATACTGCAAATGTTGTAGGTGGGAAAATTTTACCTAAAGAATACATGGATTCCGTAAAACAAATATGTGACAAGAATGAATTAAAATTACATATAGACGGCGCCAGAATTTTTAATGCATCAGTAGCGTTAGAAATGCCAGTTTCTGAACTCACAAAAAGTGTAGATTCTTTAACATTTTGTCTATCCAAAGGTCTAGGGGCTCCTGTGGGCTCAGTGATTGTTGGGAACAAAGAATTTATAAATAATGCTAGAAAATGGAGAAAGATGGTTGGTGGGGGCATGAGGCAAGCTGGCATAATTGCTGCAGCAGGCATAATTGGAATAAACAATCATTATGCACAAATAAGCAAAGATCATAAAAATGCAAAATTATTATCCGAAGGTCTAAAAAAATTCAAAGAAATAACAGTTGAAGAAGTACAAACCAATTTAGTGTTTTTCAGTATAAATACTAAAAATCCCGGATTGTTAGCAGAAAAATTAAAAGCTAAAAATGTATTGGGAGGAAACGGAGGTAACAGATGGAGATTTGCTACGCATTACGGAATAGAAGAACAAGATATTAAAGACACTCTAAATATTTTTGAACAATCCATAAAAGAACTTTAATTATGAATGAAAATTCTCCTTATTCTTTTCAAGAAAGATCTCATATAGAACTTAGAGCTGATACTTACACATTACCTTCTCCAGAAATGAGAAAAGCAATGTACAATGCTGAAGTTGGAAATGATGGTTTTGGAGAAGATCCTACTGTAAATAAACTTGAAGAACAATGCGCAGAGCTTTTTAACAAGGAATCAGCTGTGTTCGTATCAAGTGGAATAATGGGAAATTTCTTATCTATACTTTCTCACTGCGAAAGAGGAGATCAAATAATTATAGGTGATCAATCACATATTTATACAAATGAACTTGGAGGTTATGCTTCATTGGGAGGAGTGTATCCTGCAGTAATTAAAAATGAAACTAATGGAACGTTAGATATAAACTCAATAATTGACGAATTGGATCCATACGAAGGGTCTGACGAAGATATTCATTTAGCTCAAACTAAACTTATTGCACTTGAAAACACTCACAATAGTTGTGGAGGAAAAGCAATTGACAACAACTATTTCAGCAAAGTAAAATCAATTGCTTCAAAAAAAAAAATTCCTGTTCATTTAGATGGAGCAAGGATATTCAATGCATGCATAGCATTAGAAAGCTCTCCTTCAGAATTAACAAAATATATGGATTCAGTTCAATTTTGTTTGTCTAAAGGGTTAGGAGCTCCTGTAGGATCATTAGTTCTAGGTTCAGAAAATTTTACAGAAAAAGTTAGAAAATGGAGAAAGACTATTGGAGGTACTACAAGGCAAGCAGGGATACTAGCTGCAGCTGGAATAGTAGGATTAAAGTATTACGAAGAAAGTATTAAGAGAGATCATGATCTTGCAAAATATCTTGAACAAAAACTTTCACAAATTAATAACGTAAACGTAGAACCAGTACAAACAAATTTAGTGTTTTTCTCTATAAATGTAAATAATCCACTTGAGATTTCGATCAAACTTAAAGAAAAAGGAATTAATGGGGGAAACGCAAATAATAGATGGAGATTTGTTCCTCATTACGGATTATCCAAAAAAGATATTGATTATGTAGCAAAAACTATGAATGAATTAATTAACAATATCTAGATTCTTCATTTCTTCATTTAATGCTGTAAAAACTAAATTTTCTTCCTCGTGTAATATGGTTAATGGATCAATATATAATTTGTTATCTTTAATCCTTGCTAGGATTGGAGTGTTTCTAGATTTTAAACGCTTATTTATTGTTTCTGCATTTATCGGCAAGCCTTCACAATTGATTACCATAGAATAACTACTTATGCTCTGTTCAGGAATACTTCCTCCACCAATCATAGTAGAAGATTCGCAGACTTCAAAAATAGATAAGTTATTAAATATGCTTAATTTATTTTTATTTAAATTTTCTTTCCAATTTTCTACCAGATTATATATATCTTGATTTTTTTTATTTAATATATTCCACAAAGGGATCTCTTTGTATTTATCACTAAGATACAACTGCAAAGTTGCATTAAGACCAGATAACAACACTTTGTCTAATCTTAGGGCTCTAGTTAGAGGATGATTTGCTATAATTTGAATATATTCTTTTTTCCCGGCAATAATGCCTGCTTGAGGTCCGCCTATCAGTTTATCCCCGGAGAAAAAAACTAAATCAACTCCGTCTGAAACAGCATCCTTTACAGTAGGTTCATATTCTAAAGAATACTGCGTAGTATCAATTAAGCAACCGCTTCCCAAATCATAAAAAACTGGAACCGAATATTTTTTTGCCATTTCAACAATATCTTTGATAGAAGGTTTAAAAGTAAAACCTTCTATTTTAAAATTACTTTGATGAATTAAAAGAATACATCCTGTATTAGCTGTTATTTTAGATTCATAATCTTTTACATAAGTTTTATTAGTAGTTCCTACATCAATCAAAACCGCATCACTTTCAGTTATAACATCCGGAACTCTAAAACCTCCTCCAATTTCTACAGATTCAGATCTGGAAACCAATACATCTTTTGAACTGCATAACGCTTTTAGAACTAAAAAAACCGCTGATGCATTATTGTTTACCACTAATGCATCTTCTGCATTAGTAAGTCTATTTATTAATGTCTTTAATTTATTTAATCTCCCACCTCTTTTATTTTCTTTCAAGTCATACTCAAGGTCAGAGTAATTAGTACTTATATTTTGCATTGCAATTACTGCTTGATTAGGTAATGGAGCTCTACCAAAATTAGTTTGCAAAATCACTCCAGAGGCATTAATAATTTTTTTCGGATGTTCTTCTAATAATTCTTTCAGGTGAGATTCTAGTTCATTAAATATTGAATCCATAGATACTACTTTATCGGTGTTTTTTGACTCTCGATAAATATTCAATATTATTCTCAATTCGTTAATTAACAAATCACGAGAAAACAATTTAGTGAGTTCAATAAATTCAACCTGTTCTGAAATTTTTTGAATACTTGGAATTTTTTTAAAATTACTCTTTTTCATTTGATTTATATTCTATTTATTATTAGTTAATATAATTGTAAAATAATTATAAATTATATTCATCGTATTCTGAAAAAAAATGTATTGCAATCAATGTTTAACAGAACAGAGTGAACTTAAGGACAAAGAAATAAAATGCGGTTCAGAAAAATGTGATAACTTTGTTTATTTAAATCCAAAACTAGCTGCCTTGGGAATAGTTTTCAAATCTAATACAATTCTATTAGTCAAAAGAAACATCGAACCTCATTATGATAAATGGAGCTTGCCTGCAGGGTACATTAATTTTGGTGAATCACCAGAGAATGCTATTGTGAGAGAAGTGTTAGAAGAAACTAATATTAAGATCAAGGTTAATAGTCTTATAGGGTCAAATTTCAATGAAAAATCTAAAGTTATAATCTTATGCTACAAAGCAGAATATGTTTCAGGCAAAATAGAAGTAGGAGAAGAGTGTAAGGATGTTAAATTTTTCGATTTGAATGATTTGCCAAAATTACCTTTTGAAAATGATAATCAATTAATAAAATCATCTATTAGTATTTAAGGAGAATATTATGTCAGAAAAAATAGAATTTGGTATCAAAATAGAATCAGACCAATTAGAATGGCTAGAGTCTAAAGTTAAAGAATACGACTTAGATAGTGTTTCAAAAGCATTAAGGATTCTTTTAGACTATAATATAGTAGAATCCAGCGAAGAAGAAATATTTTCTGAAGAAAACATGAGATGTAGGCATTGCTAGTTGAAACAATCTAATAAATTATCAATAAAAATAATAAATACTACTAATATTAAAGATTTTGCAAAAGCTGAGGCTATTTCATACACTTCAGATTCAACTGATTATTATATAAAACGATTAAAAATGTTAGCCGATCCAAAAAGAGCATTGGCTTTAGCTGATAAAGATAAAATAATAGGAACTGCAAATTCATTTTCTGAATATATTTCACTACCTAAAAACAAATCTTCAAAAGTAGCCGCAGTATCATATGTGAGCGTACAACCAACGCATAGGAGACAAGGAATTTTATCAGAAATGATGAAAGTTCAATTAAATCAAATATACTCAGACTATAAAGAACCATTGGCTATATTATGGCCTTCTGAGACAGCAATTTATGGAAGATTTGGATATGCTCCAACTAGAGAAAAACATTACAAAATTTCTAAACATAATACTCAATTTACTCCAGGTATAAATGATAATCCACTAGAAATAAAAATTTTAAATAAAAAAGAAGCAATAAACTCATATGTTGAAATAAATAATAATTTAATGAATGAAAGACCAGGCGTAATGAAGCTAACTAAAGAATGGGCTGAAAGAAGAATTGAAGATTTGAGCTCAAAATATCTTAGCACTGGCCCATCATATTTTGTTGGAATTTACGATGCGAATAAATTAGTAGGTTTCGTGACATATACAATTGAAGGAAGCAATGAATATGGAAATATGCCTTCATCCTTAAATATATGGGATATCATTTATATAAATGATAAAGCAGCAATAAATATATGGAACTATTGTTTAAATATAGACTTAGTAGATGAGATAAACGCGAAAGGTGTACCTGAAGATGATGTTTTAGAATCATTACTTATCTCTCCGGGTAGCTTGAACGCTAGGATAACAACTAGTTTCTGGATTAGAATTGTAGATGTTATAAAGGCCTTGGAAGCTAGAAGTTATAATGAAAAAGGGAAACTGATTTTCAAGTTAAGTGATTCTATTATTAATCAAAATAATAATACGTTTTTCCTTGATACAAAAAATCAAAATTCTACATGTAAGATAAGTGATGAATCTCCAGATATTGAAATTACTATTAACGGTCTGTCTGAAATTTATCTTGGAACATTTAACCTTAATAACTTAATAGCATCTCAAAATCTTAAAATAATAAACAAAAAAATAATTAATTTCATAAATCGAGCATTCAAGGAAAACAATTCGCCTTTTTGCCCAATGCATTTTTAAAGGAAAATATATGCCCAAAGCTGAAATATATGCGCTAGGAAGTGAAATTGTCCTTGGACAAACTATTGATACAAATTCTGCATGGATATCATCTAAATTAAATGATTTGGGGATAGAAACAGTAAAACATGTTGCTATAGCAGATGATATTGAGATTATCAAATCTGTATTAAATAATTCGACCAGTGAAATTATTATTATAGGAGGGGGATTAGGCCCTACTGAAGACGATTTAACCAGAGAAGCAATTGCTGAAGTTACTGGAAGGACATTATATAAAGACCCAAAATTATTGGAAGAAATTGAAAATCGATTCAGAAAACGTGGATTTATATTAACTAAAAATAATGATAAGCAAGCTATGATTCCTGATACTGCTAATGCAATCCATAATCCAAACGGAACAGCACCGGCTTTTTCTATTGAATGGCAAGATAAAATTATTTATGCTTTACCAGGTGTACCTCATGAAATGAAATGGTTATTTGAAAATGTAGTACTACCTGAACTGGTACAATCATTTGCGATCAAAACAAAAATAGAGTACGAGACACTTAAAATATTAGGAATGGGAGAAAGTACAGTAGATGATAAGATAGGCGATCTAATGATAATTGATAATCCTGTAGTTGGATTATTAGCACATCCAGGTCAAGTTGATGTTCGAATAACTGCTACTGGAGAAGATAATGAAAGAAAAACTTTAATAGAACAAACAAAAAAAGAAATACTAGAGAGATTAAAGGAAACAACAATTATTTCAGAAGATTTAACTCCTATCGAATATCTTCAAAACTTACTAATAAAAAAAAATAAAGATATAATAATACTTGATAAGGCTTCTAACGGATATATTACTTCAGAAATTGGAGGAAATCCCAACTTAAATGTAATAGGAATTTCAGGCAGAAGTAGTGAAGTAGAAAAAATACAACCTACAAAAAATAACACTATTGTTGTTTCGATTAAAAGTGAATACCTAGACAAAAATGTAAATAATCTAGCTAAAGGAAAAACTTACATTCAAATTAGTGATGGTACTAAAGAAATTACAGAGTATCAACAATTTGGTGTCAGAAGTAAAATTGATAAACAAAGACTGTTAATGCTTATTGTGCATTTGCTTATAAAATTTTGTACATAACAATTGAATTAGAAAAGTTAAATCTGTACTGCAAAATTAAAATCTTTAAATTAATAAGTATATAAAAAAAAGAGGGACTCACTTGAGTCCCTCTTTTTTTTAATTCTTAATATCAAATGTCTTAAAGAACATTTATTTAAGACACCCCGTTTGACTGATTTCCAATATAATCCTCCTTTAATAAGCATGAACAATTTATAAAAATGGGTAATGCTTATCTATAAATTATACTACAAAAAGGGAAGAAATAATATTGGTAGCGGGGGCAGGACTCGAACCTGCGACCTTTGGGTTA
>JBJLGN010000026.1:0-70866 GCA_045564835.1 Dehalococcoidia bacterium
GGAATGCCCAGGGCGAGACTCGAACTCGCACGAACCTAAGTTCAACAGATTTTAAGTCTGCCGCGTCTACCATTCCGCCACCCGGGCTTGGAGGCGACGGGCGGATTCGAACCGCCGAATAAGGGTGTTGCAGACCCCCGCCTTAGACCACTTGGCCACGTCGCCATAAAATTACATGCAATGCCGAGGAGGAGACTCGAACTCCTACAGCCTTTAGGCTACAGCGCCCTCAACACTGCGTGTCTACCAAATTCCACCACCTCGGCTCTAACTAACATTTATATTTAGATAGATACAAAATTATAGAAGAATAGTAACTTATTGTCTATATAAGATTTTTTGAATTTTAATTTACAATATTTTTAAATGGATAACGTGGCGTTATTAGTTTATTAATTGTAAAACGACTTGATTGAAATTTTTCTAATAATGAGTCAGTTTTGGCATCAACTATAAGTTCAGATAACAATTTCCCAATTATAGGGGCTAATTTAAATCCATGACCACTAAAACCTACGGCATAAAATAGATTTTCGATTTTGTGTGATTTGCCAATTATTGGATTTGAATCTGGTGTCATATCATACAATGCAGCGTGCCCTCCCTTTAAAATAGATTGTTTGAAACTAGGGATTCTGTTTTCGATTTTAGATTTGTAATTACCTATAATATCGTTATCAGATGATTTGTTATAGTAGTCAGGTGAAACAATATCACTTTGTTCAAATCCTAGCTCTTCTCCAACTATATAATTATTCCCTAATTCTGGCCTCATGTACGTTCCATTCACATAGTCCATTAAGCAATATTTTATAGGATCAAAATATGAAGACATTTTGAGAAAAGCTTGTTGCACTCTTAATGCGAAAATTGGAAGATTTTCATCAACTGATTTGTTTATATAATTAGCCCAAGCACCTGTGGCATTTATGACTTTGCTTGTCTGGATAATACCTTTATTTGTTGTAACTGATTTTATTTTATTTTTATTCAATTCAATTGATTCTAATTTAGTTTGAGTGCAAATATTGACACCATTTTTTTGAGCCTGTTTTGCAAAGTAGTATGTTGATTCTACTGAGTCAACATATCCAGCTTCAGGTTCAAAGAAGCCGATTTCTACATTGTTCAGATCGATGTCAGGAGTAAATTTTTCTATTTGATCTTTTGATAAAATATCTAGATTAACTCCTAGTTTTTGGTTTAATTCCACATTTTTTTCAACTACAGATTTGTTTTCTTCAGAAAACAAATAAAGCCTTCCACTTTTATTTATTTTAATAGTACTTTCTTCAAATAATTTTTTTGATTCTTTAGCCATTTCTATCAAAAAATCATTTTGATAAAATTCTCTAATCATTGCTCCTGATTTATGAGTTGCTCCGGATGATAATGAATTCATTTCAATCAATGTTATCGAATTAATTCCTTTTTGAGACAGATACATTGCGATGCTGCAGCCAATAATTCCACCACCAATTATTACTATTTCTGATTTATTTGGTAAGTTATTGTGATTCAAAATATCTTGCAATTTCATCCCTTTCAAATTTTGGAAAGTTTTTAATTATATTGTTGTGTTCTATTTTTAATCCCTGATTACTTTTAGTCATTTTACCTATTTTTGATATATTGATTCCTGATTTTGAGATTGATTCAATTAATTTTGATGTTTTATTAGGTTCGCATGTAATAATCAAACTTCCTGAAGATATTAACCCTAATGGATTTAAGTTTAATTCTTTACAAATAATTTCAGTTTCGCTTTTTATAGGAATTTTATCTGAATTTATAAGCATTCCATTATTTGATGCTATTGCAAGTTCTTCTAATCCTGTGATTAGTCCGCCTTCTGTTGGGTCATGAAGACTTGAAGCCAGATTGTTTTTGGTGGCTAATTGTGCTTCATCTTTGACACTTATCCCAGGATTGTAAATTAAGTTAATTGCATTGTTTATTACAGATTGTTGGATATTAGTTTTATAGTTTTTGATATGATTTCCTAATATCGATGTACCTTCTAATCCGATATGCTTTGTAACTAGTATATCGTCATTATTATTTGCTCCTGATGTTTTCAATAATTTGTTTTTTTCAACTTCTCCTATTAAACAACCTATTGCAATTGGAGAATTAACTTCTGGAGTGATTTCAGTATGCCCACCTACTAAAGATATATTCATTTTAGAACATGAATTTTTGATATCTTCAAATATTTCTTTTATTTTTGATTCTTTAACAGACGGATTGAACAACAAAGTAGTTAATAACCACTTTGGCTCTCCACCCATTGTGAAAATATCGTTAGAATTAACATTCACTAAATACCATCCCATGTTATCAGATGTAAAAGTTATGGGATCAGTTTTTACGAGTAGATATTTGTCGCCCATATCTATAGCTGATGCGTCTTCTCCAACTGATGGACCAACAACTATTCTTTTGTCATTATTAGGTAGAGTACTTAACAGTTGCGATAAAATTTTATTTGGCAGTTTTCCTGATTTCATATTTATTGATAATGATTAATTTTTAATTAGTGATATCATATTTGAATGAAAATTAAAGCAGTATTATTTGATTTATATGGTACCTTAGTTGGCTTCGAACCTTCAAGGTTTGTAATTCAATCTCAAGTTGCAAAAAAGTATGATTTATTTTTAACTGAAGCAGGAGTTTCAAAAGGCTATTTTCTTGCAGATAAATTTATGGCAGAACAAAATGCAGTTAACCCTATTAGATCAATGTCTATTGTTGAAAAAGAAGAATTTTTCGCAAGATATGAGCAATTAGTATTGTCTGGTGACGAGCTTGAAGTTGAACTAAGCCTTTGTAAGAAAATCTTTAAAGAATTACAAAATATTCCTTATTCTATGGTTTTATATCATGATGTTATTCCAACTTTAAATGCATTAAGAGAATTGAATTTTAAATTAGGATTGATTTCAAATATGGATAAATTAGGATCTGAAATTTTAGATGAATTTAACTTATCTAGTTATGTAGATGTTTGTGTTACTTCTAAAGAGGCTAAAGTAGAAAAACCTAATAGTAAAATATTTGATTTGGCATTATCTAAATTAAATGTTGATGCAAGGAGTTCAATCTATATAGGTGATCAGATTTTGTCAGATATTGAAGGTGCTAAAAATTCTAAGATGCTTCCAATATTAATAGACAGAGAAAGTAGCCATACAGATTATAAGGGACAGAAAATAACTGATCTTTCACAATTGATTGATTTATTATTTACTAAGTATAATTAGCAGCACACCTGAAAGACATATAAATATTCCAGTAAATTCATTAGATTTCAATTTTTCTTTTAAAAATATATAACCTAATGTTAAAGCAAATATAGGGGCTGAACTTGATAATACTGTAGTCCAAGATCCAGTGTTCACTTTTAACGATCCATTCCATATTAGCATTGAAATGGTTACAAAGAGCGCTGAAATAATTAGATATTTTATTTCTTTTTTAGTAGTTGTTAATTTGATTTCATTATATTGAAATAAGTTAATTGGAATAAAGTATATGAATGTTAAAATTGTTCTTATCATTGTTGCATCAATTACAGAGGAGGAATTTAAAGTCCTGTCTGCTATAAATGCATTTGCTGCCCAAAAAGTTCCACATAGTAAGCTTGCCATTATCCCTATTAAATTATTTCTATCTTGTTGTCTATTTTTCAATGATTTCAAGTGAGGATAGTTTATTGCTATCACTCCTAAAATAATACTCATAGCTCCTATCGTAAATAAAGTGCTAAATTGTAAAAGATTAATATATTTATCTAAAACAGCAATTATCAAAACTTGTATACTCGTTGCTAATGTAAATACTATTCCAAGTTCAGTTTTTTTAATTGCTTGTATATATATAATCATTCCCAATGCGCTAAGTGAATAACTTATTCCAAAGGAGATGTATATTTCACTGTTATAGGAAAAGAATTCATTCCATCTATTAAGATAAAAGTTCACAAACGATAAAACAACAAATGAAATACAACTTTCAAAAGCAGGAAATAAATATAAATTTTTTATTTTAAATTTTTTGAGTATAGTTCCTGATATAGCCCATGTGAATGCACTGAATAAGGGCAGAAAAGATAATATGCTATTCATTTGATTTGCTTAGGTTTTGTAAAAGTGTTAATAATTCTGTTTTCCATTTTTGTTCATTAAAATCTATTTTCACTTTATTTGAAATAAAAGAAACTTTATTATTTAATTTATTAATTTCAAGATTTTTATCTAATGAAAGTTCATGAAATACGATTTCGATGAATTGCTGTTTCTTTGTTATTGATTTTATATCACAATTTTTAGCTAGAATTTGAATTGAAGAGTTATAAATCACATTTTCACCTTCGGGATAAAGTTTCCCGTATCTATTAGTTATTTGTTTTTTCATGGATTCTATTTCTTCTAAACTTTGGCATAAATTTAGTCGTTTGTATAATTCGAATTTGATTTTTTGCTCAGAAATATAATTATCACCAAATTCCAAATGTAGATTTAATTGTATATTTGGAATTTCATAATCTAAATCAAATTCATTAATCAAAGGTTTTTCATTTTTTAATAACATATTTTTTGCTTCTGAAATAAGTTTTGAGTACAAGTGTAGTCCTATAGAAATAACGTATCCACTTTGTTCTTTACCTAAAATATTTCCTGCTCCTCTTATTTCCAAATCTCTCATTGCAATTTTGTATCCTGATCCAAGTTCTACTGATTCTTCTAGTGCCTGTAGTCTTTTTTCTGATTCATAAGTTAGTCGGGTTTGTTTGGGAATTAAAAAATAGCTATATCCTTGTTTTTCACTTCTTCCCACTCTTCCTCTTAATTGATATAGTTGAGAAAGACCAAATCTATGAGCGTTGTTTACAATTAAAGTGTTAACATTTGGCAAATCTAGCCCAGATTCGATTATTGTAGTGCAACATAATATGTCAATTTTTTTGTTTGCAAAATCAAGCATAGTTTTTTCTAATTCAAACTCTTTCATTTGACCATGAGCGACGCTAATATTTGCATTCGGTATCAAACTTTTTAATTGTTTTAATATAATTTGAATTGTTTCAACTCTATTATGAAGAAAAAATACTTGCCCTCCTCTGTTTAATTCTTGAGTTATAGTTTTTTTTATCAAGTTTTCGTCATATGCATTAATACTAGTTTCTACGGGAAGTCTTTGTTCCGGGGGAGTATTTATACTATATAGATCTTTTATCCCAGAAATAGCCATATAGAGAGTTCTAGGTATAGGAGTTGCTGTCATCGTGATAATATCAACATTTGGGTATTTTGATTTTATATTTTCTTTTTGTTTAACCCCAAACCTTTGTTCTTCATCTATAATTAGTAATCCAATATTTTTAAATTCTATGTCATTTTGTATAAGTCTATGTGTCCCAATACAGATATCTAAGCTACCATTGTTGATATCTTTTATGATTGATTTTTGATCTTTGTTGGATTTAAATCTACTCAGGTAATCTATACTTACTGGAAAGGCAGAAAGTCTGTTTTTAAATGTTTCATAATGTTGTTGAGTTAATATGGTAGTAGGAGATATTACAGCCACTTGTTTTCCGTTACACACTGCTTTAAATGCAGCTCTTATTGCGACTTCAGTTTTACCAAACCCGACATCGCCACAGATTAATACATCCATCGGGTTTTTATTTTGCATTTTATTTTTAACTAAATTAATTGCGGACAATTGATCAGGGGTTTCTTTGAATGGAAAACTACCTTCCAGATCTTTTTCCCAGTCGTTATCTTTATTAAATTTGATCCCCGAAGTTAATTCTCTTTCAGCATAAATTGAAAGAAGTTCTCTTGCCCATTTCAAAGCTGATTCTTGCGCTTTTTGTTTTGACTTAGTCCACTTTTCACTTCCTAAGGAATTTAATTTGGGAGCTTTGTTTGTTGGCGCTATATAGGGTGAAATTTTATGGATTTGGCTTAGAGGAACATATAATTTATCTTCGTTTAGATACTCAATGATCATGAAATCTTCGTTGGTTTTAGTTTTTGGAGGTTTGCCAAAATCAATAAATTTGCCTATTCCATGATCATAATGCACCACATGATCACCAGGCTTAACCTCGTCATTTATAATAATTTCTTTTGTAATATTTTTAAATTGTGTAGGAGTATATTTTGTTCCATATAACTCTCTGTCTCCTATAAACATTATTTTTTTATAAACAAAACCAGGAGTAGATTTATAAGGAGGAGTATATTGAACATCAATATTTTCAAGTTTTAAATCTAAATTATTGATTAATTCATTTGTTCGATTAATATAGCTTGTTTGTATAATTATCTTTCCATTAAATTCATTTAGTGGTGTGAATTGTTTATTGTTTTGAATTGCGTTAGAAATTACAGGGATACTAGAAATATTGAATAGTGATTCGGCGTTTAATGATTTATCTGTTTTCCATTGAGTAATATTTATGGTTTTAAATTTATATATCAATGATTTTATTTCATCAATTGAAAATTGGTTGATATATTTTTCAGTATTATTTTTCAGAGCAATATTATTAGAAATATGGTCATTTAAATTTTGAAATATTACGTCAGGATTATCTAAAATTACTATTGTTTCTGGTTTCAAATATTCAAAAAGAGATGATTGATTTTCATAATCTGATCCCAAATTATAATCTATAGATTCTATAGTGATTTCATTTAATTCTTTAATTGAAATGTTTGTGTTAACATCAAATTCTTTTATTGATTCTACCTTATCTCCAAACAGTTCAATTCTAATAGGATTCTCATAATCATAAGAAAATATGTCAACAATACCACCTCTTATTGTATATTCACCTTTGATTTCTAATTGATGATTCTTATTTTCAAATCCAATATTAGTTAGTTTTTCAGATAGAGCTTTAAGATTTATAGAATCGTTTTTAATAATTTTAATTGATTTGGAAAGAAGTTTTGACGGAGAAGGCAATGATTCTAATGCTGATATAAGTGTAGAAATAATTATTTGCGGCGATGAAGTTTTTCGCAGATTAGAAATGAATTCTATTCTATCAGAGTTTTTTGACAAATTTTTACCATGCTCTTTTTTTTGAGGAAAAAACATAGTGTCTTTGTGCTGGCTTGTTAAATTGTTAATCCAATTAATTGTTTCGGTGCCAGTGTTTTCTGTTGCAGAAATAATTAACACATCATTTTCAGAAGATATATTAATTAATTTTGAAAGTATCGGAAGCATTGAAGATCTGCATTCCAAAAATGATATATTTGATGTTTCGAGCTCATTTAAGTAGTTTTTGATACTATCTGTGTTGTGAGCATCTTTTATGATATCTTGAATAACCATTTAATTTATTTAAGATATTAATAGAATAGATAAACTTTAATAGCTTCTATATATTCTTTTCTTTGATCGTCTAGCATTTCTTTGAGCTTCTAATCTTCTGTTTTCTTGACGAGATCGGAAATATTGTCGATCTCGTAATTCTCTCATTATTCCAGATCTTTGCATCATAGACTGAAATCTTTTTAGCATTCCATCTATTGATTCGCCATCTCTTAATTTTACGTGAGTCATTTACTTCCCTCTTTGTTAACAGAAGAGTATTATAGCTTATCATATAGAAAAATAAACACTTATATTTACATTGATATATAAAATAATAAAGAAATTACTTTAACTCTGAGCAAATGTTAGAAAATATAAAAATTAGAAACTTTAGAAATTTTACAAATTATGAAGTAGCCTTAAACAAGGGGATCACAACATTATTTGGAAGAAATGGAGTAGGTAAAAGTTCTCTAATAGAAGCTATATATTTTTTATCTATTGGCAGATCATTCAGAGCGAGACATGATAGAGATACTGTAAATAAAAATATATTAGGAACAGGTGACTTTGCACAAATTAAAGGAATGGTTAAACATTTATCAGAGAATAGAGAATTACAGATAATCTTAAGTGTAAATGAATCATTTAGGTTGTCTAAAAATGGAAATATAAATGGAGCAAATATTAAATTGTCAGAATTTGTCGGCAACTTAAAATCAGTTTGTTTCAGTGTTAATGATATGAATGTGATATTTGGATCTCCAAGTGAAAGAAGAAAGTATATGGATTTATTAAATACTCAATTGAATTCTAATTATACTTCTGAGTTATTAACTTACAATAATATTCTGGATTCTAGAAATGCATTATTGAAAAGAATTAGAAATAATGATTCAAGCAAAGACGAACTAGAATATTGGAATGATAAAATGATTGATATTGGATCGTTTATTATTCAAAAAAGATATGAATCTTTAGAGAAGTTAAATCTGATTTCTAAAGATATTTTTATTAAAATTTTTAATTCTGAACATATTGGAGACATTCGATATTTATCTAGTATATCAATGGATAATCAAGTTAATTTGAAAGATGATCTTGAAAGAATCCAGAATCAATTTAGAACTAAAATATTAGAATTTGAACATAGAGATATTTCCTATGGGAGATCCAATATAGGCCCGCATAGAGATGATATGATAATTAAAATTGATGGAGATAATGCACAAAACTTTGCTTCCAGAGGACAAGCACGATTATTAGTTTTAGGAATCAAATTAGCAGAATGTGAATTAATTAAGGAATACAGTGAGGAGCCGATCATATTGTTAGATGATGCTTTTTCTGAATTAGATTTTCAAAACCAAGAATATTTAGCAAAATTTATATTAGAATATAATCAGTGTTTAATTACAGGATTAGATTTTAGTGTTATAAAAAAATTAAATATTCCAACTCATGAAATATTAATGGGAGAAACAAATTAAATTATTTACTGAAGAACTAATTAATGAGACTGCCGAGTATTTAATTAAAGCAAACTATCCTATAGTCCTTTCTGGAGCAGGTATATCTGCGGAAAGTGGGATACCTACATTTCGAAAAAATGATTCTCATTCTACTAAATCATCTTATTTTGGGAATTATAAAAACTTTACTGAAGATCCCAAATTATGGTGGGAAAATCAATTAGATGCTTCTTCTAATCCAAAAAGAACAAAATTTAGGGAATCAGTTGAAAAAGCATTGCCAAATAAAGCTCATATAGCATTAGCACAACTTGAGGAAAGAGGGTTCATAAAACATATTATTACTCAAAATGTTGACGAATTACACTCTAGGGCAGGAAGTAAAAATATTACTGAAATTCATGGCAGTAGATACAAGTGTAGATGTATAAAATGTGAAAAGAGGTTTAATAGAAATTCTGTTGACACTTTAATATTACCTCCGACATGCGAGTGTGGAGGAATAATAAAATTTGATACTGTTTTGTTTGGAGAGCCTATTCCACAAGCTGTATTAAATAAATGTATTGAGGTAGTGAGCAAGTCAGATTTCATACTAGTTGTAGGGACATCTAATTTGGTTAATCCTTCTGCAAAATTCCCCAGATATATTAAAAAAAATGGTGGGATAATTGTTGAAGTGAATACTAACTCTACTCCAATTAGTGTAATTTCAGATGTCATACTTAGAGGATCCACATCAGATTCTTTGCCAAAATTATTAGATAATATTTCTAAGAAAAATCGATTTGAAAAATAGTAAAAAAAATAATATATTTTACGGATGGTATATTGTGCTTGCAGGTACTTTTGCAATGTCAATTTCTTCTGGAATTAATTATCATGGATTTGGCAATTTGTTTTTACCTCTATCTAATGAATTTGGTTGGAGTAGGACTAGGATCTCTTCTGTTTTTTCATTAGCAAGGCTTGAAAACGGAATATTAGGACCTATTGATGGGTATTTGATTGATAGATTTGGGCCTAGAGCTGTTATTTTAGTTGGGGTTCCCATAATGGGAATTGGTTACATTTTACTTTCACAAATTAACGGGTTTTTATCATTTTCTATTGTCTATATACTCGGTGTAACAATAGGAGCTGGAACATTGCATGTTCCGATTCAAACTGCAGTTGCTAATTGGTTCAATAAAAAAAGAGGCCTAGCATTTGGAATTATGTGGTCTGGTGTTGGTATAGGAGGGATGATAGTTCCTCTCTACGGTTGGGGAATTGAATTATTTGGATGGAGAGAAACTTCTATTTACATAGGTGTTATAGTTATTTTAATTGGTATTCCATGTGGATTGATTATGAGGCATAATCCATATAAGTATGGTCAGTACCCTGACGGATTGAAAGTTTCTGAAGACAAAGCGTCAAAAGCAAAATTACCAGACTCGATTGATTTTTCTCCTAAAGAAGCATTACGCTCTTCTAGTTTTTGGTTATTAACATTCGCGACTGGATTAAGAATATTATTAACTAGTGGAGTAAGTTTACATTTAGTTCCTTATTTTGTTGATTTGGGAATTGACCCGGTTACAGCAGCAGCATTTGCAGGCTCAGTAGGAGTTATAAGTATCCCCGGAAGATTTGGTTTGAGCGCTATTGGCGATCATTTTAATAAGAGATATATACTTATGTTTTCTATGTTTTTACTTTCTATATCTGTGCTAATTTTATCGTATGTTAATAGCTTGAATGGAGCAATTATAGCGTTAATTTTGTACTCATTTGCTCAAGGCGGGAGCGCTGTAGTCCCAAATGCGATTATGGCTGATTATTTTGGGACTAAACATTACGGAACAATTATGGGATTTAGAAGTATAGTTGTAACATTTGGTGTAATTCTAGGTCCTATAATATCTGGAGCAACTTTTGATAATTATGGTAGTTATCAATTAGCATTTTTTGGGTTTGCTATAGTTAATTTTATTGGGTTTATAATGATTATTTATTCAAAACCTCCCAAAAAACCTAGTGCTTAAAATGTCTTGTTCCAGTAAAAATCATTGATATTTTTAGCTTGTTTGCAAGATCTATAACTTCGTCATCCCTGATAGATCCTCCAGGTTGTATTAAAGACTTTACACCTATTTTATGAGCTAATTGCACATTGTCTGAAAATGGAAAAAAAGCGTCTGATGCCAAGGTACTTCCAATGGATTTCTCTTTAGCAACTCTAGCTGCTATTTCAATGCTGTTTATTCTGTTGGGTTGACCGGTACCTAATCCAACAATCGATTGATTTTTTACTAGAAGAATTCCGTTTGATTTAACATGCTTTATAGCTTTCCATGCAAATTCTAAATCTTTTAATTGAGTGTTAGTTGGTTTGGTTTTAGTAACAGTTTTCCATTTATTTTTTGAACCTTGTATTATGTCAGTGTCTTGAATAATATATCCTCCAGCAAAAGTTTTAATTTCATATTTCGGATTTTCGTATTTCACATTTTTCATATTGATAATTCTTAAGTCTTTTCTTTTTTGTAATCTAGTCAAAGCATTTTCAGTAATACCTGGCGCTATTACAAGTTCGAAGAAAATTCCTTTCATTTGGCTAACAGTATCTTCTTCAAGTATTTTATTAAATGCAACTATGCCTCCATAAGCAGAAACCTGATCTCCGTCAAAAGCTTTTTTGAATGCATTTGCTTGAGATTCATCAAGTGCTAGTCCGCAAGGATTTGCGTGTTTTATAATTGCACATGACGTTTCACTAAATTCATTTACAATCTGCCAAGCTGTATTGCCGTCAATGATGTTGTTAAAAGACATTTCTTTTCCATGTACCTGTGTTCCGTTGATAATCCCTTTTCCTAACGAATCAGATGAGTAAACTACAGCTTTTTGGTGTGGATTTTCACCATATCTCAATTTTTTCACCATATCTCCTTTTGGAACAGAAAAAGAAGAATCTGGCTCTTCGTCTAGATACTTGTATATTAGATCATCATAATTAGAGACATGCTGGAAAGCTTTACTAGCTAGTTTTTTCCTATCCTTAATTTTAGTTAAATCATCAACAGAGGAAGGGTCGGTATTTGAATTACTTAAAAGTTTATAATCATTTGGATCAACTATAGTTAAAACTGAATGGTAGTTTTTGGCTGCTGCTCTGATCATAGTTGGGCCACCAATATCTATCATTTCAATAATTTCGTTTTCTGTACTTTTTTTGTTTTTCAAAGTTTCTTCAAACGGGTATAAATTACAGATTACTATATCTATCAATATGCCTGGGATATTTTTAATTTCTGACATATGTTTTTGATTATCTCTTTTTGCTAATATTCCTCCGTGAATTACAGGATGTAGTGTCTTTACCCTACCGTCTAGTATTTCAGGACTTTGTGTTATATCAGAAACCTTTTGTAGATTGTTTAAATTTAATTTACTTAAATATTTATATGTTCCGCCAGTAGAAATAATATTACAATTGAGAGTATTTAAATATGCTGCGATTTTATCCAGGTTAGATTTGTCATAAACACTTATTAAGGCATTCAATTTATTCTTCATTTGATTATCACGTTTGAGGTGTTTGTTGAATTAGATTCTAAATGCCCTATTATTTTTGCTTTAGGTGATAAAGAAAGAATTTTATTCACATTTTCTTCAGATGAGATAATTACTAATCCTGTTCCCATGTTAAATACATTAAACATTTCTTCAATGGATATTTTTCCGGTTTGTTGAATAAGATTAAATATTGCTGGAATTCTAAGAGAGTCTAAATTAATAATGGCATTAAGATTGGAATTAAGTATTCTTGGAATATTTTCCTTAAAGCCTCCTCCTGTGATGTGTGCAGAAATTTTCATTAAATTTTTGATTTTAGATATGTCGCTATAATAACTTGTGTGAGTTTTAGTTAGCTCTGCACCTAGCGTTGAATTTAGTTCTTTGAATTCTTTGTTTAGTACTTTTGGGTTATTTTCTATATCAAATATTTTTCTTACTAAAGTATATCCATTTGTATGTATACCGTTTGATGGCAAACTAATTAGTACATCCCCCTCTTCAGTTGATGATTTAGTCATTATTTCGCCCTTTTCAGCTATTCCCACAATAAATCCGGCAACGTCAAATTTCCCATTTGAATATACTTCTGACATTTGGGCTGTTTCTCCACCAACTAATTTACAATTATTATCTTCACAAGCCTGAACAATTCCTTTGATTATTTCTAAGATATTTTTTTCAACGATTTTTTCTACTGCAATATAATCAAGAAAGAACAATGGATTTGCGCCAATACAAACTATGTCGTTAACTGATGCGTTAACAAGATCTATTCCAAGAGATTTAAATTGGTTTAATTCAGAATGAATTAGGAGTTTACTTCCAATCCCATCAGTGCTGGATATAAGAACAGGATTCTTATATCCTTTTATTTCGAATAATCCTCCAAAATTTCCAATATTATTTGTTTCTTGGTGATCAGAAATTATTGATTTCATATTTTCTTTTAAATTAGCAGCCTTATTTAAATCAACTCCTGATTTTTGATAATTGATGTTTTTATTCATATCAGACATATAATTTATTCTAAATTGAATTTACTCATTTCTAACTGTACAGGAATCGGATATTTCCCTGTGAAACAAGCATCGCAATATTGATTTGATGGTTTGGGTACAGTTTTCATTAATCCTTCTACAGAAAGGTAACCCAAAGAGTCAGCTTTTATGTAATTTTGTATTTGATCAATTGATTTATTTGCAGCTAGTAATTCTGATTTAGTAGCCATATCTACACCAAAATGGCAAGGCCATTTGATAGGAGGAGCACAAATTCTTAGATGTATTTCTTTAGCTCCTGCTTTTCTAAGTAAATCAACAACGAAGGGTGTAGTTGTGCCTCTTACTATGCTGTCATCCACAACTATAACAGATTTGTTTTTAATAATTTCTTTCAAAGGATTAAGTTTTCTTCGAACTCCAACCTCTCTTAATCTTTGATCTGGCAGGATAAATGTTCTTCCAACATATCTGTTTTTAACTAATCCTTCTGTAAATGGAATACCAGATTCTTCGGCATATCCTACTGCCGCAGCGATAGCAGAATCAGGGACACCTATTACAATGTCTGCATCTACAGGATGTTCTATTGCCAACTGTGCTCCCATTTTTTTTCGAGTTAAATATACAAGTTGTTCATCAAGAATGCTATCAGGCCTTGCAAAATAGATATTTTCAAAAACACACGCAGCTAATTTTTTGTTTTCTTTCTTGAAAATTGTTTTAGCTTCATCTCTAGTTATGAATACTGCTTCACCTGGTTCTAGCTCTCGAATAAATTCTCCCCCAATATGATCTATTGCACATGATTCTGAAGCCAATACGTATCCATCTTCTATTTTTCCAAGGCACAGAGGTCTCACTCCTAATGGATCTCTGATTCCTATTACTCCTTCTTTTGTGAGTACTGTTAATGAATAGGCTCCTTGTAATTTGTTCATCATATAATTAATTTTATCCTTCCAGTCCTTGCCAGGAGCATTTGCCAGAAGTTGGAGTATAACCTCAGAGTCACTAGAAGATTTGAATTCGCATCCCCAGTCAATAAGCTCTTGTCTAATACTTTTAGCATTTATTACATTCCCATTATGAGAGAGAGCTATTTCTTCTGATTCTACTAGACATCTTATTGGTTGTGCATTTTCAATTTTTGTCGATCCTGTAGTAGAGTACCTGGTATGCCCAATAGAGTAAGATCCTTCTAGGGATTCAATGTCTTCTTCATCTAATGCTTGAGAGATTAGGCCCATTCCAGTTTTAACATTGATTTTCCCATTGTAAGTAGCTAGCCCTGCGCTTTCTTGTCCACGGTGCTGTATAGCATGAAGAGCAAAAAATGCTAATCTTGAAGCATCAGTATTTGTCGTAATACCAACTACTCCACATTCTTCTTTTGGATTATCAAACATTAAGCATATTCTCCACCTTAGAAGATTTGATTATATATCTTGAGGTAGATGTCTACAATGACAAAAATTAACGATTAACAATAGGTTGGGCAATAATCCACAAACTTAGTGCGGTATAAAATATCATAAGGATTAAAAATGGGATTTGGCTTTTAATTGCCAAAGTATTGTTACTGAAAATCTTGACTGCATTAATGTGTGAAACAATAACTGAAAAAATATGTCCTAATACTATTATTATTACTGAAGAATACCAGGCATCTTTGGCATTAACAATTCCTATATTGAGCGCATAATTTTGTGTTCCGATCAAATCCCATCCATATCCAAATGGATCAGATATTACCGGAATGATAAGTTGGCCTGTAATTAAGATGTATGCAAGATAATGTGCTATATGATACGCAATTGCTATAGGAGTGAGTGAGAATACAAATGATGTAAGTATTTCTTCAGTTGATTTTTCTTTAGTTATTGCAGATACCATCTTGCAAACAAACCATAGTAAAATAAAAAAAAGCGAAGGTATTAAAATTATCCCAAGTGTTTCTGTAATTGCTTTGCCTAACACTGGTATAAATATTATTTCTACATTTGTCCATAAAGTTGTTTCAGACAACCCGTCAAATGAAATTGTCCCTAATAAAATTATATGAAAAGCCACAAACAGAGTAGATGGAGTTTTTAATTCTGTGAGACCTGTTACAGGAAGTCTTAAATTGACCTCTGTAGTTTGTAAATATTTATTTTGAGTTAATTTGAAAATTCCAAAAGATCCCATAATATGATAATAAACACTAAATACATCTCCTTTTTCTAACCAATCTTTAGCTCCGTACAGATACATAAAAATAAAAGTTAGGATGGTGTATACAGAAACTAATGTGGCCAAAGTTTGGGGATTAGATCCATTGCCAACATTTTCAAACCAAGAGAATAAAATAAACGAGATTATAAGTGGCCATGAATCTAGGGATTTGGGATATTTGTATTTACCTTTATGTATCATTTCTGGATTTTTTATTACATTATTTATTATAAATAAGTACAGAATTTTCACAGGGTTTAATGATTTCCAAAAATCTCCTATTAATGGAGTGACAATCCCAAATCCAACCCACCATATAATCCAAATAAAAGGTGCGGAAAAATTTTCAATTGGGTTGCTTGAACCAATGTAGCCAGAAATAATAGTGAGCAAAAACAATGATACAGATAATATTTTCAGTATATTTTTAAGAAGAACTAAATGTATTTTACCAAGTGTGTTTTCTTTAAATATTAATAAGGATTTATTATGATTTAATCTATATTCTTTATTAAAAAAAATAATTAAAATTAAAAACGAGAAAAGAATAGTTAAACTTCCACCGACCAAGAAGTAAGTAAGAGGTATTGGTAAGTCGTATCTTTCTCCAAAGCCATGAGCATAAATTTTATTTGGTATTATTAACCAAATAGAGAAAATTGAAAATAAAATAGATATAAAAAATTTATTCATTATCTTGGATTTACTATAAGTTTTCCGATTATATCTTCTTCATGTTCTTTTTTGTCTGATCCGTGGTCATGATGGCCTCCAGAATTGGATGCAGTATGCGATGAATGATTATGACGTTTATGAAGAGCAATAGGGAAACTTCCTGTAGCGCTTAAATTTATTTCTAGGATAGTAATTTTATTTTGAAACAATTCTGATTCGATATTGTAACCATGAAAATGAATTGATCCATTCATATCGCTTTTTATATTAAGAGTGATAGTCGATTTTTCTGTAGTATTAATTATTTCCGGTATAAGTTTCATATTTTTTATTTGAATATCTTGGCTTGTATTCTGATTTATATTAGGATTTTCTTTTGAACATCCTAATATAAACAAACTAACTAATAACATTGAGAGCAATAAGCCAAGTTTCATCTCTAACCTTTAATGGATATTTTGTATGACAAAGACATTTTAAAAATTTATTTTGATTTAGTTGTTAGTATTTTTCTTGTTGCAATTGAAAATGGTATCAAGATCGCTGTAAATGTCAAGAATATTACTATAATATTTCCTGTGTTAGCGCCTTTGAAGACTTCAAAATTTTTATTTATTTTAGAAATCCCTTTATCAGATTCAATCGTAATATCAAGAATATAGTTACCTTCATCAATTAGGACAGTATCATATTCATAATATTGTGGTGAATTAAGAGAGTTTTTTGCTTCCACGCTTTCATTAAATGAAGGACCTGTAATTTGAATATTAACTTTTGATTTTACAAATAAAGCAGTATCTTTATCTTGGACACTTAATGCTATATGAAGTGGTCCGGTAAAAACTTTTTCTGGATAGAGCCCGTATTGAATAATATGGTATTCATCTGTGTGAGTATCGTATTTTGTAATTCTTCCATTACCTTCTAAAATAGAAGGGAGAGAAATAAAAGCTAGCAAGGCTGTAATGACATAAAAGAATAATATCTGATTTTTAATATTTCCCATTTTATAAAGACATATTTTGCATAATAGTATCGATATCTTTATCTCCTCGCCCACTGAGTCCAACAAGAATAATATCTTCTTTATTCAGCTTTGGGGCTAATTCTTCTAAGTATGCTAATGCGTGAGCTGGCTCTAATGCTGGAATGATACCTTCCAGTTTTGATGTTAAAGCAAGAGCTTCAAGGGCTTCTCTATCAGTGGCTGCCACATAACTTGCTCTTTCAGTATCTTTGAGGAAACTATGCTCAGGTCCCACTCCTGGGTAATCCAATCCAGCAGATATGCTGTGTGTTTCGACTATTTGCCCGTCATTATTTTGAATTAAATATGTTTTAGTTCCATGCAGTATTCCTACGCTTCCTTTCACTAAGGTTGCTGAATGTTCGTTTGTATTAACTCCTTTTCCTCCTGCCTCTACACCAATTAAATTTACATCTTTATCATTGATAAATGCATGAAAAAGTCCCATTGCATTACTTCCTCCTCCGACGCACGCAATAACATAGTCTGGTAATTTGTTTTCTATAGAAAAAATTTCTTTTTTAGCCTCATTTCCAATAACTGATTGAAAATCTCTGACCATTAATGGATAAGGATGTGGTCCGATTACACTTCCAATAAGATAATAACTGTTATTTACATTGGTAACCCAATCTCGCATTGCTTCATTAATTGCATCTTTTAATGTTCTACTTCCTGAAGTTACACTTATTACTTCTGTTCCTAGAAGTTTCATTCTATATACATTTAGTGATTGTCTTTCGATATCTTCTTGACCCATGTAGACAACACATTCTAAACCTAGTTTTGCACATATTGCCGCTGTTGCAACACCATGTTGACCTGCTCCTGTTTCAGCAATTATTCGTTTTTTACCCATTAACTTTGCTAGCAACCCTTGCCCTACAGCATTATTGATTTTATGAGCACCTAAATGTGCTAGATCTTCTCTTTTAAAGTATATTTTTGCCCCACCGTAATGCTCTGTTAGATTTTTAGCAAAATATAGAGCTGTTGGTCTGCCAACAAAGTCTTTTAGCAATAGGTGAAATTGTTTTTGGAAATCTTTGGATTGTGCTATTTGTTTGTAGTTTCGATCTAGCTCTTCGATCGCATACGAGAGAGTCTCAGGTATGAATTTCCCTCCAAAATCTCCGTAAAAACCATTTTTCGGATTGTTCAATTTTTTCCTCTTTCATTATATTTATTTATTATATTAGCTATTAACAAGAATATTATAGAAGAACTTAATGTAATAATACCAATAATAATAGTTGCATCCATAAAAAATATTTCTTCGAATATTTTAATTAAATAATCTTTTCTAGGATCTAAAATCCAAAGGTCATTATCAAAGCTTATTATGTGGAAAAGATAAAAAATCCATCTGAATCCAATCAAGATTGCAATCAATATGAAAATTGTAATTGAGAATGAAAATTTAAGATAAGATTTTGTAGCTGATTTGAACAATTTAGTTTTATTTTTATTATTTAATTTGAAATAAAGAAGGATACAAATAATTATTGCTGACCACATTAAAGCTGATATTAATTTAATGTTATTTAGTAAGATTTTTACATCTACCATATGTATGATTTCTTTTTCGTTAAATAATTGTTTTTCAACTCCGTTAATATAAGTGTTCATGTATATTTTTTCATTTGATTTTTCATTGAAAAAATCTTGTATATTATCAACTGTTTTTTCAAGATCATCATTTGTTATTCCTGTTTTATACGAAGTGTTATTTTTTTGGAATTCAAATTCGTAAAATGGATCAAGATTTACTATTAAAAGAGCGCTGGTGAATAGTAGTGCTATAAATAATGTTGTTTGGAAAAGAATTTTATTGATTTTTAATAACATTTTTTATACTTAATTTTTAAAATCATTGTTAAAGTATAACAATATATCAAATTTATAATTGGAGGAACTATGGATTTTCCTGATTTAGAATTAAATCTTACTGGTGTATGTGATTTGATTGAAACTCTCAGAGGCCCAAAAGGGTGTCCTTGGGACATTGAACAAACTCCCAATTCCTTAACTAAACATCTAGTTGAAGAGTGTTACGAACTAGTCGAGGCCATAGAAAACAATGACCTGGATAACATAGAAGAAGAAATTGGAGATCTTCTATTAAACTTGTCTTATCAGATAGTGTTTCTAAAAGAAAAACACTATTCAAATGAAGAAAATTTAATAAAAAAATTATTTTCAAAAATTCATACAAGGCATCCGCATGTTTTTTCTGATTTAGAATTAAGCGATTCTGCGGCCGTTGAAAAAAATTGGCAGAAAATAAAAAACAAATCAAATAAAAATAATATTGATAGAATGCCAAAGTATTTACCTTCACTTATTTTAGCTCAAAAAATACAAAAAAAATATTCAAACTTAAACAAGGTGTCAAGTGAAATTGATTCATTGTCTAATATGAAAAATATTATTAATGAACAAAAATCACTTAGTTCAGATATGGTTGGTAAAATTTTGTTTGAGGTATCAAATTATGCCAGATTAAACAAAATTGATTCAGAGAAGAGTTTGAAAAAATACATAAATAATTACATGGATCAAACAAATGAAAGATAAGTTGAATATTATATTTATGGGATCAGGATTATATGGTTCTTTAGTTTTAAATTCTTTAGATCAGTCTAATTTTAATATTTTGAGCATATTTACAAAATCTAATAAAGCTATTTCTAGAAATCTTAAAAAAGAACGATTCTTTGATCTTGAATCTGATAATATTCCTATCCGTCAAATATCTAAATTTTCTGAACAAGATTTAGATATTATTATTAAATCTGAAGCTGATTTAATAATAGTTGCTTCTTTCGGTTTAATTCTCCCGGATTCCATGTTGTCCATTCCGAATTTTGGAGTAATTAACATTCATCCTTCGTTACTTCCCAAGTACCGAGGACCTTCTCCTATTTCTTCTTGTATTGTAAGTGGTGAAAAAATTACTGGAGTAACAATAATGAAGATGGTTAAAGAATTAGATGCTGGGCCGATATTACATCAGGAAAAATTTGAATTAGATGCTAATTTAACATCTGATGAAGTAGGAACTAAATTATTTGAAATTGGAACTAATAAGATAAATGAATTGTTTAGTAAAATTGCAATTCCTGAAATAATTGAATTAGAGCAGGACCATTCTAAAGCTACATTCACAAGAATTGTTAAAAAAATTGATGGTCAAATAAATTGGAAGGAAGATATACAGCTGATATATAGAAAATTTAAAGCCTATTATTCATGGCCTGGTATTTATACATACTGGAATAATAAAAGAATAATATTTAAAGAATTTACAATAGAAGCAGAAAATGAGTTCAACAATGAGGCTGGTAAAATATTAGAGTTGAAAAATGATAAATTAATCGTATCTGCCCAAGGTGGGAAAATTTGTGTCAGTGATATCCAAATGGAAGGAGGGAAGAGTATGAGAGCATCGATTTTTGTAAATGGAAGACCTAAAATTATTGGGGATTTTTTTAACCAAATTTAAACGCTTCCGTCAATATCAATATCTAACACAGAGGTTTTATTAGAATTAATGGCTTTGTTAATATATCTGCTGATCTCATCTGGTTTTGTAATTTTATATCCATTCAAACCGAAAGTCTTTGCTATTTCAGCAAAATTAAATGGGGGATCAAAATCCATAGCAAAATATTGATCGTTTTCTTCAAAGTCATTTAATATTTCTTTTTTGTAAATTTGCATATTTGTTTTTAAAACTCTATACGAATGATTATTGCATATTATGTAAATCACAGGTATTTTGCTATTAGCAGCTGTCCAAAGAGCTTGCACAGTCATCATTGCACTTCCATCACCGATTATTCCAATTACATTTTTGTTTGGATTAGCTAATTTGATACCCATCGTAGCCCCCATTCCCCAACCAATTGCACCACCTCTTTCACCGTGCATTTGTTTTGGTTGAAACTTATTCGTAGCTAAAAGTGCAGGCCTTGAGGAAACGGAATCATCAATAACTATATAATTTGATAAAGACTTGAAAATTTCAGAGAACATTTCATGAGCTTTCATAGGTTGATAATTAAAATTTTCTGAAATTAATTGTGATTCATTTAAACTAATTATTTTTGTTTTATCGTGAATTTCTTTTTTTCTAATTGAAATTTTTTCTTTGATTTCTCCATCTATATTGTTACTGAGATTTGAATTTAGCTCTGTAAGAGCAGATTTTGGGTCAGAAATAATGCCTAAGTCAGTTTTTTCGTTTCTACCAATAGCCGACACTGATGAGTCGATGTGAGCGTGGTAAGAGTTGTTATCAAATAGTTGTCCCTGTATATAAAAAAATCCATCAAAAACATTAGAGCCAACCGAGATTGTTAAATCATGGTTGCTTACCACTTCTTTTGCTTTTGATAGCAAATTAGGGAATGTTCCTAAGTATTGTGGATGATCCATAGGAAAGTTTATTTCAGATGTTGTAGAACTATATACTGAGCACCCAGAAATTTCAGCAAATTTAATAACTTCTGAATGAGATTTAGAATGAGAAACTCTATCTCCAAGTAGCAGTAAAGGATTTTCAGAATCTAAAATTTTTTTTGTAAGTAATTCTATAGAATCTTTTGGAGGATTGATCGTGTTAGATATATGGGGCAATTTTATTATTTCTGATTCGGTATATTCGTCAAAAACGTTTGCCGAGATAGATAGGAATACGGGAGCAGTTGGAGGAGTGGAAGCTTCTTTAAATGCCCTCATTGTCATCTCAGGCAACTGGTCTATGTGCGTTACCTCTCCAGACCATTTAGTAAATTCTTTTACCATGTTTACCAAATTTGAACGATAAGAATTCAGTTTTCTGATATCTTTGTTTCCTGCAGTTAAAACCAGAGGAGCTCCACCGTAGTATGCATTGATTAATAAGCTGATTCCATTCGCTAGACCACTATCTATATGCAAATTTACAAATGCAGTTTTCCCTGTGGATCTAGCCCATCCGTCTGCCATTCCCATGGCAACCCCTTCTTGTACAGCAAGATAATAATTGAAATTTTTGTATTTTCCAGATGCTAGCGCATTTGTTATTGCACTTTCACTTGTCCCAGGATTGCCAAAAATGTTTGTTATATCATACTCTTTAAGTGCGTCTAAAAATAAATCTATTCCTTGTCTCTTCATTTTATTAATCCTAATTTAGTTCTTAAATGAAAACATAGTATTACTTTTTGCAAGTTTTTAATATATTTTTAGTGAAAAATATATACTATTTAACTATAATAAATTATTCTATATTAAAATAGGATTACATTATTTAAAAGTGGGGAAACAAAATGAAGTATGTTGATTATGAGAGACCAACTAGCTTAAAAAGTGCGCTAAATATCCTAAGCGAAAAAGGGGATGTAACTAAAGTACTAGCTGGCGGAACGGATATGTTGGTTAAACTAAGAGTAAGACGTGAGCAACCTGATATTTTAATGGACAGCAAAGAAATTCCTGAATTAAACGAATTGTCTTTTGATCCAAATAAAGGATTGACTCTAGGAGCTGCTGTCCCATTGTATAAATTATATGATCATCCAGATGTTAAAAAATATTATCCTGCATTAGTTGATTCCACTACTATAATTGGTGGAATTCCTATTCAAGGCAGAGCAACAGTAGGTGGAAATTTATGCAATGCTGCCCCAAGTGCTGACACAATTCCTACCTTAATTGTTTTGGGAGCTACAGCTTTAATTCAAAGCTCAGAAGGCACCAGAGAAGTTAATGTTGATGAATTTTGCACAGGCCCTGGGTCTAATATTCTTAAATCGAATGAAATTTTGGTATCTATTAATGTGCCTGCTCCAAAGCAAAATTCTGGAGCTCATTATATGAGATTTATCCCTAGGAATGAAATGGATATCGCTGTTGTTGGAATTGGAACATACGTTGAGCTTAACTCTTCAGGAGATAAATTCGAAGAGGTAAATGTTTCTTTAGCATCAGTGGCGCCAACTCCCATTTATGTAACTGAAATTTCAAAATTTTTATCAGGAAAGGAAGTAAATGATGAAAATATAGAGAAAGCAGGCCAATTAGCAAAGGAAGCTTCAAGTCCAATTTCCGATATGAGAGGTACGGCAGAATACAGACAACATCTTTGCGCAGTTTTGACGAAAAGATCGATAAATAAATCAATAGAAAGAATTAAAGGGGCATAAGATGTCAAAGAAAGTACACGTACAAACAAAAATTAATGGTCAAGACGTTGAGTTTTTATGTGAACCACGTCAAAGTTTACTAGAATGTTTAAGAGACATCATCGGCCTTACTGGAACTAAAGAGGGATGCAATGATGGGAATTGTGGTGCTTGCACTATTATTTTAGAAGGTAGAACTGTTACTTCTTGCTTAGTTTTGGGTGTTGAAGTTGATGGCAAAGAACTCACAACGATAGAAGGAATTGCTGATGGCGACAAGTTGCATCCAATTCAAACAGCATTTTTGGAAAATGCTGCACTACAATGTGGCATTTGTACCCCCGGATTTATAATTGCAACAAAAGCTTTATTGGATCAAAATCCTGATCCAACTGAATACGAAATTCGTTGGTGGTTAGCAAACAATTTATGCAGATGTACAGGATACGATAAAATCGTGAGAGCTGTTCAAGAATCTGCTAAACAAATACAAGCGCAAGCTGGAGGTTAAAAAATGACTAATATCAAAGATCCAAAAAAATATGCTGTAATAGGAACTCGCCCTCTTCGTCCCGATGGAGCAGATAAAGTTACAGGCCGCGCACTTTATGGAGGGGATTTTGAAATGAGTGGATTGATTTATGGCAAAATTTTAAGAAGCCCACATGCTCATGCTCGTATAAAATCCATAAATTATGATAAAGCTATGGCACTTGAAGGAGTATTAGAAGTTGTTACAGCAGATGACCTTCCTGGGAATCCAGATGGAAATATTTCAATTTCTTATAAAAGAGGAAATATTTTAGCTAAAGATAAAGTTTTATATGTAGGACATGCTGTCGCTGCAGTTGCAGCTAAAGACCAGCATATTGCAGAAGAAGCTCTAGAACTCATTGATGTAGAATATGAAGTTTTATCAGCATCCTTAAACGTAGAACAAGCTATGGACAAAAATGCTGAAATTATTCATGAAAATACATTCATGAAAGAATTTGGTGAAATGACTACCATAAATAATAATATTGATGAACACTTTCAACATAAGGTGGGAAATATTGATAAAGGATTTGAAGATGCAGATCTTGTTGTAGAAGGTAAATACTCTACAGTTATGGTTCATCAGGGATATATTGAACCACATGCAGCTACAGCTTTATGGAAATCAGATGGCACTTTAACTGTTTGGAATAGTACTCAAGGATCTTTTCCTGACAGAGATGAATTATCTACGATTTTAGACATACCAATTTCTAGAATAAAAGTTGTTCCATTAGAAATAGGTGGAGGTTTTGGAGGAAAAATTCCAATTTATCAAGAACCTGTTGCAGCTTTATTATCTAAAAAAACAGGAAACCCTGTAAAAATTATTATGACAAGAAAAGAAGTTTTTGAATCCACAGGACCAACACCTGGTGGGTACACTAAAGTAAAAATAGGTGTTAAACACGATGGTAAAATCACTGCTATGAAAGCTGAATTAGCTTTTGAAGCTGGTGGTTATCCAGGATCCCCTGTTGGCATGGGATCATTATGCGTTTTTGCAGCATACAAGTGTGATAATCAATTAGTTGATGGATATGATGTCATTGTTAATAAACCTAAAACTGCAGCATATAGAGCTCCCGGATCTCCGAATGCAGCCTTTGCTACAGAACAGGCAATGGACGAAATTGCTCAAAAATTAGATATCGATCCTATTGATTTGCGTTTGATGAATGCAGTTTCAGAAGGAGACAGAAGAGTTGATGGGCCTAAATTTCCTGTTGTCGGATTAAAAGAAGTCTTAGAGACAATGAAAAATTCACCACAATACAGATCAAAATTAGATGGGCCTAATAAAGGCAGAGGAATAGCTGTGGGGTATTGGTTTAATGTTGGACTTCAATCTTCATGTAGTATTAATGTAAATACAGATGGAAGTGTGAATTTAATTGAAGGATCCACTGATATTGGTGGCTCTAGAGCTTCTATAGCAATGCAAGCCGCAGAAACTCTTGAAATTCCTTATGAAAGTGTTAATCCTAGTGTTGTTGACACAGGTACTGTTGGCTACACAGCTGTAACTGGAGGTAGTAGAACAACATTTTCTACAGGCTACGCAGCCCATCTTGCAGCCCAAGATGTTAAAGAGCAGATGATTAAACGGGCTTCTGAAATTTGGGGAGTGCAGCACAAATCAGTTACTTACAGTAAAGGTCAATTTTCCTCTAGTGCGGACCCTGCATTAACTATGTCATTTAAAGAATTAGCATCACAACTTGAAAAAACAGGAGGATCTATTGCAGGAAAAGGTTCAATTAATCCTAAAAAAGTAGGAGGATCCTTTGCAGGATCTATTTGCGATTTAGAAATTGATCCTGAAACAGGCAAATCTACAATACTTGATTTCACAGCTGTGCAGGATGCAGGTAAAGCAATTCATCCTAGCTATGTTGAAGGTCAAATGCAAGGAGGAAGTGTGCAAGGAATTGGTTGGGCTTTAAATGAAGAATATTTTTATGATAAAGATGGCACAATGAATAATAGCTCACTATTGGATTACAGAATGCCAACTTCTTTAGATCTACCAGAAATAAATGCAATTATAGTTGAAGTACCTGATCCAATGCATCCATATGGAGTTAGAGGAGTGGGAGAAGCCAATATTGTTCCACCAACTGCTGCTGTTGCCAATGCAATGAATAGAGCTTCAGGAGAGAGGTTTTATAACCTTCCAATGAATCCTTCAGCTGTTGTTTCTAAATTAAATAATAATTCTTAATATACTTTTATGGCTAAAGTTTTTATACCAGCTTTACTTCATAATTTTACTGGAAATGTTTCACAAATAGATGTTGATGGTAAAAATGTTAGAGCTGTTATTAATAATTTAGATTTGGAATTCCCAGGAATAAAATCTAAACTAGTTGAAGGTCACCAAATTAAACCAAGCATATCGGTGGCAGTTGATGGTAATATTACCCCAATGGGATTATTAGAAGATGTTGGTGAAAATAGTGAAGTACATTTTTTGCCAGCTATATCAGGAGGTTAATAATTATGATTATAGTTATGAGAACATATATTCCTAAGGCAGGAAAAGGAGGATCGTTGATGAGGTTGGTTAAAAGTGTTGCTGAAACTTTTGACAAAAACAATTTTCCGACTACTGAGATTTTAAGAGCATCACATGGTTTGCATGGCAAAATCCAAACTATTCAAAGATGGGATTCTCATGATGATTATATGGATTCTAGAGATAAAGTTCGTGCAACTAAAGATATAACTTCTTTATTTGATGAAATTTATCCGCTTTTGGAAGAAACGCATTTTACAGAACTTTTTAATGTTGAATAACTTTTAATAAATTTTCAAGTTATGTTATAGTTTTTATTATTAATTTTATTAGTGATTAAATATGAGTAATGATGAATTTGGTTTTTCTAAATTTTCTGACAATGATTTCTATAGTAACGTCAACAAAGAATTAATCGATTCTTTAGATATAAAATCTGATCTGAAAATCGTAGACTTAGGATGCGGTAGTGGCGGAATTAGTAAAATTATAATAGATAAACTTAATGATATTAAGAGTGTTAATTCTTCTATTGTTGCAGTAGATTCATCAGAAATTTCATTAAATGAAGCAAAAACTAACCTGCAATCAGCTTCAAGCACCATGATTACGTTTGTTCAAAGTAGATATGAAGAATTTTCATCTAAACTTAAAGATAAAGTTGACTTAGTTGTATTATGCAATGCAATACATTATCTTGACGATAAAGAGCTTGTCATAAAGGATGTTATGAAAATTCTAAAACCAGGTGGGCGATTTGCTTTTAATTCCTCATTTTTTGACGGAGCACACCCAGAGCATACCCAAGGCTTTTACAGGAAATGGATGTTTAAAGCCATGAAAATATTGTCAAAAGAATATAATACTCGCCCTATTAAAGCAGAAAAGATTGAATCTAGAGTACAGCTTAACCCAGATCAGTATCAAAACGTTTTGGAAAATTGTGGTATGAAAATAATTAATACCAAAGTACGTGAAGTTGAGGTTCCAATTGATGGATGGCTAGATATTAGCGGATTTAAAGATTTTATCGAAGGAGTTATGCCAGGAGTAAACTTGGATATTGCAAGTAAATCATTACAAAAAGCTGTTAAAGACACTTTTGAAGAAATGAAACTGAGCTTTGTTCAGCGTAATTGGATGGAAATTGTAGCAGCAAAGCCATAAACCGGAAAATTATTAGTGATTACAATTTCAAATACCCAGATTTCTGACATTCTATCTGAAGAATTTGCTTTTGATTGTGTGAAAAAAGGAATTCAATCCCAAAGTAATAGGAATTCCTATGTTATGCCTAGATCCACTAAGTCTTTTGGAAATAATAAATTACTAGCTGATATGTCTGCATCAATTGAAGACATGGATGTTTTTGGGCTAAAACATTATGTGGTTAACAATTCAAAGTTTAATTACTATATTTATCTTTATGATTTTAGTTCCAAAGAATTGTTAACTGTCTTAGAAGCAGAAGAAATTGGTAAATACAGAACGGCTGCTGTAACTTCGTTAGTTATTGAAAAACTAAGAACCAAGTCCATGAAAAATTTAAGTATTATCGGGACTGGATTTCAAGCTAAGCAACAATTAAGTTCAATACTTAATATAAATTCTAATTTTGATGATATATATGTATACAGCCCAAACGAGAAAAATAGAAATAATTTTATTAAAAGTTTTAAAAACAAATTTCCTGAAACAAATTTTATAAATTGTGCAACTGAAAAATCTGCCACAATTCAATCTGATGTTATCATAACTGCTACGAATTCTTCCTCCCCTGTTATTCATAAGGATTATTTAAAAGATAGTTTTCTGATTATTGCAATGGGTGCTGCAACTCCTTATTTCATAGAAATCGATGAAAATATAATACAGAATTGTGATCTTGTATTAGTAGATGACAAAGAACAAGCCAAACTAGAAAGTGGTGATTTATTAAATCCAATATCTAAGGGAATGCTAAATTGGGCTAATGTTTTTAATTTGTCCGAATTATTTGAATATGATTTAGGAACTAATAAAAATAAAATTTTTTTCAAATCACTCGGAATAGCTTTGTGGGATATTGCTATTGCCAAAGGTATTTATGATTTTTCTAAATAATTTAATCCTGAAAATCAATTTCAAATAATTTGTAATGAGTTTCTTTCATTTCTAATTTTTTGTAAACAGACTGTGCTATTTTATTTTCTTGTTCAACATATAGCCTTATGCCTGTACAAGAATTATCTTTCAAAGCTTTATCTTTAATATAAGAGTACATTTTTTTGTAAACACCTTGTTGCCTGTATTCTTTGTCAACATAAACGCTTTGAATCCACCAGAACATTCCATTTCTCCAATCACTCCATTCATAAGTTATCATCAATGATCCCAAAATATTATCATTATTTTTTGCAATTACGTAGTAACCTAAAGTTGTGTCGTTTAATACTTGAGATACTCCCTTAGTAACTATTTTTTTATTTAATACTTTATTTTCTGTTTCTTTAGCCATTTTGATATTAAAATCCACAAGGCTATTAATATCTTTAATCATTGGTTGTGTTATTTTCAATTTTTGATCCTTGGTTATGAATTATTTATTAAATACACCAAATCATTGTATTGTTTATACAATTAGGTTGTGATAAATTATTGTAGCTGATTTTTGATCACACAATTTTACATTAAATATAATACTATGAATAAAAGTCTTCAAATAGAAAAAAGAACGATCGAGGGAAAAAAAGTCAAAACTTTACGAACTCAAGGCATAACTCCTATCCATTTATATGGTAGCGGAATTGAATCTTTGTCTATGCAAGCCGATTTCAAAGATCTTATTAGCGTTCTAAATGATAACGGCTTTTCTATTCCTATTACACTTAATGATGGGGAAAATGACATTTTAGTATTTGCTAGAAATGTGCAGAGGCATCCCCTAACAGAAGAAATTCTTCATGTTGATTTTCAAGTTGTTAGCAAAGACGATGAAGTTGAAATTGAAGTTCCTATTAATCTTTCAGGAGAATCTCCTGCGGTTAAGAACTTTGGCGGTATATTAATCAAACTTCTTGAAACAATTAAAATATCAAGTAAAGTTGACAAAGTACCTGAGTCAATAGAGTTAGACATTGCTGTCTTAGAATCTTTAGAACAAAGTTTACTGGTTAGTGAAATTGAAGTTCCGGAAGGCGTTAAAATTATTACTGATGAAACTTTTGCTATAGCCAGAGTTATACCACCAAGAATTGAAGTAGAAGAAGAGCTAGATGGCGACGAGGAAATTTCTGTAGATGGGGAATCATCTGAAGAAGATGGAGAAGGAACAGAAGATTCCGAAACCTCTGAATAATAATTACAGAATTTAATTTCACATATTCTGCCCGCGACTGACCATCATTTTCATATCGTCTTACAGTATTGTTTTCATACTCAAACAAGATTTATTTATAATTATTTCTGAAATTTTTAGCATAATAATGATAAATAATAAATAAATCACTTGAAATATCTTGACATAGCTTTTCAGTATATATATCATTTTCTAGCTTTAAGTTTCATTTTCCACATTCTTTATTTAAAAAGTTTGCAGAAATTAAGCCTTAGAGAGTATTGACACTGTCTACGAGATAGTGTTCAATACTGTAGTAAAATTTACAACAAAGTGGTAAATAAACATTGAATAATCTACTTGTATTAGTGATTTGACGAAGGAGCAGTCTATAGATTGCTCGCCATTTTTTTGTAATTATTTTTATTAATTAGTAATTTATAAATAAATAAAATAAGGGGGGTCGAAAAGTGAAAAACCCATTTAAAATTTTATCTTTTCTGAGTTTAGCTGCTCTACTCTTTGTGTCTTTTGTACAATTTGACACAACAGAGAACGTAGAAGCTGTAACTCCTGCTAACGATAAAGTGTTGTTCCTAGATAATTCTGGAAACAAAATCACTTATTATAAGCCAGGAGATACTGCGTTATTCTACATTAATGACGCTGATCTTCAGACAATCAAGACTGGTGTTGGAAAATGGACAGGTTTAACAACCGCCGTTGCTCATACATCAAGTTACATGATTGGTTCAACTATGGAGTTTGCAAGTACAACTGCAATCTTAGCCTGTTATAAAAACAGTATGAGAGGTGGTTTTGGTGTTGCAGGTACTCTTGATAGCGGTACAAACGGTCTATGTGCTGGTAACTCAGTCGGATTAGACTTAGCTGGTGGAGCTAACTCAGGTGACTTTGCAATGGGAGATGGTACAGACATGGATGACGATAATACTATATTGTCAACCTATAACTCTGCTACTCCTGCTAACACACCATTCTCAGAAGTACCTACAGTTAAAGTTGGTAGTACAAATGCAACTGTTGACAACTATAATAGTTCGTCCGGTACTTTCTCTTTAGTTAACGGCGTTAATGCTGCTGCAGCTGCAGATGTTACTGTAACATTCAAATATCATTTGACAGATAAATATAACTCCGGAACATCAAATACAACTACAAACAATAGAGCAAAAATCACAAGTACATCTGATCCGATCGGTGAATGGGTAGACATTGAAGAAGTCAATGCTTACACTTCAAATGCTACTGGTAGTGCTACTTCTAATAAGTATAGAGGTAAACTAGATTTGAGCAGCGATGCTTCAAAATCAGCAGCTAATGACAATGCGATCTGGGTACAAGAAGGTGACAAATTGACAGTTAGTTATTACGAGAGTGATCACACAACATTGATTAACTCACATGAAGTAACTGTTGATGCAACCAATCCTGTGATATCTGCTCTGTCTCCTGCAGATGGAAGTTATCTTAAAGATACGTCTCCAACATTGACATTCACTATTAGTGATGCTGAATCCGGACTAGACACTTCAACATTAGGTAATAATGTGGCATTGTCTATCATGGGTGAAAATGCTCATAATGATGACTGTACAGTTGCAGACTCAGAATTAACATTTACATCTGTTAGTGCAACAGAAATGAAAATCAGTTTATCTATAGCAGCCGCTGGTACTAAGTGGTCCGCTGCTCCAACATATTCTTCTGGTAACGATTGTGCCGATAGAAATGGTGGTGGTTTCGGTTTAGATACAACAACCTTGCAGTCTAGTGGTAACTCTCACGGTAAAGAATCTTACTTTACTATCGTTGCTACAGACAAAGCTGGTAATACAAAAACATTAACCACAACAAGTGGTAACTTCAGAATTGACTCTGTTGCTCCAGATATGACTGCTGCGACAACAGGTACATGGTGGGACGCAACTAACTTAGTTGACAAAACTACTGGAGATGCAATTAAAAATACTGTTAAAGTAACATTTAACGAATCACTAGATCCAGCTACTGTTACAGTAGATGACTTCGAAGTTGATGATGTTAAACCTTCTTCATTAGTATTAGGTGGTAAAAACAGTAGCGCTTCAACCTGTCTATCAGGTGCAAGTGGTACTTGTGAAAAGAATGAATTTGTATACCTAACTATGGGTAACAATTTACAACCTGACGCAAAACCAAAAATTGAAATGGTTGGTAGTGTATCTGACTTAGCAGGAAATGCTTTGAAAGCTTCTACAAGTGCTACAACATACCCTGTTGCTGACACTGTAACTGCTACAGATTCACAGAAACCAGAAATTTCAAATGAAGCACTAACTATTACTACAGGAACGCTTGCAGACTTATTAGATGCAGCGGAAGTAACCACATTAACATGGTCTTCAACTGAGAAACTTAGTGGTTCTAATACAATAATTAAAATTACAGGTGGTAACACAACTGCGATAGCGTCGACAAACGCTGCTGTAACAATGACTACGCCAACAACTGGTAAATTCATTATTAAGCAAGCTAACTCACCGTTTAGCGCTACTACCACAGGTATCTATGGTATGCAGATCAAGAACGTAGACTTAGCGTCTAACTCTAAAGTATCTGGTATTACCAAAGTAACTGACGAAGATGTATCTTCACAAATTACAACCAACAAAGCAGCTTCTGCCGCACTAGCTATTAAACTAGCTAATTGGCCGATTGCTGACGCTGATGCTGATGGTGTACTAACTGATGACTTAACTGTTACGGTTGATGGTACAGCAATGACATTAGCCGCTATAAACACCGCTGATAGTGCAACTGTTTTAACTTGTGCTGACATCGATGCTGCTGGCGAATTTGCAGTTGTTAACTTTGACTTCGGTGAAACTGAAGTAGTTAACATGTGTGTAGGTGGAGCATTAACAGCTTCATCAATTGTGAAAGTTACTTATCATTATGCAAACGCATCCAACGTTGTTGAAATAGATAATGCTGGTCCAACCCTTACTTTCGACCCTGCAGGTGGAACTTCCACTGAAAAGGCAAGACCATATGTAAGCATTATTTCTGATGATGATGAATATGCAGATGATACTTACACAACTGTGACTATAACTAAAGCAAGTCTTAAGAGTCCTAGTGGAGTAACAACCGATATTAGCGGTGACTTAACCACAGCTGATAATAAGAGATTCATATATGCTCCAACAGCAGATATGGAACTTGGTCAGTGGACTGTTACAGCTCAAGTTACAGATACAGCTGGAAACAAATCTACAGAAACAACTAACAAATTTACTGTAAAAGCTAGATCCAAATTTACATTAGGCTTAAAAGCTGGATGGAACTTAATCAGCTTACCAAACAACCCGTCTGACACTGCTATAGATACAGTGATAGGTACAGCTAACGGTGTATCAACTGTATACGCATACGAAGGTGGAGCTTGGAAAGTGGCTGTGAGAGAGAAAACAGCTGGAGCTTGGGGATCTTTTGCAGGATCATTAACAACCATGGAAGGACACAAAGCTTATTGGGTTAAGTCTAGCGACTTCCAGTCACTAAAAATTGCTATCCCTGCATTAGTAGGTGGAGCATCTGGAAGTGACACACCTCCAACACCTCCAACAATACCGGTAAGTGTAGGATGGAACATGGTTGCTGCTGTTGATACAAGCGGAGCTAAGAGCGATGATGCTAACGTAGCTACAGTAAAAGTTTACCTAACTGGATTAACAGTTACTAAGATTTACGAATACGATACAGCTAACGGAACCTGGACAGGTTATGCATCCGACGATACTGGAAACAGCATTAAAGTTGGACGAGGTTATTGGTTGTATGCTACCAAAGCTGGTACATTAGTACCGTAACTTAGATTTAAACTTTAAATAGTTTAATAATGCAGAGACCTCCCAACTGGGAGGTCTCTGCTTTTTAGAAGGAGAATTACTTAATGATATTCAATAAATTAATTAAATATGTCCCGGTTATATTTTCTTTAATATTTTTTATTAATATATCATTAGCATCCACAGAAGCTGCCCCGCCTCTATTACCAATGGTTTTTTCAGGCGATGTTTCGACTAAAGACAGTAAATCAACAGAAAACCAAGTTTTAGTTGCACAAATCTTAAATACAGATAATTCCGTTTTATTTACATCTCAATCAACTATAGTTAATGATGGTAACTATATCGCTTTAACCGTTGGACCCTTAGATTCAGTTGTAGTTGGTAAAAATGTTAAATTTTCTTTTATGTGTGGTGAATCTCCATGCAAACAATATGCAGATCAAACTATTCCTTTTCAAAGTGCTAAAGTAATTTTCAGATATTCTCTAAATTTTGACACTGCACCTCCTTCAAAGACAGAACTTGAAGCTGCTGCTGCTAAAGCAAAAGCAGATGCTGCTGCCAAGGCAGTTGCCTTGAAAGCTGAGGCAGAAGCGAAAGCTAAATTAGAAGCAGCCGCAAACGCAGCTGCAGTAGCAAAAGCTAAAGAAGAAGCTGCAGCTAATGAAGCTGCTTTAAAAGCTGAGGCAGAAGCGAAAGCTAAATTAGAAGCTGAGATAAAGGCTAAATCTTCCTCTAATGCGCAATCTAACACTCCTGGGCAAAAACCCTCTTCTCCGACCAACCAAACTTCTCAACAATTAAATGCTTATCCTGCGATATATACAGGTTCCATTGTTGTAGCCGGTGCTAATATTCCACCTGATGCTGTTTTAAAAGCTCAAGTCGGTGACTATATTTCAGCTCCCGCTTTAATAGATGGCAACACTTTCCAGAATTTAGTTATATCACCGGGGGACGTTAAATATATTGGTGAACCTATCATTTTCACATTGAATGATGTTCAATCTGAACCGACTAAAGAAAAATATGAATCAGGAAGCGTTAATTCGGCATTGAGCTTAGCATTCATAGGTTTGCCTGTTGAAACCCCTGTAAAAACAACAGATACTCAACCTGTAGCCGACTTAATCGATTCTGATGAACCTTCCGGATCAGGATGTTCCCTTGTATCTGCTAGAAATGATAATAACTATTCAGGCTTATTATCATTTGCGTTAATTTTACTTATACCACTTGCAGCGTACAAGAGAGTAAAGAAATAATCATACCTGTGCTTATTTAGATTGATTTAGAAGTACTATACGTTTTTCTTTAGGTAAGTTATTCAAGGTTACATTTAGTTTATTTAAATTACTTTTATCTTTTACCCCAAATGCTATTCTGCTATTTTCATATAGTTGTTCTTCATCATATGCATCTTGAATATCTGAAATTATTAATACTCTGTAATCTATATCAGTAACTAATTTATTGAAATTATTGTTTTCCAAAGTACTTATATTACTGTGAGGCGTAAGAATAATTTTGGGATTTTCTGAAGATAATTTGTTTTTTTGACTTCCAGGGATAACTTTGTCACCTAGAGCTAATATTTTTATTCCTTCAACTTGAATTATATAATAAACAGAATACTCACCAGTTGTATTAGAATTGTTTTGATCTTCAACACTATTTTGATTACTATTGTTTTCATCCTCAACACTGTTTTTATTACTATTGTTTTCGTCCTGGAAACTCATTAAAGAAGGCTGTAATGGAGAATCATCTGCAATATTATCTGAATCATCTGTAGTATTTTTTCCCTTTGATGTCTTGTACCCAACTGATGTTATGTAAAAGTTGTCTATTTCGAATTCTCCTGGAGAATATACATTAAGTTTGTTATTTTTAATATTTGCCTTAGGATCGTTAAATAATCCAATATTATATTCTTCAGAAGATGAGGGGTTTGTCATCAAGGTACAATTACCTGAAATTATTTTAAGAGAATTTGTATTTGTTAGGGTGATTTCCATATCTATTTTCATGGGGTAATATTTGATATTATATCAAATATATTGCTCATATTTATATGTTTGAGGGTATATTAAACACACAGACATTTCTAATCTTATTCAGATATTAAGATATTTTTAGTATAATTTACGATATATATTTAATTATTCTAGTTGTATGGCTGATAAAAGAGATTATTATGAAATTTTAGGGGTTTCTAAAAATGCTTCTGATGAGCAACTTAAATCTGCATTCAGAAAAAAAGCATTAGAGTACCATCCTGACAGAAATAAATCAGAAGATGCAGAATCTAAATTTAAAGAAATAAACGAAGCATATCAAATATTATCTGATTCTGAAAAACGTTCAAAATACGACCAATTTGGTCATGCTGGAGTTTCGGGCGCATCAGGAGGAGGAGCAGGCTTTGAAGGATTTGGAGGATTTGGAGATATTTTTGATGCTTTCTTTGGAGGATCGCAATCAAATTCTGGAAGAAAAGCATCATATAGAGGTGCTGATTTAGAATACCCAATTACTTTGACGTTTGAAGAGGCAGTTTTTGGCGGCGAAAAAGGCATTACAATTGAAAAATTATTTCCTTGTGATAGTTGTAACCCTATAAGTTGTTCAAATTGTAATGGCACCGGCCAACTAAAGCGAGCCCAAAGAACAATGTTTGGACAATTTACACAGGTTGTTAGTTGCCAGACTTGTAGTGGTACTGGAGAATCTCATGATTCTAAATGTCAAACTTGCAGAGGTGCAGGTCGATTTAAAAGTAATAAAAACTTATTTGTTACTATTCCACAAGGAATTGATGATGGAATGCAAATAAGATTACAAGGTGAAGGAGAACCAGGACTTGGAAGAGGTGAAAATGGTGATTTGTATGTCTTAGTTAAAGTTGAAGAGCATGATATCTTTGAAAGATCAGGAAATAATATTCAAATGACTATTGAATTAAACATACCTACTTTAGTGTTAGGAGCAACAATTAATATTCCTACAATCCAAGGTGAAGATAACTTGATAATTGCACCAGGAACTCAAGTAGGACAAGTATTTAGAATTAGAGGAAAAGGAATCGTTGACGTTAGAGAAAAGAATAAGCGAGGCGATCAACTAGTGACTGTAAATGTTAAAATTCCAAAAAAATTGAATAAAGAGCAAACTGAACTATATAAAAAAATCCAACAAATTACTGAAGATGATACGAAAAAAAATGTGTCTGATTGGTTGAAAAATAAAATTAAAGACACCTTTTCATAAACTAAAGAGAGAATAACATTAATTCTAATCCTACGTGGACAGTGTTATCTGTAAACACATTAAATGAATACGTTGAACCTGTTACAGAATTGTTTTCAAAATACTCAAAAGGCAATATTTATTTTTCATCATTTGGTGAAGACGATCACCGCAGAACAAAAATTGAACTATCTATTCAGGGAAATATCCCAAATACAGAAATTGAATATATTTCTATTGGTGTTAAGTTGTTAAAGCATTTGGACCCTGGAATAGAAATTAATATTGAATCATTATCAGAAGAAAAATTAAATAATTATTTTGATAATTTTTATGAACCTTTAACTATAGGTTCTGTAGTCATTCATCCTGAAAATAATAATAATAATAACAATGAATCATATTCAAATATAAGTTTCAAACCAGGATTGGGTTTTGGAACAGGCAAACATCCAACAACTAAGTTGTGTTTGTTGGAATTACAGCAAATCAACAATAAAACTGTTTTAGACATAGGTACAGGCTCAGGTATTTTGAGTATTGCAGCCACTTTTTTTGGTGCTACTAAATGCATAGGATTAGATAGCGATGATATGGCACTTTCTAATGCAAATTACAATGTTTGTCTAAATAAACTTAATGACAAGATTGATCTAATTCAATCTGATTTTGAAAACTATAATACATCTGTTCTATTTGACACAATGTATGTAAATGTTAGTAAATTATTTTTGCTAAATAATATTAAGGCTATTTATAAAATGTTAAATCAAGATGGGAATTTGATTATTTCTGGATTCAAGACTGATGATGAATCTCAGATTATTAGCATATATTCTAATTTATTTGATATTAAATCTAATAAATCAGAAGATGGATGGACATGTATAAGGATGGTAAAAAATGAAGCTAAATAAATTTATTCATAATCAGCTGAGATTTTACTATCATAATGAATTAATAAAAGGCCAACAAATAGAGTTTCCAAGTCATTTTGTTCATCAAATTTTCAGAGTATTAAAAAAAAGCTCTGGAGATCATATATTTTTGTTTAATGGAGATAAAAAAGAGTATAAAGTAGTTTTGACTCATGTTTCCAAATCGGGAATCAATGGAGTAGTTGATCAAATTTATAAATACGATGGCGAATTAAATACAAATATTCATTTGTACCAATCCATAGTTGAGTCTTCAAGAATGGAACTTATTATACAAAAAGCCACGGAATTAGGAGTTAAAAACTTTTTCCCTGTGATTTCCAAAAAATGTAAAGTAAAATCTGTTTCATCAACAAAAAAAGAGAGATGGAATAATATTGTTTTAGAATCAAGTGAACAAAGTTTTCGATCAGAAATAATGATGATAGATAATCTTATTGATTTTGAAACGGCTTGCTTAAATGCAAAAGGGTTAAAAATATTTTGTAACGAATTTGAGTCTGATTTTTATTTGAATAAAATAGACAAATCTTATTTGGATCAACATAAGGTGTCAGACATTTCCATATTTATTGGACCTGTTTCCGGATATGATGATTCAGAAATTTTATTTGCTATTAAAAATAATTTTATAAGTGTTAGCCTCGGTAATCGGGTATTAAGAACAGAAACAGCTGCGATAGTATCAGTTGCTAATATTGTTAATCAATTAAGCTAATCATTTATTCAATTTCTCCGATAGTGTTTTTTATTAAATTAATTGGATCGATTTGCTGAGTGCATACTTTAATCATCAAATCGATAAATTGAGTATCATGTGAAATTTTATTTGATAATTGCTTGGCACCATAAAGAGTATCTATGCCTTCAATTACATTGTTAATTTTAGTTTTGAGAGATTTTATTGAATCTCTTTTACCAATCAATTCTCCTGCAGAGCGATTTCTACTAAGTGGACTATATGACGATGCTAGCGTATCACCTAAACCTGAAAGCCCACTAATAGTGATTGGATTAGCTCCTGCTTTTGTAGCTATTTGAACTATTTCACTAAAAGCTATGCTAATAAAAGCCCCTTTAAGATTATTACCTAAATTTAATCCATCGCAAATACCGGCTCCCAATGTTACTACGTTTTTTAATGCCCCACCAAGCTCAACTCCAGTAATATCTTTTGAAGAATAAATTTTGAAATTATCAGATTCTATTATGTTTCTTAATTCTTCATATAAATAGGTACTATTTGAAGCTATAACTGAGCTTGTTGATTTTCCGTTATAAATCTCTTTAGCAAGATTAGGACCTGAAATTACTGCAATATTTTCTTTTTTAGAATTCGGTAATTCTTCTAGTATTATTTCTGATATACGTTTGCCTGTTGATTTTTCTATACCTTTTGAGGCGATAAGAAATTTGTGTTTAGAACTGATGTAAGGCTTAAGAACTTGGAGGTTTTGCCTAGTTGTTTGCGATGGAAATGTGAGGATTAAAAGATCTGACTTGGTTAAAATTTCTGAAGTGTCAGCACTTAATAATATTTTTTCCGATAATAACTGGGAATCTTCAATTTTATTGGCTCTATTTTTAGTTTCTTTCAAATTTCTGCATAAAATTGTAACTTTTTTATTTTTTTTTTGAATTAAATAAGATAGAGCTTGCCCCCAAGTTGTGTTACCCACAACAGTAATATCAGACAATTTAAAATGATCTTTCATTTTTGTTTATTAACCTATTAATATTTTCTTTATGTCTAACTAAAATCACAGAAATACTTATTAGATAATATATTAGATATTCTATTTCATAAACATTCAAAATTATTAGTACTATGAACGGAATAAAAGAGAAAACAATTCCTATTAGCGATCCTATGGAAGCCGTTTTTGTTTTATATATACATATGAGTGACATTATTGTAGGCAATAATACGATTTCATAAGCTATTGCACTGAATGTGCCAACTCCAGGAGCTACCCCTTTTCCTCCCTTAAATTTTAAAAATATTGGCCAGCAGTGTCCAATTATAATTGCCGAACCTGTACATGCAATAAGAAGATTGTTGTCTAGTGCTTGTCTTAAGAATAATACTAAAACAAAACCTTTACAAAAATCTAATAAAAAAACTATGATGCCAATTTTTAATCCTAGTACGCGAGTTACATTTGTAGCACCTGTGGATCCACTTCCAATTTCTAGTAGATTTTTACTTGAAATGATTTTGGTTAATATGTACCCAAAGGGAATAGATCCAATTGTATATCCGATAAATATGTATATGAAATATTCTATTTTTTTCTCCTACTTCTGAAAAACAGTTTTATGATAACACCTTCATAATCAAAATTTTCCCGAATTACATTTTCTAAATACCTTTTATATGAGAAATGAACATATTTTGGGTTATTAACAGTTAATTCAAAAACATTTGGGTAAATATTATGTTGTGTGATTCCATATATATGCAGAGTTTGACCAGGTTTATTTTTAGGTAAATTTTGTGCAACTTTACTCATTATAAAATTATTTAATTCATTTTCTTGATGAATAACTTTAGATCTTGAATAAATTTCATTACTTACACTCAATAATTTATTTAAATTTGCTCCATTTAATCCAGAAATAAACATAGTTGGAGCAAATTTTAAAAACTTGAATTCTTCTCTGATTTTCTTTTCAATTTCATTTTGATTTAGATTAGTCTTTTTTATAAGATCAGATTTATTTATAGCCACAATGATACCGTCAGTAGAGCTAAGAATGGTTTTTATTATTTGCGAATCTTGATTAGTAGCAGGTTCAGTGGTATCTATCAAAAGGATACTTACATCAGAATCAGAAATGTAATCGATTGCTTTGCTTACGCTTACTTGCTCGATAAAATTGTCTATTTTCCCTCTTCGTCTGATCCCAGGAGTGTCCACAATATTGTACATTTGATTAGAGATAGTTATATCATAATCTATGCTATCTCGAGTAGTCCCGGGTATGTTACTGGTAATAGATCTTTTACTTCCATATAGTTTGTTAAACAGAGTTGATTTCCCAGTATTAGGCCTGCCTACTATTGAAAGTTTTATTTGGTTTTTTATCTTACCTAAATCTAGATTGTTTATATCAGGAATTTCTTTAATAATTTTATCAATTAATAAATCTATATTTAGATTATGATATGCACTTATACCTAAAATTTCATTGAATCCGAGTTCGTAAAATTCATTTACATTATATTGTTTTTTGACATTATCTATTTTATTTATTACTAACAGAGAATTCTTATTAGAATTTCTGATTATTTGAGCAATTTTTGTATCTGTTGGAGATATTCCGTCATTCCCGTCAGCAATCATAATTACAAGATCGCAATTATTTAATGAATATTCGATTTGTTCTTTTATTTCTAGAGAAAATTCGTCTATTTGATCTTCTGTAAAACCACCTACATCGGTAACATTTATTTTTTGATTATTTACATCTAGCTCTCCCGTGATTCTATCTCTTGTTGTGCCGGGTATAGTACTAACAATTGCTTTTTTCCTTCCGATTAATCGGTTAAATAGAGTAGATTTACCAACATTTGGCCTGCCGATGAGGGCAATAGTAAAATTTGTCAAAATATATCCAATTATGAAAACAATTTATGTAATAAGGCTGTTTGTGAGTGAAGTCTGTTTTCTGCTTGTTCATAAGCTAAAGAAATATCAGAGTCTATAATTCCAGACTCTATTTCCTGTCCTTCTTTGGCTGGCATGTCATGCATTATTAGAACTTCTTTTTTGGCTACAGAAATTAATTTTTTATTTACTTGATAATCTTTAAAATCAGATAATCGTATTATTTCTTCGTCCTCCATTCCCATACTTACCCATTTATCTGTATATATAACATCCGCATTCTTAACTGCGTCTGTTGGACGTTCTATCCAATTCATTTGAGTTTCGTTTATGTTTGCTATATTTTTTGCTTTATTAAAGATTTGATCAGGTATTTGATATTTTTTAGGAGAAGAATATATAAAATTTAATCCTAGTTTTGCTGCAATTAATGATAAGCTAGATGCAATATTGTTTCCGTCACCAACATATACAAAATTTAAGTCTTCAAATTTTGAAAACTGCTTATAGATTGTGTACATGTCTGCTAATGCCTGACAAGGATGTTCTAGATCAGAAAGGGCGTTTATAATTGGGATATTTGTATTTTTAGTGAAATTAGTCAATGTTGAATGTGAATATACTCTTGCTACAATTCCATCAACCCATCTATTAAGATTTTTTGCTATATGAGTAACACTTTCTCTTTTGCCTAGCCCTATGTCATCATTATTAAGATATATTGTATTTCCTCCTAATTTTTTTATTCCTACTTCAAATGAAACCCGCGTTCTTAGAGAGGCTTTTTCAAATACTAAACTAATATTTTTTTTATCTAAAACTTTATTGTATATTCCTTCTTTGATTTGATTAGTTAAATGTAAAAAATCTTTATGTGCTTTATTATTCCAATCGTCTATTGACAAGAAATTTTTATTCATACTCACTCCAAATTACATAATTTATTTTCTTGTATTTATTATGCTGAATTTTGTTTAGTGTTAATAAATACATTACATTTTTATCTTGTAAATTTTATACTGAATTGTGGATAAGTAGTTAAAATTCGTGGATAAAATTACATGTAAGTGGATAAATATTAAATTAATTTAACCATAATCTCAAGGTAGTTATAGTTCATTGGTTATATAATGTAATAGATATAATTATTAAATTTAATATATTGAGTACTTCTTTAAGACAATTTAAAAAACAATCTTCAGATTCCCCTGATGATGAACAATCTAATTCTTCTTTTAATTTAGAATATTATTTTAAATTAATTATGAATATAGGCATTTTAGCTATATTTTCTGCACCTTTTGTTGTTTCATTCAATGTGCTTTATCCATATTCAGTTCCGAAATTTCTTTGGATACATACATTTAATTGGATTTTATTGGCAATATACCTATTAGGGATATTAACTAGTAAAAATTTGTATAAAAAGTACAAACCCAGATTAAACTTTGTATTTTGGATGTATTTTATTTACATTGTTGCATATTTTATTAGTTCTTTTTTTGGATCTAATTTTAGTAATAGCTTTTGGTCAGATTACCAAAGAATGAATGGTTTATATTGGCATACTCATACATTAATTCTCTTTTTTATTTTGTCTGGTATTTTAAACACTCCAGAAAAATTTTATAGGTTATTAATACTTATATTTTTTGGAGGTTTTGTTTTAGCTATATTTTATGTATTAGAATTTTATTCTATATATTTATTCGATATGCCTGGATATTCTGATTCGTCAAGAGTGGTTTTTACATTTGGAAATCCAGGATATGCGGGGCTATATTTTATGATGATTTATTTAATAGGATTATGCATGTTCCGGAGAGATTTTATGCATGCATTTTATGATCTTTTTAAATTTAAATTTTTTTCAAATCAATCTCAGCATATTTTTTATTTTCTTTACTTATCAATTAGCCTGATTTTTATTGTTTATTCAATTATTATTAGTGGTTCTAGGTCAGCTCTTATAGGATCTGTGATTGGAACAACTTTTTTTCTTTTGCTTTTATTTGCAAAGAGTACAAATATTTTTAATAAAAACAAATTGAAGTTAAATTTTAGTATTGTTTCTGTTTTTATTCTTATATTAATAGGAGTTTTGTTGTTTTTTGATGTATACACAATAACATTTAATAAAATCGAAAATTTAATTTATATTAATAATTCTAATTTAAATGACTTTGGCTTATTTACACGATTAGGTAATTTGAATGTTGTATATAATTCATTACTAGAAAAACCGCTGTTTGGTTATGGGATGTCTAACTTCCAAGTGCCTTACAATAAATTTTCAATTCCTAGCCATGTTACCGATTTTGAAATGGATCATGCTCATAATGTTTTAACAAATATTCTTGCTACAGGTGGCATATTTGCATTTAGTTTTTATTTATATTTAAAATCTAGTGTCATATTTTATTCATTAAGAAATTCAAATTTTAATTTCAAAAAATATGATATAAAAATTAACAATTTGAATTTCTTAATTGCTGTATTTTTTGTTGGATATTATGCTCATCACCTGTTTTGGTTTGATTCTCATGAAAGTTATTTATTAGTGCTTTTGATGATGGTTATAGCTAATTATTCTATAAAACCTCCAAAATACTTAAGAATTAAAAAAATCAATTTATTTAAAGAAATAACTTATTCAATGCTACTAAAAAATAAACGAATATTTGCTTCTTTTATAATTATTATTATTCCTTTACTTTTTATTAATATTGAATTTAAAATATTTCGTGCAACTGGTTTAATATGGGATTTTGGTGAATATAAAATTACTGCTAATTATCAAAATATTGAAGAACTTGATAATAACTTATCTGAAAAATATAATAAATTAGATCAAGCTATAGAGATTTTCCCTCCCATGGCTAATTCAGCTCGTGCATATATTATTAATGATGGTGTTTCAGCTATAACAAAGATGCCATCACCAATAAATGAAGGGTTTTCTGATTATGCATTGAATGTATCTCTAGATGCAATTAGTAAGCAACCTGAATATTGGAAAACTTATGCTAGGACAAGTATTTTATACTTTGAAAAAGCAAAATTTACTGATTCTAAAACTAAAAGAGAAGAGTATACACTTAAAAGTGAAGAATATATAAAAAAGGCAATTGATATCGGGCCTAGCAGAGGGCATTTGTATTCAACATTGGTAGCTTTGAATTTATGGTTTGGTAATGATGATAAAGCTAAAATAACATTAGATAAATATAAATATTTTTTAAATAGTCGTAATGCAGATTTAGATCATAACTTCTATATTATGAAATCATTATTAGATTTTCATGATTGTAACAATTTTTCTGATGATTATAATATTTTAAGTAATTGTATTTCAAAAATAAATTAACATGGTTAAAGCAGTAAAAATAATAAATGAAGGGAAAGAATTAGAAATTGATTTTGGAGACGAGATTAAAATCTTTACCGCTAGAGATTTGCGAATTAATTGCGGTTGTGCTAACTGTGAGGAAGAGTGGTCTGGGAAACGTATACTGGAGCCAACATCTGTTTCGAGCGACATTGTATTAGAAGATTTTATGTATATTGGGAAATATGCTCTACAATTTCTATGGAGTGACGAGCATTTTACAGGCATTTTCCCATTTACAGTTTTAAAAAGCCTAGATTAGTTATACAGGTTTAAATTTAGGTAAAGCTATTTTGTCATTAATATGTTCGAAAACTACTTGTAAAGGCATTCCAATTTTTAATTTTTCTGGTGTTGGGTTATCCATTACTATGTTTGTAGGCATAAGTGGGCCTTCTTCTAGTTCAACAATAGCAGTAACAAACGGAACATCATCTACAAATCCGGGGTGAGGCGCTCTTTCTACGATTGAAAATGTGAATAAAGTTGCTTTTCCAGTAGCTTTTATCCATTTCGTGTCTTTTCTCATCGCTCCAGGTGAAATATCTCTAGGATAAAAATAAGGACCATTAACCGGACATTCTCTTAGCCATAATTCTTCTAGTTTAGCTTTTTCCCAATAAAAGTCAGATTCTCCTTGAGGGCTTGGTATAGGTTTTTTATAATCTTTAGACATTTTAAACTCCTTAATTAATCAATTGCTAGTATTATAGTTCCTGTAGATGACAGAGCACCTCCAGTACCATTTATAAGACATGTTTTTGGGTTTTCAAGTTGTCTTTCTCCAGTTTCGCCTCTTAGCTGTCTTACAGCCTCTAGAACCAAAAACATTCCATACATTCCGGTATGGCAGTATGATAATCCTCCTCCATTTGTATTCATAGGAAAATCTCCGCCAGGCGCAGTCCGTTGATTAGCTACAAAATCTGCACCTTCTCCAGGTTTGCAAAATCCTAAACTTTCAAGCGTTGCTAAAACAGTATATGTAAATGAATCGTAAATCATTGCTAGGTCTATATCATCGTGTGTTAACCCTGACATTTTTAATGCAGCAGGGCCTGTGTTTCTAGCTGTTGTCCTTGTTAAGTCTGGCATCTGGGATATTATTCCATGATCATGACCCTCTGATACGCCTAGTACCCAAACTGGTTTTTTTGGTAAAGTATTAGCTATTTCTTTTTTGGTAACAATATAAGCTCCTCCACCATCTGTAACTAGACAGCAGTCAAACAGATGAAATGGCCAAGAAATCCATCTTGATTCATGATAATCATCAAACGTCATAGGATCTTTCATATAAGCTTTAGGGTTTTTTATTGCCCACTTCCGAGTTGACACTGCAATTTCTGCTAATGCTTGCCTGGTTCTTTCCTCTCCATATAAATGCATATATCTCATGCAAGCCATAGAATAATTAATTGGCATTCCAATAAATCCATAAGGAATTTCGTATTGACTAGCTGGATCTGAAAGGTTTGGGCCAGGCCTATTTCGTGCACTTCTTCCTGCTTCCCCATGAGTTACTAATACTGTCTCACAGTAGCCTGCGTTTATTGCAGCCATGGCATGAGCAATATGTATTTCGAAAGAAGATCCTCCAACAGCTGTAGAATCTGTATATTTAATATTAGTCAATCCCATAAATTCAGCAGTATTTAAAGTTGAGGTACCTGCTGTTATTATTCCATCAATATCACTAGCTTCCATTCCTGCATCTTCGATAGCATTGTAAGCTGCTTCGGCATGTAGCTGTAAATTAGATTTGTTTTCTATTTTCCCAATTTCGTCTGACTCAGCAACACCTACAATTGCTACAGATCTAGATAAATCTGACATAAAATTCTCCGTTCCTATTTTAATTAATTCTAGCTTACAACTTTATATATCTAATCTTCAATAAAATTAATTGTTATTTCTATACATGATTAGATTTTTTGATTTATACGTCAAAATCAGAGTTAATAACGAACCTAAAATAGTTACAACTTGTAATGAGATCAGTATGCCAACGATATCAATGAGATATCCACTAATTATTAATCCAATTGGCAATGTAAAAATTGCCAATTGTCTTATTCCTATAACTCTTCCTATCATATCTTTTTTAGCAATACTAAGAATGAGTACAGCCATACTGATCATTGATATTGATCCTGCTACTCCATACATGAATAGTATAATCGATAAAAATAATTTGCTTTTCACAATACTGGTAATAAGCATAATGCAGTGCCATAAAAATAAAGATATGAAAATCAATTTACCTGGATTATTTGATAGATTTTTAATTGATAATAGTAATGATCCAGCTAATGCTCCTATTGCTAAAAAAGCATTAAACATTGCTAAATCTGACGCATTTCCTTTGATTATGTCTTTAATAATAAACGGTAGATATGCTTGAGGAAGAGTAAACAGGATCAGGTTAGCTAATCCGGCTGCGATAATAACTGAAATTAAAATTTTACTTTCCCTTAGATAGAGAATACCTATTTTAATTTCAGTTATTATATTAGTAGATTTTTTATTGATCCCATCTATTTTGACAGGTAAAATTATAATTATTGAAATAAAATATAATAATGCAATTAAAATATAAGTTTCAGTTATCCCATAATATGAATATACCCATGCTCCTATTATTGGACCAATAATTTTTGAAAAATCCATAGTGGATCTCAGAATACCAGAAGCATTTCGCAAGTCTTTTTTTGGAACTAATAATTGTGTTAATGATTCTCTTGAAATCCTATCAGAAGTTCGCGCTAAACCATAAAAAAATGTGATAAATATAATCCTGTAAGTGCTCAATTGCTCAAAGTAGGAGACAAATAAAAATATTAACGAATGTAACAACATATAAGACCTTGAGGTTAATAAGCTGTTTTTTTTGTTGAAATTATCTATTATCCCTCCTATGAATGGAGCAAATATAGTACTGAAAAATCTGATTGCAGTATATATGCCTAGAATTAGTCCGGATTCTGTTTTTGTGATAATTACCCACGACATTACTAGCATTTCAATTTGATCTGACATGGATGTCAAACTATCTGAAAGCCATAATTTTCTAAATCTGGGGTTGTTTAATTGCCCTGGGTATATCATTTTGTTTATCTAATTTGAAAGAAATTATTATTCCGACAATACATAAAAATGCACTAAAAATCCCACCTATTTGATGAGAGTTTGTAAGTTCTCTTAATAATCCTATAATGAATGGACCTCCGAATCCGCCGATTTCTGCAGATGCGAAAAACATTCCTGCTGCTGTTCCAATTTTTTGTGGACCTATATCTTTGTGTTCCATCAATATTAAAGTGGATAGGGGCATCAGAGCTATTTTGAAAATTGTTACTAATAGAATTGATCCAATTAACAAATATCCTGATGAAAACCCTATTCCAATGCATCCAATCGAGCAAAGTACAAGAATATAGATAATAGCTTCTTTTCTTTTACCTTTAGGAAATAATGATGTTATTAATATCAGAGATAGCAAACTTATTATTGTGCAAGCAGAAGTTATATACCCAGCTTGAGTTATGCTGAAATTTTTGTCTATAAGCATAGACGGAGCCCATGCTCCCATTGAATGATTTATAAAGAAAAAAATAATAGATAATGCCATGATGGTTCTGACGGTTTCAATTTTGAATAATTCTTTATATGAAGTTTTACTGGATGGCAGAGGTTTGATATTGGTTGAATTTTCGTTTTTTGAGAATAATATCCATACAAACATTATAAAAATTAGAACAATACCGTAAACTAAAGAAATCATCCTCCAATTATCAAAATATAGAGTAATATTTGCTGCCGTTGCAAAAGCTATAGCATTACCAATTACTGGGCCAGTTGTATAAATTCCAGATGCTATTCCTCTTTTTGAATCTTTGAACCATGTTGCCACTAATTTTGGAGATCCAGAAGATGCTATTGGTCCTCCAAAACCAAAGAGTGCAACTGAAAGCATTAATGTATAAAAATTTATAGCCAGACCTCTTGTAATCATAGAAATTAACATTACTATAATGCCAATTAATACTGATTTTTTTAATTTCCATTTATCTATGATTGTTCCAGTTGGTATCGCAGTAAAGATATAAATAAATTGCCAAAATCCTAATATCATACCCATTTGTGTGTAAGTAAGATTTAATTTATCAATTAATAGTGGTGAAATCGGAGATAATGATCCACTAACTAAACCAAAACACGTATAGACACTCCACATTAAAAAAAGCATAACCCAATGATAATTATTTTTAAGATTCATTTGGTTTTTCTTTTTTGTCTGCAGGACTTCCAGCAGGGCAAAAAACTCCTATAAGTTCAAGTTCTAATTTTGAATTTTTATTTTCTAGTCTATGCATAGTACCAGGTGGCAAATATACACTATTACCCTCTTTGATTGTTGCCTGTTTGTCGTCATAATGTACAATTCCTTCTCCTTTTATTATGTAAATAACTTCTTCGTATGTATGCTCATGGAAAGGAGCTTTTACTTTTTTTATATATCCTAAAAATTGAGTAACATATTTAGATCCAAACTTAGGGTCCATTAATAATTTGAAATATCTATCCTTACCAGCGGGTAATGGAGGTTGTGTTCTTTTATTTATAAATGGTATTAAATGTGAATTGTGTTCGATGTCAGCTTCTTTTAAGTTTTGGTCTTCAAACTGCGGGCTCTGTATGATTAATATCGATGAGTAGTCAGTTGCTAAATTTTTTATTTCTAATTTTATATTTTGGTCAATTAAAAATGCTGAGCCTGATTCTAGTATTAATTTGTTGTTTTCATACTCAGTAATCAGTGATATCTTCCCACTTAAAATATAAGCAATTTTTTGTGATTTTTTTGTTTTGTTAAAGATTATTGAATTATCTTTTAGATACAAAATACTTTGAATTAAGTTTTTACATCCAGATTTTGAATCTATTAATGTTTTTGAGTATGTCTTATGAGGAGATTTGTCGATTATATTATTATGAACAATTTTAGCCATATGTTTTTATACAAATTGAATTATCAATAAAGTTGTTAATATTTTATATTACATGTTTCGTTAACTAAAGAAAAATTTGAAAAAAGTTCTTTTTAATTTTTTGTTATAATATATCTTTAAATTTAAGCAGGTGTTTATTTGAACGATTATCAAGTAGTAGTAATAGGTGGAGGTCCTGGTGGATATGTAGCAGCTATAAGAGCGGCTCAATTGGGATTAAAAACTTCTTTAATTGAAAAAGATATCGTGGGAGGATTATGCCTTAATTGGGGCTGTATTCCTTCAAAAGCATTACTAAGAAACGCTGAAGTTTTGAATTTGATTAAGAATTCAAAAGAATTTGGTATACACATAGATAATTTTTCTCCAGATTTTTCTGAAGCAGTAAAAAGAAGTAGAAAAGTGGTCAAGAAATTGACATCAGGCGTGGGATTTTTATTAAAAAAGAATAAAGTTGAGCTAATTTCTGATACCGCAACTATTAATAATAGTAATGAAATTAAATTACAAAATTCAGATAAAATTATAACTGCTGATAATATTATCCTTGCTACGGGATCAAATTTTCGTGAGTTTCCTAACATGCCTGTCGATGAGAAAAGAGTTATTACTAGTAGGCAAGCATTAGAATTAAATGATGTACCTAAAAAAATTGCTATTGTAGGTGGTGGCGCAACGGGGATTGAATTCAGTTATATTTTCAATGCATATGGAAGTGATGTAACTATAATCGAACTTGCTGATCGTATCCTGAACAAAGAAGATTTAGATGTAAGTAAAGAATTAACTAAGCTATATGAAAAAAAGGGAATAAATATCCTACCAAACACTCAAATAAACAATTTAGAAGTATCAGACAAATCTGTATTGGCAAATTTATCTGTTGATGGCGAAGAATCTTCAATGGAGTTTGATATTCTTATGGTTGCAGTTGGTGCTGAAGCAAATACTAATAATTTAGGCCTTGAAAATGTAGGAATAGAATTAGATAATGGCTGGATCAAAATTGATGAATATATGAATACAAATATTAGTAATATTTATGCAATTGGCGATGTTACTGGAAAACTTTTACAAGCTCATGTAGCTTCCCATCAAGGAGTTGTTGCCGTTGAGAAAATTGCAGGATTAAATCCTGAGCCAATAAAAAATTACTTAGATATGCCTAGAGCCATATATTGCGAACCTCAAGTTGCCAGTATAGGATTAACTGAAGAAGAAGCTAAAGAACAGGGGTATAAAATAAAAACAGGAACTTTTCCTCTAGCTGCAAGTGGTAAAGCATTGGGCTTGGGAGATACTGAAGGTTTTTCAAAACTAATTTTTGATTCGGAAATTGGAGAACTATTAGGAGCCCATCTTATTGGGTCTAATGTTTCAGAATTATTAGGTGAAATTGGGATCTTAAAATTACTTGAGGGTTCTTCGAAGGAAATAGGAGATTTGGTCCATCCTCATCCAACTATTTCGGAAGTATTAAAAGAATCTGCACTTGGTTCACTTGGTAGTGCGATACACATATAACAAAAAGTTACTTTTATGGATAAAAAAATAGCAAAAAAATATCTGTTTGAAATGCTGAAGATTAGGCAATTTGAAGAGGCTTGTGGAAGAATGTATATGCAAGGAAAAATAAAAGGTTTTTTGCATTTGTATATTGGAGAAGAAGCTATTGCAGTTGGATCAATTTCAGAACTTTCCCAAGATGATTATATAATCACGCATTACAGAGACCATGGTCATGCATTAGCAAGAGGTATGGACCCTAATAAAGCAATGGCTGAACTATATGGCAAAGTTGACGGTACAAGTAGAGGGAAAGGTGGATCTATGCATCTTTTTGATTCTAATTTAAATTTTATGGGTGGACATGCCATTGTTGGCGGGCATATGCCAATAGCAGTAGGGATTGCTTTAGGCATAAAAAAACAAAAGAGAAAAGGATTAGTAATGTGTTTCTTTGGAGACGGTGCTGTAAATGAAGGAGAATTTCATGAATCAATGAATCTGGCTGCTTTATGGGAACTTCCAATAATATTTTATTTAGAAAATAATCAATATGGTATGGGAACGCATGTGAAAAGATCTTCAGCAAATCCTGAGATGTTATATAAATTTGCTGATTTATATAACATGCCTTCAACAAAAATAGATGGCATGGATGTTTTGACAGTTAGAGACTCTGCACGTGAAGCTATTGATAAAATCAGGAATGAAAGGGGGCCAATATTAATTGAAGCAATGACTTATAGATTTAGAGGACATTCTATGGCTGACCCTTCTGCTTACAGAGAAAACGAAGAAGTTCAACAATGGCAAAAAGAAAAAGATCCTATTGAATTGTTTAAACAGCATTGTTACACAAATGATGTTTTGACCAAAGAAGAAGTTGAATTGGTTAACGAAGAAGTAAAAGCAGTCATTAAAGAGTGTTTAGATTTTGCAGAAAACAGTCCATTTCCTGATATGAGTGTTGCTGCAGATAAAATTTATAATAATAATTAGTAAATGAGTTTATAAAATGCCTGAAATGAATTTGAGACAAGCTCTTGCAAATGGATTAAGAGAAGCGCTTGATACAAATGAAAAAGTATTTTTAATGGGAGAAGACATAGGTATGTACGGTGGTCCGTATGCTGTTACTAAAGATTTATATGAAGATTATGGCCCAGAAAAAATTATGGATACTCCTATATCTGAATCTGGATTTGTTGGAGCTGCCATAGGCTCTTCTATGATTGGAATGAAGCCAATTGTGGAGATTATGACAATAAACTTCTCATTACTAGCAATTGATCAGATTGTTAATCACGCAGCTAAGATGCACTATATGTCTGATGGGCAACTAAGTGTTCCGATAATTATAAGAACAGTAACTGGGGCAGGTGGAAGATTAGCAGCAACACATTCTCAAAGCTTTGAAGGGTGGTATGCTTCTGTGCCAGGATTAAAAGTTGTTGCTCCTTCAAACCCCAATGATGCTTTAGGCTTGCTGAGATCATCAGTGAATGACAATAATCCAATAATTTTTGTTGAGCATGCTATGTTATATGGAGTAAATGGAGAAGTACCAGATCAATATTACGAAACCCCCATAGGGATTCCAAAGATCCTTGAACCAGGAGAGGATCTTACTATTATCGCATGGTCAGGGATGATACCTGTTGCTCAAGATGTTTCTGGTAAATTAAAAGAAAAAAGTATTCAGTGCGAGATAATTGATCTTAGAACTTTAAATCCTATTGATTTTGAATTGATATTTAATTCTGTTAAAAAAACCAATAAAGTAGTAATATTAGATGAGTATTGGGAAACTGGATCATTTGGGGCATATATAAGTTCAGTTATTCAAGAAAATTGTTTTGATGATCTAGATGCTCCAATTGCAGTAGTAAATAGCATGAATATTCCTATGCCTTACAGTGCTGATTTAGAAGACCAAGTTGTTCCAAATACAAAAAGAGTACTGAATAGAATTAAAGATTTAATTGGTTTATAGGAGGTTATAAATTGGCAGAAAAACTTAACATGCCTCAGATGGGGTATGACATGAAAGAAGGTGTTGTAGTTAAGTGGCTTAAAGAAGTGGGCTCAGATGTTAGTATAGGTGATCCTATAGCTGAAATTGAAACAGATAAAGCTGTTGTAGAATTTGAATCATATGCCGAAGGGACTTTGCAAGAAATTTTAGTTGAAGAAGGAACTAAGGTTAATGTTGGCGATGCTATTGCGATTGTTGGAGATGGATCTGAGGAAGTATCTCTCGAATCTGAGGAAGTATCTGTCGAATCTGAGGAAGTATCTGTCGAATCTGAGGAAGTATCTGTCGAATCTGAGGAAGTATCTGTCGAATCAAACATTGAAGAACCAGAAAGTAATGAATTATTGAATATAAAAATAAAAGCGTCTCCATTAGCAAAGGTTTTGGCGAAAGATAATAATGTAGACCTAAGAGATGTATCAGGGACTGGTCCAGGAGGAAGGATAGTTAAGTCAGATGTTATGAATATTATTGATGGAAGTAATTCGCCAGAAGTAGTTGAGATTGTTCCTTCCAAGCCAACTACCCCGAAGCCAGATGATCAGAGCGATCCTAAATTGAATAATCCACAAGAAAGTAACAAGATGCGTGCACAAATAGCAAGAGTTACTCAAAGAAGCAAACAAGAAGTTCCTCATTATTACCTTTCTACTGAAATTAATATGGATAAAGCCTTAGAAATACGATCTCAAATTAATTTGAAATTAGAAAGTCAAAATATTAAAATTAGCATCAATGATTTGATAATTAAAGCTGCTATAGAAACATTAAAAAAATATCCTGTTTTTAATAGTAGATATGAAAATAATTCAGTAATTTCAAATGATGAAATAAATATTTCTATAGCTATAGCTCTTAATGACGGATTGATTCTTCCTGCAATTATTGGTTGTAATGATAAAGATATTAAAGACATATCTACTTCTACGAAAGATTTGGTTGAAAGAACTAAAAATGGTAAATTGACAAGTGCTGAATATACTAAAGGAACTTTTTCTATTAGTAATTTGGGTATGTTTGATGTTAGTAATTTTTTGGCAATAATTCTACCTCCTCAAACTTCTATGCTAGCAGTAGGCTCAGTTAAGAAAACACCCGTTGTTGTCGAAGACAGTATATCTGTTTCAAATATTATGCATGCAAGTTTGTCCGCAGATCATAGAGTTACAGATGGAGCGGCGGGAGCATTATTTATAGCAGAATTAAAAAACAATTTGGAAAATCCCGTTAATTTGATAATATAAAATAATATATACTGTATTTATTATGAATATTGCTAAATTAGTATCAATCACTCCAAAAGCCGAAGAAACAATTGCTTATATTGCAAGAGTTAGCAATCCTAAAAATCAAGAAAATGAAAACTATGGAGGATTGTTAAAGTATATGATTGAACATTATCATTGGTCACCATTTGAACAAGCATATATGACTATTGAAATTCAAACTACACTTGCTATCGCTACGCAAATATTAAGGCATAGATCTTTTACCTACCAACAGTTTAGTCAAAGATATGCAGAAAAAAATCTTATCAATGACTCTATAGATTTACCTGATTTAAGAAGACAAGACACAAAAAATAGACAAAACTCAATTGATGATATTTCTGAGAATGTTAAACAAGAATTTTATTCTAGAATTAGAAACCATTTTGACGAGTCTACAAAATTATACAACGACATGTTAGATCAAGGAATTGCCAAAGAAAGTGCCAGATTTGTTTTACCACAAGCAACTACAACAAGAATGTATATGACTGGAACAATTAGAAGTTGGATGCACTACATAGACCTTAGAACAGGTCATGGCACACAGAAAGAACACATGGATATAGCTGACCAAATAAAAGAAATATTTAAGGATAATATGCCTGTTATTGCTTCTACTATGAATTGGTAAAAAAAAAAGCTCGATAATTAAATCGAGCTTTTTTTTTATATTTTGTAAGTGTGTTAGTTATTTCTTCTATAATTTAATCTAACATAACCTGATATTGCTATTAGCATAATACCTAGAGTCAAAATAATGTAAGACAAGTTTTGCATGTTAGTATCATAAGCTCCTACACTTGGAAGGCCTGGGAAAGGTCCTCTTCTTGCAATTACTGTATCAACTAGATGGATTATACCGTTGCTAGCTTCAATGTCTGTTGCTGTGTAGCTTGCCTGATTGCTATCTAGAATTCTTATATCAATTTTCGAATCACCCGATAAAATGTGTCCAGTTAATACATGAACTTCTAGAGCTCTTTTCAAATTTGCTGAGTTTGATGATAGTTTGCTCCATTTATCATCTCCATATGAAGTTATAGCTGAGTCAGTTGGTGCAATTAACGTCATAGGTCCAGTAGCTGAAAGATCGGATGTCATTCCTGCAGTATTAACTGCTTTAGCTAATTTAGTTAACCTAGTATCGTTTTTAATTGTGGTGTAGATATCATCAAGTTTAGATAATTTGAAGGATCCCATTTGGTAAGCTTCAGAGGTTGCTAGAACCGTACCTTGATTTTTAGCTCTCATTAATGAGTTCAAAGCATCGTTCATTAAAATTGCACCTGTCTCAAAGTTTGAAAAAGTTTGAGCCTGTGTTCCAGATAGTACAGCTGCATCAGCATTACTCTGGATAATATCTAGAGCATTATTAGCAGTTGTTCCATTATCGTAAACATACGATCCTGTAATGTTAGTACCCATTGCTTTTGTTACAGAATCTTTGGCTAACTTGATATGTGCTGCAACTCCGTTTCCAACGTTACCACTTATAACATCCATCATTTTCTTTGAATTCAAAACGAGGTCTTCTGTAGTTTTGGCATTCTTCCCTGCAGTAGCATGCGTAATTGCTGAGTCTAATACTGCTTCAAGAGCGCCTATTTGTGAATCTTTATTTACCAAGGCTCTAATGTTTTTAACATCTTGTCCTGGAATAGTGTTCGCAAAAATAATTCTAGAAGATGCTCCAGATTCCTCCCTCACTTCAAGTCTTCTGAAGTTAAGTAAAATATCAGAATCAGAAGTGTAGGAAAGCTTGGCTGCGCCATCTTCATCGACACTGACTGCGCCAATATTTGTCTTTTTCATGGAGTCATCAAGCAAATAAGCATTATAGCTCATTGTGCCAGTTGGTGGAGTAACACCAGTCATACTTACTGTTAGTGTGTTACCTGCAGATGATCCTGTTGAAATCATTGCAGAACCACTTCCTGAAACTGTTGCTGCATGAATTAGTTTTGCTGGCAAAGCTACAAATGCTATTGCCATTATTAAAGCTGTGTATCTCAATATGTTTTTTTTGGGCATGATCTTCGCACCTTTATTTTTTCAATATTTAATCAAATTCAGAAAAGTATCTTATCATAAATCGACTCTTCTTCCTATATAAATAATAACTATTTTGTATGTTATTTATTGCTAAAAGGTTGTACAAATATATACAGTAAACAATAAAGAATATATAAAAAATTATTATACTGAATGAAATATATACAGAATCTCATTCATAGAAAATAGGTTTAGATGTCTTTTTTTTACAAATTTTAGCCGAATAAAACAAATTTTATTAAAAATAACAATTAAATTAGTAATTAATTTGATAGAAATAGTAAAAAATAATGTGTAAATCGCATAAGGAAAAGTATGGTAAGTAAGAGTGAAATTTATGATGTCATAATTATTGGAGGAGGGGTTATAGGCATAAGTATTGCTTATAAATTGTCTAAAAGTAATATCAGATGTGCAGTTATTGAAAAAAATTCTCTTGGAAATGGAGCAACACAGGCAGCTGCTGGTGTGATTTCTCCTTTATTTTATGGAGATGATCAAATTAATTCTCCTATGAGGCAAATAAGAGAATTAAGTTATGAAATGTTTTTAAAACTAGAAGATGAATTTGAGGAATTGGAAATTGAATGCCCTTTTAATAAAACAGGAATATTTAGAACAGCTTTTGATGACAAAGAGCTAGAGTTATTAAAAAATTTGTCAGATATAACAAACAAATTGGGTGTTAAGTCTGAATTGATAACTGATAGAAATCAAAAAAATGAATTAAATTTTTTATCTGAAGAAATTAGGGGTGGAATGTTTTTTCCTGATGAAGGATATGTAGATGGATTAGATTTTGTGAGCAAATTAAAAAATGCCATATTGAAAATGGGCTCTGATATTTTTGAAAATGAAGAATTTCTTGATTTCAAGATTGAAAATGATAATACAAATCAAATAATTACTTCAAAACGTAATTATTTGGCAAATAATATAGTTTTTGCGACAGGCTCATTCAATATCTTAGAAAAATATGATATTTCTGAAGAATTAATTATAAATCCAGTGAAAGGCCAATATATTTTGGTGAGATCAAAAGAATTTGAGCTACCTTATACTATTGGAGACGGAAGTTATGGACAAACTGACGAAGGCCCAAAATATCAAGGATATTTAGTTCCCAGAGATAGTGGTCTGATTTATATTGGAGCTTCTAAGCATTATGGTATGAGCGATAATACTATAGAATTGGAAGGAATTAATTTTTGTTTAGAAGTTGCAAAAAAATATTTAGGTAGTATAGAAAATCTTGAATTTATATCTGCTAATTCTGGCATAAGACCTCAGTCAAAAAAAGGAACTCCTATAATCAAAAAACTATTTGATAGCGATAATATTTTGTTTGCTTCGGGACATTTTACTCAAGGAATGATGTTATCGTTAGGTACGGCCGAAATAATAAAAAATTATTTAACTAAATCTGATAAAACATTATTTGATTTATTTAATGAGATGTAAAAATGAAAACTAATATCAAAGTATATTCAAATTTAAATTTAATAAATCATGATAATGGTCAGGCAAAGCAAATTACAATCTATGTAAAAAATGGAGTTATCGACAAAATTTCTTACAGCCCTCCTGAAAATGGAATTGATTTTATAGATTGTAATAACGCATTTTTAATCCCAGGATTTGTTGATGGACATGGGCACATGACACACTTGGGTAAAAACCAATTTGAAGTTGATTTGTCCACATGTGATTCCGAAGAAGATGCAATTGATAAAATTGATGAGTTTTATAAACAAAACAAATCATTGAAATGCATACTTGGATGGGGATGGAATCAAGAGAATTGGGACACCAAATCACTTCCTAACAATAAAAAACTGAGTTCAAAATTCCCAGATATTCCAGTGATCATGACTAGAGTTGACGCTCATGCTGTGTGGGTAAATAAAAAAGGTATTGAACTAGCTGGAATAGACACTAATACCATCTCACCTGATGGGGGAGAAATATTGATAGATAATAATGAGGTTTCAGGTATTTTAGTGGATAAAGCACAAAGTTTAATAAAGAACGTTATACCTAATGAAACAATTGAAGACGTGAAAAATTGGATAATTGAAGCACAAAAAATTTGTTTGTCTCAAGGAATTACAGAAATCCATGATGCGGGAATAAATGACATTCAATACCGAGCTTATTTATCACTAGTTAAAGAAAATAAACTAAAAATAAGAGTATACGCGATGGCTAACCAGGAATTATTTGAAAAAGGTGTAAATATTATTGATAAACATCTTTTTGAATTAAGAAGTGTTAAATTAGTTTCTGATGGAGCACTAGGATCAAGAGGAGCTGCCCTTATAGAAAATTATAGCGATTATGATACTAAAGGAATTTTGATATTAGATAGAAGTAAATTAAAAAATTTATTAAAAAAAGCTTTTAATAAAAATTTTCAAGTATGCGTTCATGCAATTGGAGATAAGGCTAATAGAGAGTTAATAAATGCAGTAGAAGATGTAAGGGAGTCTAAATCTTTACCATCCGATCACCGTACCAGGATAGAGCATGCTCAAATTATCAAAAAAAACGATTTAAAAAGAATTTTTAAAAATAATGTTATTGCAAGCATACAACCTGTTCATTGTATTTCAGATATGTATATGGCAGAAGATAGGTTAGGCCCTAGAATTGAAGATGCATATTTATGGGATACTTTATTACAAAATAAAATAAAAATAATGGGAGGCTCTGACTTCCCAGTAGAAGATTGCTCTCCTTTAATTGGAATTCATGCTGCAGTTAATAGGCAAAAAATAAATTATATACCTGTTAACGGATGGAACTCCAAAGAAAAACTTAATATTAAAGAGGCTGTAAATATGTTTACAAAATATGCCGCGTATGGATCCTTTAAAGAAAATATCAAAGGAGAAATATCAGAAGGATATATTGCAGACTTTACATTGATAGATCAAAATATATTCGATTTAGACCCGTCAAAAATATTGAACATTGAAATATTGGGGACAGTAGTGGATGGTAATTTAGTATACAGTACTTTTTAGTTGTCTAAATGCAGATCTTTTGCTAAATCAACGATTATATCTGTAGCAATATCAAAATTCATAGAGCTTGTATTTAGAACTGCATGGTAGTTAAATCTGCTATCAGGGTCTTGAATATCGAATACTTTATTAAAATATTGAATTCGAGCTTTGTCTCGGTTTTCCATTAATTCTTTTGCTTCTTCTTTGTTAACATTTTCAAATGAAGCAATTCTATTTATTCTATCTTCTTCTTCTGCAATCAATCCAACTCTTAAGACTTTCGGATGATTTTTGAGAATAATATTAGCACCTCGACCTACTATAACTATACTACCTAATTCTGCTAACTGAAGAACAGTTTGCTGCACACCTTTTGAGTAATCCACATCATTTAAATGGTATTTTTCACTGTTTTCTTCTGAACTAAGGTCTTCAAATTCATGAGTAAGAAAAGCTGCTGCGCCAGGACCAAAATGAGGGTCTCCTACCGCGCCTGAATAAGCTGATTTTTCTAGGATATTAGAAACTTTTTGTAATATTGATTCACTAAATGTAGATGGCTTTTCTTCTTTTTTTGTAAATAGCTCTATGTCCATTCCACTTTGTAAAGCAGCTTGCTTAATTATATCTTTATCAACGTAGTCTATATTCAATTTTTTAGCTACTTTGGGCCCGATGATTCTTCCACCACCTGCTGTCAGACCTCCGAGTGCAATAACCGGCATTTTTAACCTCGAAATATATTTAATGATACTCTGGTATTATATCATTTTTTACTATTAAGATGTTTTTTTAAAAATTCACTAGTCAGTGATTGTTTTTCATTTAGTAATTGCTTAATATTTCCTTCGTAAATAATATGACCACCTTCATCCCCTGCTCCAGGACCTAGATCTACTATCCAATCGGCTGATTTTATAATATCTAAATGATGTTCAATGATTAGTACGCTATTACCTGAGTCAACTAATTGTTGTAAAACTTGGATTAACATGTTGCAATCTTGAAATGACAAGCCTGTAGTTGGTTCATCTAAAATATATAAAGTTTTACCTGTGGATCTTTTTGATAGTTCGGATGACAATTTAATTCTTTGAGCTTCGCCCCCACTTAATTGTGTAGCTGGTTGCCCTAACTTAATATATCCGAGCCCAACGTTTTGCAAAGTTTTCAGTTTTCTGTTTATTGATGGTATGTTTTCAAAAAAAATCAAAGCCTCATCTACACTCATAGATAAAACATCGGATATGTTTTTGCCTCTAATTTTGATTTCTAGCGCTTCTCTGTTATACCTTTTCCCTTTGCATATATCACACGTTATAGAAATGTCAGGTAAAAATTGCATTTCGATGTTGATCACTCCATCTCCAGAACAATTTTCACATCTGCCTCCTTTTACATTGAATGAAAATCTACCTGGTTTATATCCTCTTGATTTTGACTCTGGAAGATTGGCAAAAAGTTCTCTTATAAAAGTGAAGGTGCCCGTATATGTTGCAGAGTTACTTCTTGGAGTTCTTCCTATTGGTGATTGATCTATATTGATTATTTTATCAATATTATCTATCCCTTCAATAGATTCAAATTTGCCAGGTTTTTGTTTTGACCTGTTTATTTTTTGAGCAATAGCTTTGTATATTATTTCGTTAACAAGAGTGCTTTTCCCTGATCCAGACACACCTGTCACAACAACAAATAACCCTAGTGGAATTTTAACATTAACATTTTGCAAATTATTTTCAGCAGCCTTGTTAATTTTGATATATTTAGATTTATTTTGTTTCCTGTTTTTGTGATTATTGATTACAATTTTGTTTGATAGATAGGCTCCGGTTAAAGATTTTTTAGATTTGATAATTTTATTTAAATTTCCTTCAGTTATAATACTTCCTCCAAACTCACCTGCGCCAGGTCCCATATCAATTATATGATCGGCCGATCTGATTATTGATTCGTCATGCTCAACCACGATAACTGAATTACCTAAATCACGTAATTTTTTTAATGTGTTAATTAACATTTCGTCATCTGCCGCATGCAAACCAATGGACGGTTCGTCACAAACATATATTACTCCAGTAAGCCCAGAACCTATCTGTGTAGCTAATTTGATTCTTTGGGCCTCCCCTCCACTCAAGGTACCTGATGATCTTGAAAGCGAAAGATATTTCAAACCAATCCCAAGTAGAAATTCTAACCTTGAATTTATTTCGTTAATTAATCTTTCTCCAATTAAAAATTCTCTGTTACTGAGAATAGTTTTAGAATTAGAATTGGAAATTTGCTCTATCCAATTCTGTAATTCTGATATATTCATCAAAGTTAAATCTATAATATTTTTTTTGAGGATTTTTATATTTAAAGATTCTTTTTGAAGCCTAAATCCATTACATTCAACACAGATTTCTTTTGACATATATTTTTCTATGTCATCTCGTGCAAAATCAGAATTGGTTCTATTATGTCGTCTGTTTAAATTATTCAATAATCCTTCAAAAGGTTTTTGGTATTGTTGCTTACCAAATCGTTGTGAGGTGTAGTTAAAATATAATGGTTCATTTTTTGAACCGTGTAATATGATTTCAACATGTTTTTTGTTTAATTTTTTTATTGGAACATCTAAAGAAAAGCCATAATTTAATGATAATGACTCTAAGATTCCTTTATATATGTTAGCGTATCTTCCGGATCTAAACCATGGAGCTATCCCTCCTTCGTTAATACTTATTTCTAGATTAGGTATAATTAAAGATGAATCAGCTTTTAGTGAATGCCCAATTCCCGAGCATGATTTACACGCTCCTTTAGGGCTGTTAAAGCTAAAATTTCTTGGTTCGATTTCTTCAATACTTATGTTGCAATCAGGGCAAGAGAAGTTTTCTGAAAACTTTAATTCTTCACCATTTTCTAATGTGATCATTGTTAATCCATTAGAAAGCTTGAGGGATGTTTCTACAGAGTTTGTAAGTCTATCTATATCTAGAGATTCATTTATTACTAATCTATCCACAATAATATCTATTGAATGCCACTTATTTTTATCTAAATTTATTTCGGTTGATAATTCATGTATTTCACCATCTATTCTGGCTCTCACAAATCCTGATTTCTTAGTCATATTTAGAGTTTCTTTATGTTCACCTTTTTTATGCCTTATTATCGGAGATAGAATCATAAATCTTGTTTCATTTGGTGTAAGTAATATTGAGTCAACTATTTGTTGTAGTGTTTGTTTAACAACTTTTTTTCCACAATTTATACAATGAGGCGTGCCTATACGTGCAAAAAGTATTCTAAGATAATCGTATATTTCTGTAGTTGTTCCTACAGTAGACCTAGGGTTTTTAGAAATCCCTTTTTGATCAATAGAGATTGCAGGAGATAACCCTTCAATATAATCTACATTTGGTTTTTCAAGATTTCCCAAAAATTGTCTAGCATATGCAGAGAGTGATTCTACATATCTTCTTCTTCCTTCAGCATATATCGTGTCGAATGCTAAAGAACTTTTCCCTGAGCCAGATAGTCCTGTAATCACAACAAATTTTTCTCTTGGTATATTGATGTCGATATTTTTTAGATTATGTTCTTTCGCACCACGAATGATGATATTTTTGGAATTCATGTTTGATCTTTAATTTTTATTAACAGTTCGATTTTATCAAAATAGTTGTAATAAATAATATAAAGATTACTTTTAATCTAAGTTATAATTTGGAAAAGACATTACAATTGATATAATGTCTTTTTACAATTTATGAATAATTGAAAATGGAGAGATGGCCGAGTGGTTTAAGGCGCTGGTCTTGAAAACCAGTATAATTTTACGATTATCGTGGGTTCGAATCCCACTCTCTCCGATTTATAAGGATCAAATTTGAAAATACATGAATACCAATCCAAAAAATTATTAAATGAATTTGGGATACCTGTTCCTAAAAGCAAAGTTTCTGTCGATAAAGATGAATTGTTAAATCATTTTAATGACTTTGGATCTAAGGCAGTTTTAAAAGTACAAGTTCATGCTGGTGGTAGAGGAAAAGCAGGAGGCGTTAAATTAGTAGATAACAAAGAAGATGCAGTTGATTTTGCAGACAATTTTTTTGGTAATTTATTTCAAACATTTCAGACAGGAGATGATTCTGTTATTGTCAATAAAATTCTTGTAGAGGAAGCTAGTAAAATAGTCTCTGAAATGTATTTAGCTTTGTTAGTTGATGGTAGCAATCAATCGGTAAATATTATTGCCAGCCCTGAGGGGGGGACAGATATCGAAGAAGTTGCATCAACAAATCCCGAAAAAATATTTAGTCTTCCAATAAATACTATATTAGGACCTTCAGATTTTCACGTTAGAGAAATTTTAGATTTTCTTTCTCTAGAAAAAAATCTTTTTTCTCAGTTAAATAAAATTATACGAGGATTATATAAATTATATTTGGATAAAGACTGTTCTTTAATAGAAATTAATCCTTTAATACTTAATGAAGATAATGAAATAATAGCCTTAGATGCAAAAATTACTTTCGACGAAGATGCTTTGTTTAGAAATAAAGATATTGTTGAATTAAGAGATTTGAGTCAGGAAAATGAAGTAGAGACAAAAGCGGCTGAACTTGGAATTAAGTATGTACAACTTAAAGGAAGCGTGGGATGTATTGTAAATGGTGCTGGCTTGGCTATGGCTACCATGGATGTTATTCAATCAACAGGCTTAAATCCTGCAAATTTTTTAGACATAGGAGGAGGAGCAGACGAAGACAAAGTTTCAAAAGCTATGCTGGCTGTTCTATCTGATGAAAATGTAAAAATTGTATTGGTTAATTTATTTGGTGGAATTTTAAGATGCGATGTTGCTGCAAGAGGATTTATTTTAGCATTGAAAGAGTTTGAGGGAACATCACCTAAGCTAATTATAAGGATGCAAGGCACTAATAGCGAAGAAGGAAAAAGAATATTAAGTGAAACAAAATTTAATATTTCTTTTGCTGAAAATTTAGATCAAATTTCACAAATATTATCTAAAGAGGAGTAAATTTTGTCTTTAAAAATCGATGATAATACAAAAGTAATTGTTCAAGGAATAACTGGAAAAGAAGGCGGATTTCATGCGTTAAGATGTCTAGAGTACGGTACAAACATTGTTGCAGGTGTAACTCCTGGCAGAGGTGGTCAAGTTTTCAATGATTCAATAAAAGTATATGATTCAATGAAAGAAGCAACAATTGAAACTAGTGCTAACACCTCTTTAATTTTTGTTCCAGCGCCATTCGCACCTGATGCTATTCTAGAAGCTATATATTCTGGGATTAAGACAGTTATATGCATAACAGAAGGAATACCTGTTAATGAAATGATTAAAATTTATAAAATTGCTAATGATCTCGGAGTTACTTTAATTGGTCCGAATTGCCCTGGTTTAATCAATCCTTCTAAAAAATGCAAAATCGGCATAATGCCTGGAGATATTTTTATGCCGGGGAAAATAGGAGTGGTTTCAAGAAGTGGAACTTTAACTTATGAGGCTGTAGATCAATTAACAAAAAATGGCATAGGACAATCTTTGTGCGTAGGAATAGGAGGAGATCCTATAGTAGGGACAACATTCATTAATGTTTTAGACTATTTCATCAAAGATGAAGAAACAGAGGGAATAGTATTTATTGGTGAAATTGGTGGTACAAAAGAACAAGAAGCTGCGGAATATTTAATCAGAGTAAAAAATACCAAACCAATTGCAGCTTTAATAGTTGGAGCAAGCGCACCTGAAGGCAAAAGAATGGGACACGCTGGTGCAGTTATTAGTGGTGATTCTGGAAAAGCTGAATCAAAAATGAATGCTCTGAAGGAAGCTGGTTGTGAGATTGTAACCCATCCAGGGCAAATAGCAGATACTTTAAAGAAAATTATTTGATAAGTTTGGGGAAGGAGAGACTCGAACTCTCACGTTCTATGAACACTTGATCCTAAGTCAAGCGCGTCTACCAATTCCGCCACTTCCCCCTGTTTAATTCTTTGATTCAATTATATTAATTTTTTGATTGGAATTAATATTTTGTAGTGTTTGTGTAATTCCACTTGGCCATATTACAGTAATTTTATCAATCATTTCAATATCTCCCAAACCAAATTCTAAGTTTATTGAATTCATTGACAAATAACTGGAACCTGCTCTTACTTCTTGCATTTGTATTGATTTATTACTGTTTACATCTTTAGTTTCTATATAAACTTTTGCACCTATACCATCCGCGTTACTGCCCGTTCCATTAATACCTTTACCCCCAGTAAGCTTAATATCTATCCAATTTTTACTTCCCCCACCATTTATCCAAACAAAGAATGGACCAGGAGCATCATCGAGTGTTCCTGACCATACAGGGCCACTGCTGTTTGTGCCAATCAAATCTAAATAACCATCGCCATTCAGATCTCCATGAGCTAAGCCTTTTCCATTTTCGTGATATTTAGTATGAACTTTGTATTTTAAATTATATTTTTCGTCAGGAATTTCATTTGTTTTTAGATTTGAAAAATATTTATTATAATTTATACCTTGAATATCAAGAACTCTAGCTCTTACAGTCACGTCTTCATATTCTAAATTTGGAAGCCCCATTAACATTCTTCCAGCTGAAGGATATATATTCCCACCCGGGCCTTCCCCTCTTCCTACTTCTGATCCTAGCCAATATATATCTTTTATTGTGTCATTATTAAAATCAAACGCTGTTACTCCGTAACCAAAATCATATGCTCCTAAACCTTTAGGTATTTTTGCTTCTTTTTTAATATTTTTAACTGTTGCTTCAGCAGGGAGATAAGGAGATGGCACAATATTAATTTCTTCAGTTTTATCTTCAAATATATTAGATGTTTTTTGATTCACTAAGAATAAGTGTAAACATGTTCCTAACTCATAAAGCTCGTGGTATTTGCAATCTCCTCCTGGTTTAATTGCGGGACTGTTTATCCCACTTTTTTCGATTCGCTGATGAGGCCCTGCATTTGTTACGAAAATATCTTCAATTAAATCGTTGTTAAAATCTGACACGGTAAATCCCATCCAATTACCAATGATATTTAAACCTAATTCTTCACTTACATGTTTGAACAATATTTTGTTTTCTGATGAATCGTTTCTAAATATATGCAACTGATCACCATCGCTTGCAACCCATAAGTCTTGATCACCATCATCGTCGTAATCAAAAAATATTGCAGCATGTGATGGGCCTGTTGGATCTCCTACAATATTAGAATTTTTATCTTTTACCAATGGATTAAATCCCATGTACTCTTTACCATTTTGGTCACTAAAATATATTCCTTTACCTTCAGGGTTAAGCATTATTACTTCTGGGCCTTGTACCCCTGATTGTTTAGCTATTTCTTCAAATGTTTCATTTCCATTGTTCTTATATAAAAGATTATAGTGACCTGGATGAGAAGGCCAGAATAGGCTGGACATAAAAAAATCTTCATCAATTAAATTAGTAACATATATGTCTAAATATCCATCATTGTCTATGTCTGAGCAAATCACACTACTTGCTGATCTGTAATTTAAATTATTACCAAATGCTGACTTGGTAATATCTTTAAATTTACCGTTTTGTAAATTTATATATAATCTGTCTTCTATTCCAATAAACTCGTCTTTATCTTGTAAAGATCTAAAATCAAGCCCGTCACCATTAAATCCTTTGCCTCCAATATATAAATCTTGATAACCATCATTATTTATATCACAAGCAACAGCACCGCTAGCATTGAAATTTTTGTCATCTAATCCTGCACTTTGTGATATGTCTGTAAAATTATTATTACCATTATTCTGATAAAGAAAATTTGAAAATTCATTGCCGTTTGTAATCAAAAAGTCCATATCTCCGTCTCTGTCGAAATCGAATATCACAACCCCTGGTCTGTAATTCCATACTTCAGTATCTCCAATGAAATTTTCATATGTTAATTTTTCAAATGGATTAAATTCAGGTTTGATTAATTTGCTATCTGGAGTACTAGATATAATATTTGTGTCATTTTTATTTAAATGATTAGAGGAATTATTGTTAAAATCAGATTGTCTTATTATTGGTTCATTATCAGTTAGCTTTATGCCTAAGCTCATATTATTATCAGACATAATCATTGAAAGTGTGCCGGTAAAAATGCCCAAAATCCAAATTAGACTCGCATAGTAAAATATAGATCTTTTAGGTAGAACTTTACCTAATCCCCAAAATGTAATTGGACCACCGGAGGCAGCAGTAAATAACAGAGATGAAGCTGGAGCAACTCCCATGCCAAGTAGTAGTAATGTTACTACCAAAGGGATTTCAAATAAAAGAGGAACGTTAATAAGTACTCCAATAGTGCTAGCAATTACTATTCCCCTGAAATTATTACCTAAATAATTGTTTATAGTTTCAGCTGACAGAAATTGAATAATTAAACCTGCAGCAAAACCAGCTACTATCATTATCGGGCCAAGTTTGATTATATTTGATTTTGTTATTTCTAAAAAATCTTTAAATCCCTCTCTTAAAGATTGTATTATTGAATTATTTTTATCAATAGATATTGGAGAAACATTATTTGGGATTTCATTTTTTTGATTTAGCCCATATGTTAAACGTGATATTATAGGACCAAATAAAAAGACACTGATTGCTCCTGCGATAATTCTATTCCATCCTAAATCAGAACTAAATATTGTAAAAATCATTATTATTGATAAAAAATTTAATGTTGAAGAACCTTGTGCTAAGGCAATTACTGATTCAAGAGAAGACCCTTTGTTTTTTAGCGAATTAACAATAGGGACAATACAAGCTGAACACAAGTTAAGTGTAGGAGCAATTATATAACCCCTGATTATTCCTTTGATTCCAGGAGAGAAAAATCTTGTGTTTTCTTTTTTTGGAAAAATAAAAGATTCTACAATACCTGCAATTACGAAAGCGAATATCATACCTAAAAAAACTAATTCTAAATATTCAAATGAAAAATTAATCCATCTTGAAATCAGAGTTGCATCAGGATCTCCTCCAACACAAAAACCTTGAAAACATTCACCTTTCCTCGCAGCGGCAGTGAATAATTCTTCTTTGATTGTTCCTAGTTTTTGGAATCTATTTAAAAAGAAAAATAAAGGGGTAGAAATTAAGATTAATATTATGCCAATTAATCTTTTTTTGTGTATATTATTATTTAAATTTAAAAGTTTCATATGCTTAATAAACAATTTACATATTTGTTCTTGATTTCATCGTTAATTATTATATTTTTATTTGGATTAATTTTGATTTTAAATAACTTTAACATTTCTGATAAAAGTTTTGTTTTAGATAGCATTAATTCATATTGTGAAAAATTAAAAAACAGTTCCAATAAGTATATAGGAACTAATCAAAATAAGATTTGGGAAATAAAAATCAAGAATGCCAAGGATGATTACAATTTATGGATTGCAAATATAGGATTAGCTAATTCTGAGTTAAGACTAGGAAATTTTGAAAATTCTAGAGAAGTTATTAAAACTTTCTTGCAAAAAGATAAATTTGACAAAATGGATGATGTTTCTAAAATTGTAACTCTTGAAACCGGTGCTTTAATTTATCTTAAATCAGCTGAATATGAAAATTGTGTAATCCCAGGAGGTTCAATAATATGCCAACTTCCAACTAATAATAATTACAAACATGAAAAAACTGATTACTCTAAAGAAGCACTAAATATTTTGATTAAATTAATAGATTTAGATCCAAATAATTTAAATGCAAAATGGTTGCTAAATGTTGCACATATGAATCTTGGTTCATATCCTGATGGAGTCGATAGAGATTTACTTATTGATATTTCAAAATCAATTAACCCACATAATGAAAACGAATTTAAAGATGTATCAATAGATTTAGGAATATACAACGTTGATTTAGCTGGTGGAGTTATATTTGACGATTTTAATAATGATGGATTTGCTGATATTGTATCTTCTACTTGGAATCCTTGTGCTTCGATAAAATTTTATTTAAATAAAGGTGTTGATGGATTTGTTGAAATTACAGAAGAATCAGGATTAAATAATCAATTGGGTGGCTTGAATATAGTAAGTACAGATTATAACAATGATGGTTATCTTGATATATATATAATGAGAGGAGGCTGGCTCTCTAACGAAGGAGAAATGATTAATACATTATTAAGAAACAACAAGGATATGACATTTACTGATGTTACTGAAGAATTAGGTTTGTCTAATTATGCCTATCCTTCGCAATCATCTGCTTGGGGAGATTACGATAATGATGGCGATTTAGATTTGTTTAGTTGTAATGAATCAGAAACTGATGAAAATCAAATGATTAAATATCCTAGCCAGCTGTTAGTAAATGAAAATAGAAACTTTGTAGATATATCACAGATCTTATATCCTCAAAATAATAAATATTGTAAATCTGCTGCTTGGGGAGATTACGATAATGATGGTGATTTAGATTTGTTTGTTTCAAATTACGGAGGCGCAAATAGACTATATAGCAATTTAGGAAATAATAAGTTAATTGACATTGCATCAGAATTAGGAGTCACGGAGCCTTATTTTAGTTTTACCTCTTGGTTTTGGGATTATGACAACGATGGTGATTTAGATATTCTATCTTCAGGATATGAGTATGGGATAACAAAATCAATTGAAAGTTATCAAGGCAAAATTGATGAAGATTATTCTATAAAAATTTTTAATAACGATGGAAATGGAAAGTACGTAGAAAATTCAAAAAAATTAAATTTGAACAAAGTACATTCAGTAATGGGAGGAAATTATGGAGATTTAAATAATGACGGATTTGATGATATTTATCTTGGCACAGGATATCCGTATATAGATTCTATTATTCCAAATGCGTTTTATATTAATAACAAAGGTATTAGTTTTATAGACCAAACTCATTCTTTTGGACTAGGGCATTTGCAAAAAGGCCATGGTATTGGATTTGCTGATTTTGATCTTGATGGTGATTTAGATATATTTGAGCAAATGGGAGGATTTTATTTGTCAGATGGATTTACTAATTTGCTATATGAAAATCCC
>JBJLGN010000027.1:0-26751 GCA_045564835.1 Dehalococcoidia bacterium
AACTCATTGTAATAGTATTCCCATCAGCAGATTGACTAAATGCTGAATCTTTTGATGATTTTCCTTCATTACCTGGAGATATAGCTAGCAATTGTCGTCCTAAAGGATCAACTCTTGCAAATCTGGAATGTGATTCCATGACATCGTCCATAGATAATGCGCTACCATCGTGGAATGTTATACCGTCACGTACTGTGAAAGTATATGTTAAACCGTCAGGGCTCATATTCCAATCAGTTGCCATTTGAGGAAAGATATTGTAATCTTTGTCTCTCCAAAACAACTGGTCGTAAGAATGTCGACCAACAGTTCCTGTAACAATAGCACCGGTAGCCATAGTATCAATATACTTTATACTACCTTGTACTACATAACGTAATGTACCTCCAGATTTTGGCTCGTCGCCTGAAGCTGCAGCTGGTGCTGGAGCCGGTGTTGACGAAGCAGCAGCTGGTGCTGCAGCTGGTGCTGCAGCTTCTTCTTCAGAAGAACATGCAACAACAATCAACAAGGCGAATATAGCTAAAACTGGTAACCATTTAAATAATTTCATTTAGGCACCTCCAATTTAACTAGGTTTTTAGTAAATACATTATTTGTTTGTAAATCCTTCTAATATAAAAAATTAAAAGGTGATTCATTCTTACTCATATGACACAAAGGTGTCAATACTGAATGAAAGGTTTCGGTGTTTTTATAGTAATTTAGTATAAAAAGATGATTTTTTTTCTAAAATACAGTTAAAATATATCACTATGAACAAAAACAAACCAAAATTAATGCTAAAAAATAACCAAACTCTTCTAAATTTATGGTCAGCTGAATTGATCAATCGCTCTTCATATATGACAGGTAAATTTGCGTTGCCTTTCTTTGCAAAAAATTTAGGTGCAAGCACCACTCTAATTGGAACAATTAGTTCTATATCTACTTTAACTGGAATATTTTTAAAACCAATTATTGGGGGAATCGGAGATAAGTTTAACAAAAAACAATTACTTTTATTAGCTAACCTTATTTTTGCTTTAACTCCATTATTTTATATCTACATTAATGAAACATATCAATTAGTGATAATCAGGCTATTCCATGGGATTTCAACTGCAATTTATGGACCAATTACACTTGCTATAATATCAACTGTTTACTCAAATCAAAGAGCAACATATCTTGGGTGGTTTGGAACAGCAAGAACATTAGGATATCTACTTGGTCCAATACTTGGCGGCCTTTTAATGATGTACTATGATTCAAAAAATTTATTTTTTATTACAGGAATTGTAAGTTTTTTTTCTTTTATTCCAATAATTTTAGATAAGAATTCATCTCCAACGATTGCAACAAAAAACTCAACCAATAAAGAACTGATATTGTTTATTAAAAAATTATTTACTATTACAAAACTTAAACAAGTGTGGGTAGTAAGCTTAATTGAATGGTCATTCTATGCCGTGTTTTACTCGATGAAAGTTTTTATTCCTATATACCTTGTTAATTCGGGGCATAATACTTTAATTGCTGGCTCTTTTCTCACAACTGTCGAAATTATTCATATAATTTTAAGACCATTAGGTGGAATTTCTGGCGATAGATTTGGATACTATAAAAATATTATATTTGGATTATTATTACTAAGTTTATCCATGTTCTTTGTCTCGTTTACTATTAATTCTTCCACAATATTTATTCCTGCCATATTAATTGGTATTTCAGAAGCGAGTGTATTGCCATCAGCTTTAGCATTAGTATCAGAATACTCTAAAAATGATAATATCGGGACAGTTATGGGCATAGTAGGATCTATTAGAAATTTTGGAAAAGTAGCAGGTCCAATATTTATTGGAATTTTACTAGAAAGATTATCCTACCAAAGTGTTTTTCAGATTATTGGTGTAACAAATATTATTGTCGTTCTTTTAATTATTGTAATTTATATATTTTCATCAGTAATAAGGCAAAATAATAATTAAATATGGTATTGTTTTAATATTAGAAATTTAATTGAGGTTTACTTTGCCGGATTCAGATATCTTGTACAAATCTATTACAGAGATCCAGAAAAATCTTGTAAATAAAAAAATTTCATCAGTAGAGCTAACTAAATTAGCATTAAAGCGAATAGATGAAACAAATAATAAAACAAATGCATTTTTACATGTGGCTCACGACTTTGCAATTAATGAAGCTAAAAAAACAGATGCCAAAATTTCTAAAGGCAATGATATAGGATTACTTGGTGGAATTCCTACGTCAATTAAAGACCTAGAAAGCGTAAAAGGAATGCCTCATACAAATGGATCATGGTTTTACAAAAACAATATTGCTGATTTTGACTCACTTGCAATAGAAAGAATTAAAAATGCTGGTGGAATTATTCTTGGAAAAACTAACACTCCTGAATTCGGTCTTTGCGCAACAACTGATAATAGGCTTGGAGATGATTGCAGAAATCCATGGGATCTATCAAGGACTCCAGGAGGTTCAAGCGGAGGAGCCGGTGCTGCAGTAGCTTCAGGGATTCACCCTATTGCACAAGGATCTGATGGAGGTGGTTCTGTTAGAATTCCATCAGGATTATGTGGAATATATGGAATAAAAGGAACTCAAGGTAGAATTCCAAGAAAGCACAGCGGCTTGCAAAGCTGGAATCCTGTCAATTTTTCATGCATAGGTCCAATGAGTTGGTATGTTAGAGATAGTGCGATAATGTTGCAAGTAATGTCAGGGCCACATCCTGAAGCAGAATCTACAACAATAAAAACCAGCCCTCCAGATTTTATCGCCAATATAGATGAAGGGATAAAAGGTAAAAAAATTGCATGGTCTGTTGATCTTGGCTCTATCAGTGTCGATCCTGAGGTACAAAAAGCTACAAATGAAGCAATCAAAGTTTACGAAAGTTTAGGAGCAATTGTAGAACCCTTAGACTTTAAATATGACATGAAAGAATTATCTTTGAACATCGGTCCAATACTAGGTGCTTTAGGGTATAACAAAAATGGTAAATTTTTAGAAGAAAACCCTGAAAAATTAATGAATTACACTAAAGCAATGTTAGAAAATGTCAAAAATTGGGAAGGGCCAGATTATATGAATTCTATTTCAGAACTTTACAAGTTTAGAAATTATATGGATTCTATATTTAATGAATATGATTTTATTGCAACGCCAACAATGGCAGTGCCAGCTCATGAGTGCGGAAACCCTCCAAAAAAAATCAATGGTATAGAATTTGACTATAAATACAATGATAAAAACAACATGCTTAATTCATTTGGGGAAAATGAAAATACTAATCATAAAAATGGCTCTTATTTATTAGCACAATTTACTGCAATATTTAATTGGTCTGGTAATCCTGCGGCAACAATACCTTGTGGTTTTTCATCTGATGGATTGCCAATTTCTTTACAAATAGCGGGAGCTAGAGAAAATGAATTAGGCGTTCTTCAAGCTTCAAGAGCTTTTGAGATCGTAAAACCATGGCAAAATAAAAGACCAATATTATAAAAAAAGGAGTAAGTATGAATAACTTAGAAATCAAAAATGCAACCATAGTAGACGGACTTGGAAAAGAACCTTATTTTGGTAACATCTACGTTAAAAATGGAAAAATTGTCGCGATAACTCACAAAGACCAGCTTGAATCAGAAAAATCTATAAATGCTGATGGAAAAATTGTATCTCCAGGATTCATAGACCTCCATACACACAGCGACTCCTCTTTTTTAGTAGATTCTGATGCAGACAGTAAAGTAAGACAAGGGATAACTTTAGAATTAATTGGTAATTGCGGAATGAGTACTTGCGCTCCTTTGATAGGCGAGGCAAAAACAATATTTAATCAACGAGTATCAATGTTAGACGATCCTGAAGACTTAAATGTAGACTGGACTGATTATGCAGGATATATTAACGCAATGAAAAAAGCTGGAGCCCCGTTAAATGTAGCTTTTCAAGTTGGCCACGGGACTTTAAGAGCAGCAGTAATTGGACTAGATGACAGACCACCTACTGCAGAAGAGTTAAATTACATGAAACAACTCACAGCTGAATCTTTAGACGCAGGAGCCTTAGGTCTATCTACGGGGTTATTTTACGCACCTGGTTATTATGCTAGAACAGATGAAGTAATATCTTTAGCCGAAGAAGTTGGCAAAAGAAACAAGCTTTATTCGACTCATCAAAGAGATGAAGGAAGCAGAACAGTTGGATTATTTGTATCACTAAACGAAGCTATTGAAATTGGAAGAAGAGCAAATTGTAAAGTTCAAATATCTCACGTTAAATGTGCAGCTCAAAAAGTGTGGGGGAAATCTGATGAATACCTACAATTACTTGAAGATACTTTAAAAGAAGGAATAGATATAGCAGGAGATCAATATCCATACACCGCCTCAAGTACTGCACTTACAGGAGCTCTATTTCCAAGATGGTCCTTGGCTGGGGGCAGGAGCAAAACATTAGAATATATGGCAAATGAAGATGATCGTGGAAGGCTAGTTGAAGAAATCACTGATACCTTTTCTAAAGGCAGAGGAGCCGAAGGAATAATTATTGCAAGATATGTTGAAGATGAGTCACTTGAAGGCAAAACATTAATAGAAATTGCTGATTTAATGAATACATCTCCAGCTGAGGCTGCGCTAAGAATATATCAAGAAGGTGAAGCAAGTGTTATAAGCTATGGAATGACAGATGAGGATGTAGAAAATTTTGCATCTCATCATTTGATAGCTGTTGCATCAGATGGATCATCTCTGTCTACTACAGGTAAACTATCAGTTGGAAAACCACATCCAAGAAGCTATGGAACAAATCCAAGGTTTATTCAAAAATTTGTAAATGAAAAAAATGTAGTTACAATTCAGGAAGCTATAAGAAAAATGACCTCTATGCCTGCACAAAGATTAGGTTTGACAAACAGAGGAAGGCTAACTCCTGGATATGCTGCAGATATAGTCATAATGGATTTACCAAAAGTAAAAGAAAAAGCAACATTTGCTAACCCGCATCAATATCCCGAAGGTATATCTCATGTGATTGTTAATGGAGAATTAGTTGTTGAAAACGAAAAATACAACGGAACAAAAGCAGGTCAAATGATAACGGAATTTGATTCTTGATTAAATAAAAACAAGATATAGTACTCCACCAGAAATAAGTAAGAATCCTATAAAAAATACGAAATTATAAAATGCTATCGATTGGGTAATAATGATAAAATAACGGATTGTTATGATACCTATAATAAATGCGACTAGTACAGAAATCAAATTAATAAAAATATCATCCAATAATAAATATATTCCCATAATTCCAGCAATGATAGTGACAGGAATACTTAAAATAAAACTGATATTCAATGCTTCATTTTTATCAAACTTTCTAATTAATAAGGCTGAAATTGTCATACCAGATCTACTCATCCCAGGAATAATAGACAATCCTTGGAATAAACCAACAATAAAAGCATTATAAAAACTATAATTAGCTTTAGATGTTCTTTTATTAATTCCAGAACCTATAAATTGTATTAGACCATTTATTAAATAAACAAATCCAATAAACATCATTCCCACAACACCTAAAAGTTCAATATTGCTTGATAACAATGGTATCAATAAATATATTGGTAGTGAAATAACTAAACTGATAATAGTAGTTGCCAGATAAAAAATACTTTCATCTTTAGATCTGTTATTTTGTAAAATACCACGAATAAGAAAAAGTATTTTTTTCCGATATGTATATATAGCTGAAAAAGAAGTTCCTAAATGAAGAGTCAGGGAGAAAGCAAATATCTCTTCTAAAGTTTTATTGTCAGAATTAAAAAAACTACTAACGAATAAAATTATTCCCTGTGAACTAATTGGGAGCCACTCAGTTAATCCCTGAGTGGCTCCCAATATAATTTTAAGAACTACAATATTAATATCGATATCCTAATTAATCTTTTTGCTGAGCAGCCATACCTTGTTCTTTAGATAACTCAGTATCTAATTTGGTTTTTGCCTCAGCAGAAACCCATTTTGTCCAAATTGGTTCATTTCTTAACAAGAAATATATAGCAACTTCATTGTAAGCAATCCATCTGTCAGCTTGCTCTCTAAATTTCCTTGCTTTTTCCTCTAATTTTGGAAGAGGGGCTTCTGAAAAGTCCCAATTATCTAAAAGAGTTTTAATTTCAGGATGAGCTGTGTCTATATCAGATGAAATAACTAAAGATGAATCTAAGGAACCATACCTGGCATTTGATGGAAGTGGTTTATCACTATCCCATGCAAACACTAGATGTATTCGAGAGTTACTTGATCCCATACCAGCATCACCAGTTTTTTTAGAAGTATCAACACCGTCCTCAGCAGTTACAGTAAATCTTCTTATTATGTCATCCATATCAGAAAACATAACTCGAGCATTAACGTCTTGCACTGTCTTACCATATCCAATTTTAGATATATATTCAAAGATAGCAGTTTGTATCATGGAGTTTTTTGACTCCAAGCTTGCCGGACGTATAACTTCTCCTCTAAATTCGTTAGATTGATGAGCTCTGGTAGCAGTGTCAGAAGCGCAACCTAGTACTATTAGCACAGAAGCAAAGATTATTAGTAAAGGCTTAAAATAAGATGTAATTTTATTATTTTTAGTTAACATAAATCACCTCATGAATTATAAATTTGAATAAAAAATATTATAGCATATAAATATTAAGAAAATAGATAGCATCGAAAAAGAAACATTATTCTTCGATATTCTTATGTTTTTCCTCTTAATTTAGGATCCAAACTATCTCTCAGGCCATCACCAAACATATTAACAGCCAAAGCTAGGAAAAATAAACCTAGTGACGGAAGTATCACAATATTAGAGTTACCAATGAAATATATTCGGCCTTCTCCAATAATATTACCCCACGTGGGGATATCTGGTGGAACACCTGCACCTAAGAAACTCAAACTAGCTTCTGACAAAATAGCTGAAGCAAATAAGAAGGTTGCTTGGACTATAACAGGTGCGAATGTATTGGGCGCAATATGTCTTAATAAGATTCTTGTTTTAGACGCTCCAAATGCGTTGGCTGCATCAACATATTGAGATTCTCTAATAGTTAATACTACTGATCTTACTATTCTCGAAGTTCTAGGAGCATCAACTACAGTTAAAGCAATTATCACATTTTGTAATTTTGGTCCAAGAATTGCCATCAAAACAATAGCCAACAAGATACCAGGGATAGCCATAATACCATCCATAAATCTCATAACTATATCATCAAGTCTAGAAAAGTAACCTGCAACTATTCCTATACCAGAGCCAAGAACAGCTGCAAGTATAGCTACAGATAATCCAACTACTAGTGAAACACGTGATCCGTATATTACCATTGAAAAAATGTCTCTACCAAGCGGTCCAGTACCAAATAAATACAAATTTCCTTCTTCAGATCTTCCTGGAGGAAGAAGTCGGTTAAGGGGATCAAATACATAAGGATCTCTTAATACTCCTAACTTAATAAGTAGGGGGCATAGTAGCGCTAATACAACAACAAGTGAAATAAAAGTTAATCCAATTAACATGTTTGGATTTCTAAGAACTGCCATTGTTGCAGCTTTCTGCCAAGGTATTTTCTCTCTAAGACCTTGAAATGCTAAATCTTGTGCTTCTGTTTTATTACTCATATTAACTATCGTACCTTATTCTTGGATCTACAAAAACGTATAAAATATCTATAAATAAATTAACCAATACATATATCAAAGCAACAACCAAAATTGTACTTTGAATTATTTGGAAGTCTCGTTGTGCGATTGACTCAGTAATCAATCTACCCATACCTGGGATTGCAAATACAGTTTCAGTAATTACAACACCACTAATAAAACCGGCGATACTAAAACCAATTACAGTTAAAACTGGGTTGGCTGCATTTCTGAACGCATGCCTTAACAAAACAATCGTTTCTCCAAGTCCTTTTGATCTTGCAGTTCTAACATAATCTTCTTTTAATACTTCTAACATAGTAGCCCTAGTCATTCTAGTAATCAAAGCTGATCCAGCAAATCCTAATACAAATGAAGGAAGTAATAAATGATGCAAATATGACCAGAAATCTTCACTTAGATAAATATAGCCACCCGCGGGGAACCATTCGACTTGAACTGCTAGTAAGAAAATAACTACGTATCCAAGAGCAAAATAAGGAACCGCATATCCAGTTAAAGCTAGAATCATTACAACTCTATCAAATACAGAATTCATTTTCCAAGCAGCAAGTACTCCGGCCGGGATAGATATCAATATAGATAACGACAAGCTTAAAATTGCTAAAGATAAAGTAGGTTCAACTCTATCTAGTATAAGAGCAGATACTTTGTGACCAGAAAATATAGATTCACCTAAGTCTCCCTGCGCTACTCCACTTACAAATCTCCAGAATTGAACTGGTATTGGATCTAATAATCCCATAGATTCTCTCATTGCTTCTACTTGCTCGTAATCAGCATCTTCTCCTGCCATAATCGCCGCAGGGTCACCTGGAGCTAAGTGAATGATTGAAAAAACAACTACCCCAACTATAGCCATAGTAGGAATCGCTGCTAGTAATCTTTTTAGTATATATCTCTGCATGTGAAAATTAACTTTAATATATAAGTGTTGAATATTATCTAAGAAGTATTAACAATAATCAACCAATATAAACTATAAAAACAACTAAAAAAGCCGCTGAAGTTTAAATTTCAGCGGCTTTTTTAATTTATATGTCTAAATTAAATATTTAACAATATTTTTATTTATCCATCCAAGTGTTTGTCATACGTGTGGAATCAGCGTAATCATGAACACCATTAGTAGATGTTCTCCATACGTGGTAACCAGAGTTCTGACCAGGAGATATATGTGATACCTGATCATAGTATGATTGCTGTACTTGGTCTATAACTTTTGCTCGACCTTCATCGGTTAACTCTCTAGTATATTGAGCCTGTAAGTCAATAATGGTTTGGTTTGTATGCCAACCATATGTCTTAGGACTTAAATACCAGTTCATAACCGGGTTGTTACTTGGGATAGAACAACATCCTGTGTGGAAAATATCCCACGCATCTTTGTTCTGTCTGATTGTAACAGCAGTAGCCCAGTCAGTCATAGTCATGTTAACTTTATAACCTACTTCTCTGAATCTAGCAATGTTGATTAGAGATCGGTCTCTGTGTGTCTGGTAAGAAGTGTTACTTACCATTTCTACAACATCATTATCCAAGTCCCAACCAGATTCAGCTACGAATGCATCTCTGTATTCTTTAGCTTTAGCTAGGTCAGCTTGGTTGTATTGATCTTTACCAGCTGCACTTTCTCCCGGTGTACCACACAAGAAGATAGCATGACATACTTGCCATAGCTGTTCAGGACCGTGCACTGACATTAATTTCTTAGCATCTTGTGCTGCCTGTAAAGATTTTCTCCAGTTTAAGTATTTACCAGGTGATTTAGTATGATTCAATAATAGAATCGGAGTACCTGGAGCTGATGTTTTCATTCCCATATTAGGATCAGCTTTTAAGTCAAGGTATTGTTCTGCACTACCAGAAGTAGCATAGTCAATTTTTCCTGTTTTCAAACCAGCTAATAGAGTGGTTTTATCAGGAACCTCAACAATGTTTACACCGTCAACCCATACGGATTCGCCTTCAGGTACCATACCTGACCAGCCTTGGTGTGGCTCATACTCAAATCTGTAACCTGGTACCCATTTTTTAAGTACATATGGTCCTGAGGAAATATAGGTACTACCATCGTGTCCATCTTGTGATACACGAGCGTTAGCATCTGTTCCGCCAGCTACTGAAGCTTTCATTATAAATGGTGCTTCAGAGAATCCCATAGAAAGTACTGGGTAAGGCTCTTTAAGATTTAATGTAAAAGTTGATGCATCTACAACACTAATACTTTTATCTGAGAAGTTTCCTTCTGTTGTTCTTTTCATCATCTGGATACCAGCAGTAATTCTGTCAGCCCATCTGAATGCAGATTTCTGTACGTCTGTTGAAGTTACCTTAGAACCATCATGGAATTTCATATTATCTCTAAGAGTGAAAGTCCACTTTAATCCGTCAGGTTGCATTTCCCATGTTTTAAAACCATTGTTCTGGTATTGGTAACTTGTGTCAAGTCTTTGTAAGCTGTCGTATACCATTTGGGAGCTTCTCCAAGTTACAGTAGCAGTTGTCCATACTGGATCAATAGCTTTAACTGGAGCTTCTAACGCCCATACTAGTGTACCGCCTTTCTTAACACCTCCAGCGCTATCTTTTGCTTTAACAACTGATCCGGCTGTTGGAGCCTTAGGAGCAGTAGGAGTTTTTGCAAGAGAAGCAACACCAGTAGGTTTAACAGGTTGTACTTGTGCTTTCGTTGTAGCATCTGATGCTTGAGGTGCACTTGGCGCACTTGGAGCAGCAGGTGAACTAGAAGCTGAATCACTTGAACAGCCTAATACTAGTGCAAATACTATTACGAAAGGTAAAAGTTTGAAATATTTCATTCTAACCTCCTAACTTATTGGTCTCAGAATAGACTTCTTTCGACCTTTTTTTTATTAATAAAAAAATCAAATAAAAAGAGAATAGAAACCTTGCAGTCTCTATCGACTTAAAAATTTGTAGGTACTAAGTTACTAGGTAATTAAAACAATGTCAACTTAATTTCTGTTTTTTTAAGTTAGATTGGTCAATAATGCTCAAATGTAAGAAAATTCATGAAATAATACGTACTTATTTAAAGTTGTTTGAGTTTTTTTGGTATATTTTGGTTTATTCTTATTAAGAATTATTCTGATTTTTTATTGATGGTTTATTCAGAAACATGCTCACTATCAACATTAAAATAGATATAATAAAAAATAACCAAAAAGCATTAACATAACTTCCGTATATATCATGGAATATTCCTGAAATCATTACTCCTGAAGCAGCACCAGCAGTACTCAACGGATTTGTAAAACCTCTTATCTTTCCTAAAGAGTTTGTTCCAAAAAATGTAGCATAACCAACAGCAGGCACAGTTAGCATGCCACCCATAGCAGCTCCAAAAAATACTGCAGACAATATAGCCATATTAATTTCGTTCGTGTAAATCAATAAAATCAACGCAATCAATGAACACACAAAAACTGAAGAAAATGCATTCCTTATACTAAATTTATCACAAATGTATCCCCAAAAAACGCTGCCCAGCCCAGTGGATATTGCATTTATTGAAATAACTAACGAAGATAATCCTAAGCTTATACCTCTTTCTTGTAGAAATGCAGCCTGATGACTGTTAATCCCTGAGTGAAATAAATAAAGTATTCCTGTTCCAAAAGATATAATCCATAAAGCTTTTGTATTTAAAGCTTCCTTTAAAGAAAAATCCATGTTTGAATTTCCTTTGTCAACTTTGTAGTGCCCTGCAATTTCTAGTTCTTTAGGATCTTCGTACACAAAAAATAAAACTGGCAATACCGCTAAAATAACTATATAGCTTAGATAAATCCAAGAGTCTCTCCATCCAAAACTAACAATAAATAAAGCTCCAAATACCGGAAATACTATCATTCCTATTGAATGAAAAGCATATAAAATTCCATTTGCTCTACCTCTTTTTAGCATGAACCATTTTGAAACAATTACAGATCCTCCAACCATCATTGGAGTTGTGAAAAGCATTCTTGTTATAGATACTAGTACATATAGTAAAATCCATTCATTAACCAATGACATTGAATATGTTGCGGCAGCCATCAAAATGACACTGATAACTAATACTTGTCTTGTTTTTTTTAAATCAAATAAAAATCCTATAGGTACTGAAAATAAAGCTGCTAAAACACTTCCTGCTGATATTGCTCCAGAAAATAAGGTTCTAGAAAATCCCAATTCCTCTGACATAGGGACAATAAAAATTGATAGATTTAAACTTCCAGAAGCATTCGACACCAATTGAACCAATCCTACTCCTGTAAGGACAAACCATCCGAAATACACATTTGTTTGTTGATCGAATTTGTTTGCTACTAATTTAAACATAATTATTTATACTTTTTACTATATTGCATAAGGAATGCATCCTCATTTGGCATCGAATAATATTTGCTTCTTTGGTTATATATGTAAAACCCAAGCTTTTTATATAAATTCAACGCAGCAGAATTACTTTTTCTTAACTCTACATATACATTTGAAATGTTTGGAATAGATTTAATTGTATAGTCTAAAAGCTGATATCCATAACCTTTTTTTCTATATTTTTCTTCTATACCTAAGTTGTAAATATTTAATTCAAAGCATACTAAACTAGCAGACAAGTAACCTATACACTCCGAATCAAATTTTGCTATGTAAACTATATAATTATTTAATTTATAATTTAGCAAAACATCTTGGTAGGAAACATCGTTTTTGCCAAAAAATTTTTTCTCTAAATTACTTATACAATCTGCATGGTTAATCGCAGCTTCTATGATTTGAAACATAAACCAATATCAGCCCAATAAATATTTTGTTAAAAATTCAGCAATAGCAGTATCTGCAACTATACGATTTTCTTCTTTGACAAATCCATGCCCTTCATCATTGAATCGAACAAAATCTACGGGTTTCCCGGCTTCTTTTAGCTCACTGACCAATTGTTCAGTTTCATACATAGGAACTCTTGGGTCTTCGTCTCCATGAAGAACTAATAAAGGTGTGGATATTTTATCAATCTTATGAATGGCAGATATACTTTCTAAAAGATCTCTGTCATCTATTGGGTCTCCGTACTCATAAGCTCTGTGTTGAGCTCTGTAAGATGCTGTTCTTTCAAAAAATGTCACCATATTTACCATCCCATACAATTCAACTGCTGCTGCCCATAAATCTGGATACTCAGTAATGCAAGCAAGTGTCATAAATCCACCGTAGCTTCCTCCCATAACGGATATTTTATCTTTTGAAGCCCATCCAGAATCAACCACCCATTTCCATAAATATTCAATATCTTTAACTGAATCCATTCTTTTGTGTTTATCATCTAGGTGCCCATAAGATTCTCCATAACCACCGCTTCCTCTAACGTTAGGTAGCAAAACTCCGATACCTTTATTTACTAAATATTGTATCTGAGGTTTGAATATAGGCCTCTCTTGGCCCTCTGGTCCTCCATGTATTAATATCAAAACCGGATTATTCCCACCTTTTACAAAATTTGTCGGTTTGATGAAAAAGAAGGGTATATCAAGGCCATCAAATGTTTTATAGGTATGAAGAGTAGGGCTAGGTAAATCATTTAGCTGAATATTTCCTTTATAAGAACGATTAAAAAAATTGTATTTTTCTGATTCTAAATTAAATTTAATAATTTCAGGATTTTGATTTGAAGAATTAATTGTAAATAAAATATTAGACTTATCTATAATACAAATAGCCCAAGCCCAGCCTGGTTCCATAAAAGTAACATTTTTTGGATTGTCTAATATTATTGAGTTATTATCTGAATCCAATATCCCTAGCTTAGAATATCCTTGGTCATTAATAAAAAATAATATACGATTATTTTCTTTATCCTCTTTCATAAACTCAACTTCATGATCAGAACTATAAATATAATCAACAGAACTATCTGAAATTTGAATATTAGCAATTCCGGAAAAATCTTTTCCTTGATTAGTTATGATGGTTATTTGGCTATCTTGATCGTTAAAAAATGCTGATTTAAAACTGCCTAAAAGTTCATCATTTGATATCTTAGATATTTTGCCGGTGTTAATTTCTAGCAATTTTAAATATTGGTATCTATTCGTTCTTTCTTCTGTAAACAATATAAACTTTTTATTGTTTGAAAAAGCCGTAAATGAGACATTGTGTATATCTCCACCAGTCTGATGAACTAATTTTGAATCTCCATTAATAATGTGTACGTATAAATCAAAGTAAGCTGCATCTCTTTTATTAGAAGAATATACTATAGAACTTCCGTCGTTAGACCATCCGCCAAAGTCGTTTCTCACTGATGTATCAGAGGTTAAAGAAATAACATTAGAGTAATCAGACGAATCTATAATTTTTATTTGAAAATTCTCGTCACCACCTTTATCAATAGCAAACAATATCCATTTTCCACAAGGAGACCAAGAAACAAGTGCAACTCTTTCACTATAATGTGTTACCTGATTATGAGTGCCATCTGGCTCAGCAATCCAAATCTGAGGAGTGCCAGAAGAATTATTTAAATAAGCAACTCTTTTTTTGTCAGGTGAAGCCGACGGGGAGCATGAATATGGGATTTGTATTAATTCTTTTATATTAAGATTTGTCATAATTGCCTCTTATATTTGTTTTTAATTAATTTTCGAATACATTTGGGTATTGAAAAAAAAAATTTAAAGAATAAGATAAAAAATTAGAAAAACTAACTTATTCAATATGAATGTTTTATTAAGGATAGCCTCTTACACTTTAAAATTCAAACCTTACCTGTTCTTAGGTTATCTATGCACAATAGGTGCTGTAACTAGCTATCTAATGATTCCAGAATTACTTGGTGGAATTGTAGATAAAATTGATCCTAATTCTAATAATGATTCAATATACAAATCTATTGACCTATACACCTTACTTTTTATCTTATTTATTTTGGGTTGTACTAGAGGTCTTTTTTCATATGGCCAAAATTATTTTGGGGAAGCGTTGTCTTTCCAAGTTACAAAAATATTACGCGATGAACTATATGACAAAACACAAAAATTAGATTTTTACTTCCATAATAAAACTCATACTGGCGAAATGATGGCTAGGGTAATTGTTGATATTGAAGGAATGAGAAACTTTATCCCAATGGGAATAATACGATCTCCGTATGTTTTCTTTATGTTTTTTGGGGCTATTATTTTGCTATTAATAAAAAATGTTGAACTCGCATTGTATGCTTGTTCATTTTTAGTGATTGCAGGATTAATTGCAGCAAAAATGCGACTAAAATTAAGACAAATTTGGCTTAAAGTACAAGAAAAAAACGCCGAGCTTAACGCCCTGCTTCAAGAAAATTTAAATGGAATTAAAGTTGTAAAAGCTTTTTATGCAGAAGATCATCAAATTGACAAATTTGGGATCGTAAACGATGAGCTAAAATCAGAGACCGTAAAAGTCGAAAACTTTAGAGCTGTAACAATGACAACTGTTTTATTTGCATACTGGATGGTTTTAGGATTAGTTCTAGCAGTAGGAGGTATTAAAGTTATAAATGGAGACATGGATATTGGGGACTTAACAAGCTTTATGTTCTATTTGCAATTATTAGCTATGCCAGTGAGGATGATCGGATGGTTACTAAATGCAAGCACCAGAGGTGCAACATGTGGAAATAGGATTTTTGACATCCTAGATACTGATCCGGAAATTAAAAATTTATCTAATATTAATTCAAATTATTATAGGATGACTGGGAAAATAGAATTTAAAAATATTTCTCATAAATTCCCTGACGGAACAATAAACAGCTTAGAAAATATAAATTTAACTATTTCTAAAGATCAAAAAATATCAATAACAGGAGAAGCTGGAAGTGGAAAAAGTACCTTAGTTCAATTATTACTAAGATTTTACGATCCAACAAAAGGAAGTATACTTATTGATGGAGTAGATATTAAAAAAATAAGCTTAGGAACATTAAGGCAAAACATTGGATATGTTCATCAAGATGTTTTTATATTTAATGAAACATTTAAAAATAATATCAAATACGGGAAACCAGATGCCACAGATCAGGAAATAATGGAAGTAGCAAAAGTTGCCCAAATTGACGATTACATCCAGTCACTTCCCGAAAAATATGACTCACTAATATCTGAAAACGGAGCAAATTTATCTGGAGGACAAAAACAAAGAATTAGTATAGCTAGGACACTCTTGCTTGATCCCCCTATACTAATTTTAGATGACTCAACATCTAGCGTCGATGCCACAACAGAAAAAGAAATTCAAAATTCTTTAGATAAACTTGCAAAAGGTAGAACCGTAATTAACATCGCACACAAATTAAATAATTTTAATGAGTCAAGCAATATAATTGTTATGAAAGAAGGAATAATAATTGAGTCAGGGAATCACAATCAATTATTGGAAGCAGACGGTGTATATAAAAATATTTATAACTTACAAATTTCAAACTAACGGAATGACATTATGATAGGAAGTACATTTGGGCCTATGTCTAGAGGCAATTCTGAAGATGAAATGTTTGGAAAACTCTATGATTATAATGTATTAAAAAGATTATTCCCATACATATGGAGATACAAAAAAGAATCTATAATTGGCGCTGTGTGTACTCTGGTATCTGCGGGACTTGCTGTGTTGATCCCATATTTCATTAAAGTTGGGATAGACGACTACATCAATAATCCCAACTTAACAAATTCTGCGAAACAATCAGGCCTACTAATTGTTTCATCTTTGTTTATATTTACAATGTTTATTGCTTGGGTAACCAATTATTTAGGACAAATGTATTTAGCAAGGACTGGGCAATACGTACTAAGAGATATCAGATTAGATATGTTTTCCCACTTACAAAAGTTAAATTTGAATTATTTTCAAGAAACAAAATCTGGAAGTATAATGTCTAGACTGATGGGAGACACATCGCAACTACAAGAAGCTTTTTCCATTGTTGTTATGACTTTAGCTGACATATTAAGTTTAGTTGGAATATGCACAACTTTACTAATAATGAACTTTAAAATTGGCATTTATTCTTTATCAGTTGTACCCCTATTGTTTCTAGCCGTACTAGTATGGCAACCCCGAGCAAAAGCTGCTTTTATTAATGTAAGAATAGCTATATCACAAGTCTACTCATCATTTAGTGAAAACTTAAATGGCATAAAAGAAGTACAAAATTTTAACAGAGAATCAAGTAATTTTAATTCATTTAAAAATGAAACTAATAATCATTTAAACTCTGCTTTAAAGGCTCAAAAACTTTCATCTGCCCTTTTGCCTCCTGTAGATATATTAACTAGCACTGCAATAATAATTGCTGCATTTATAGCTAGCAATCTAATAATTGATGACTATACACAAATAGGGGTTATAATAGCCTCTGTTTTGTACATACAAAGGCTTTTTGATCCTATAAGAAATTTAATGATGCAATACACTCAAATTCAAAGATCAATGGCATCTGGATCTAGGTTATTTGAATTTCTAGATATAAAACCATATCTAAACTCTACAGCTATAAACAAAGTCACAAATCCCATAAAAGGGAAAATAGAGTTTAAAAGATTTCATTTTTCATATGACAACAATATAGAGGTACTAACAGATATAAATATGAATATTAATGCTGGGTCTACAGTTGCTTTCATAGGAGATACTGGTGCTGGAAAATCGACTCTTGCATCTCTGATTACCGGTCTTTATCCTCCAAATAAAAACAAAGAAGGTCAATTATTAATTGACAATCAAGACATACAAAAATTTTCAAGATCAGACCTTGGTTCACAAGTTGCTATGGTTTTACAAGATCCATTTTTATTTCAAGGAACAATCAGGGAAAATTTAAAATTTAATCAAATAAATGCAACAAATCAACAAGTCATATCAGCATGTAAATCAATCGGAATACACAATTACATTACATCACTTCAAAACGGATATGATACAAATGTATCTGAAAGAGGGGTAAATATGAGTCAAGGACAAAGGCAATTGATCGGATTTGCAAGAGCATTGATCAAAGATCCTAAGATTTTAATTCTTGACGAAGCAACTTCTAACATTGACAGTATTAACGAATTGAAAATTCAAAATGCATTAAAAGTACTATTAAAAAACAGAACATCTATTGTTGTAGCACACAGGTTGTCAACAATCAAAATGTCAGATGAAATTTTTGTAATAAAAGGTGGCAAAATAACAGAAAGTGGAACTCACAAAAAACTAACAGCTGAACAAGGCGATTATTACAAATACCTTATTTCAGCAAAACAAAGCAAAAATTTGCAATAATATTCACATCAAGTTTTTTTGCTTCGGCTCTTCCTCGATATTTAAATGCTGAAATGCTGAACTAGTAGCCATTCTTCCTCTATTTGTTCTTGAAATAAAACCTAAATTTAATAAAAATGGTTCAATAACATCTTCAACAGTAACTGAATCTTCATTTATAGAAGCTGATAAGGTATCAAGTCCAACAGGCCCTCCTCCAAATTTCAGAATAAGTGATTTCAAATAATCTAAATCAATTTTATCTAGTCCTATATCGTCTACTTCTAGTTGATCTAGTGCATTTTTAACCACTTTTAATGAAATACTTCCGTCTGATTTAACTTCTGAATAATCTCTTACTCTTCTTAGCAATCTATTCCCAATTCTAGGAGTTTTTCTGGATCTTTTAGCTATTTGATCTAATCCTTTTATTTCTGTTTTTATGTTAAATATATCTGATGATCTTTGTAATATATCTGTCATCTCAGCATCATTATAAAATTCAAGCCTATATATTGATCCAAACCTATCTCTAAGAGGAGGGCTAAGTGTACCATATTTAGTTGTGGCGCCAATTAATGTAAAAGGTTGTATTCCTAAATTTACACTTCTTGCCTTAAGCCCTTCGTCAATAATCCACGAAACTCTATATTCTTCCATGGCGGAATATAACACTTCTTCACAAATTTTATTCAATCTATGAATCTCATCAATAAACAAAACGTCATTTTTTTGAAGTCTTGTTAAAATAGAAACTAAATCTCCTGCTTTTTCAATAGCCGGCCCAGAAGTTATTTTTATATCTGTTCCCATTTCATAAGCAATAACATTAGCTAATGTTGTTTTTCCAAGCCCCGGGGGGCCATATAGCAAAACATGATCCAAAGATTCTTGTCTTTTTTTTGCTGCTTCAATGGCTATAGTTAATGTTTGTTTTACTTTTTCTTGACCCACATATTCTGAAAAAGTTTTTGGCCTCAAAGAAATTTCTGTTTTAAAATCTTCTGATTTAGCTTCTGAATTAATTAATCTGTCACTTTCCAATGATTATTACCAAATTTTATTAATAGATATATCTTAACAAAATTATATATATATATCTGAATTAAATATTATTGACCACAGAATTATTGTTAAAGTATGAAAATTTTGTTAAGATTTTTATTCATAATAATATAACAATATATAGGGTTTTTATTTTTCCATAATACTTCATGTTGTTATAAAATCATAAATTAATGGAGACAATTTTGGCGCAGCAACAAGACTATACAGAAGCAAGTATACAGGTTTTAGAAGGATTAGTTCCTGTAAGAAAAAGACCTGGAATGTACATAGGGAGCACTGATGAAAGAGGTCTTCACCATCTGATAAATGAAATTGTGGATAACAGTGTCGATGAATTCATGGCTGGACACTGTGATGAAATTTATATTCACATAGATAACGATCAATATGTAGAAATTACTGACAATGGCAGAGGAATCCCTGTTGAAAAACATAGCACCACAAAAAAATCTACAGTAGAAACTGTACTTACCACCCTTCATGCTGGAGGAAAATTTGAGCAAGGAGCCTATCAAGTCTCTGGAGGCTTGCATGGCGTGGGTGCTTCTGCAGTTAATGCATTATCTGAAGATTTCATAGTTAGTGTTTACAGAGAAGGGAAAATTCATACAATGTCTTTTTCCGAAGGTGTGAAAACTGTTGATTTATCAGCAACTGATTTGCCTGCTAGCGAAAAAAACCGAACAGGAACAAAAATTCGATTCAAAGCAGACACCACAATTTTTCTTGATGATGAAACAAAAAAACCATTAGACTATGATTTTAATAAAATATTAGCTCGAACCAAAGAAATAGCTTACTTAAACAAAGGACTTAAAATATATTTTAGTAGCGATTTTCACAAAAATTTGTGGCCAAACAATAACTTTATGTATTATTTTGAAGGTGGAATATCTTCTTTGGTTACTAATGAAACAAGAAATAAATCAGTTATAAATAAAACACCTATATATTACGAAGAAGAAATAATTAAAAATGAAACAGTAACTAATTCTGAGGGAAAAGCTACTGAAATGCCAGTCAAAACTTTTGTAGAAGTTGCGATTCAATACGATTCTTCACTAGGAGAAAATGTGCTTTCTTATGCTAATTGTATAAATACAGCTGACGGAGGCACGCACGTTACAGGGTTCAGATCTGCTATTACCAGAGTTTTTAATGACCAAGCTGAGAAACTAAACTTAATCAAGCAAGGTGAGTCATCATTGCAAGGAGAAGATACTCGAGAAGGTCTGACTGCAGCTATAAGTGTTAAACTATCAAACCCTCAATTTGAAGGACAAACCAAAGGTAAACTTGGAAATAAAGATGTTAGAAATAAAGTTGAAAGTGTTGTTAGAAAGGCCCTTAATATTTACCTTGAAGATAATCCTCAAGTAGCAAAAATGATTATTGAAAAATGTCTGACTTCCCAAAGAGCTAGGGAAGCTGCAAGAAAAGCTAGAGACCTGGTGTTGAGAAAGAATGCATTGGATGGCGGAGGGTTACCAGGAAAACTTGCTGATTGCTCTGAAAAAAATCCTGATGTATGCGAACTGTATATTGTAGAGGGTGACTCAGCTGGCGGAACTGCAAAAATGGGTAGAGATAGAAATTATCAAGCAATACTTCCTTTAAAAGGTAAAATTCTAAATGTAGAAAAAGCTAGAGCAGATAAAATGATATCTCATGAAGGGATACAACATATGATAACTGCTATTGGAGCAGGATTTGGAAATACTATAATCGACGAACAACCAGAGTCTGAAAATGAAGAAAATAACGATCAGGGCATGGATATATCTAAATTAAGATATAGCAAAATAATTATAATGACAGACGCGGATGTTGATGGATCGCACATAAGAACTCTTCTCCTAACTTTTTTCTTTAGGTACATGAAGCCATTAATTGATAATGGAAACGTTTATATAGCAATACCTCCATTGTATAAGCTTGGTTCTGGGAAAAGTAGTAAATATGCATATTCAGAAGAAGAAAAAGAAGACTTTTTAACACAATCTAAAGGTAAAAATATTAGAGTGCAAATGTACAAAGGATTGGGTGAAATGAATGCAGAACAGTTATGGTCTACTACCATGGACCCAGACACCAGAATGCTTAAAAAAGTTATTCTTCCTGAAGAGAAAAACGAATTAGGACAATTAACTTCTGAATGGAATCAAACCGAAGAATGTTTTATGAATTTAATGGGCGACGATGTTCTTCCTCGTAAAGTTTTTATACAAAAAAATGCTTTGTACGCTGATATAGACGCATAAATAACCTTAAATCTAAGCATCTAACTCAATTGACCTTTGCTTTTTTTTTCCTTTATAATTCTAAATCTATTAATAATATTTGGTAATTTTATTGGCTTTAAAAAACAACAAAACTTATCTAGAAAATTTACAACTAGAAGCAACCAATTCAATCAAAACGATATCCTCTGAGGAAGATATAGAAAATTGGAGAATTGATTATATAGGAAGAAAAGGTAAAATTTCAATTTTTTTTCAAAGCTTTAAAGATTTAAAGTCCGAAGAAAAAAATGAATTGGGATCTTTAGCTAATAAGCTCAAAAATATATTAGAAAAACTATACAAAGAAAAGCAAAAAGAAATAAAAGAGAACAAAAGTAATATTCAAACAGAATTTTTCGACTTTACTCTTCCTGGCACCACATTTTCTACAGGAAGTATTCATCCAACAAATCAAATGATGCAAGAAATATGCTCAGCTTTCAACAAACTTGGATTTAATATATTTGAAGGGCCTGAAATTGAATCAGAAAACTACGCTTTTGATAAATTAAATATCCCTACAAATCATCCTGCAAGAGACATTTGGGATACAATTTATGTAAATGATGTTGAAAATATCAAATCTCTTGTTTTAAGACCACACACATCTCCAATGCAAATAAGAATAATGGAAAACAACGAACCTCCTATACGTGTAGTTATACCAGGAAAATGTTACAGGTATGAAGCAACAGATAATACACACGAATGGCACTTCCATCAAATTGAAGGTTTAGTAATAGATAAAAACATTAATTTTTTAAATATGAAAGCTACTCTTTTTGAATTCGCTAGAATGATTTTTGGTGATGACACAAAAGCTAGATTCCGATGTGATTTTTTCCCATTTGTTGAACCTGGTGCTGAAATGTCGATTAATTTTAAACAAAATGAATGGCTGGAATTAATGGGTGCAGGTATGGTTCATCCTAAAGTATTGATGAATGTAGGACTTGATCCTGAAATTTATTCAGGATTTGCATTTGGGCTTGGTATAGAGCGAGCTGCTATGATCAAATACGGAATAAATAACATAAGAGATTTTTATGCAAATGATTATCAATTTTTAAAACAATTTAAATAAATATTATGAGAATTCCTGTTTCTTGGATAAAGCAATATATTAAATATGAAGTTAGTAATGAAAGAATTGCTGAATTACTTACTATGGCAGGAACTGAAGTTTCTGAAATAATTAAATTTGGTGATAATTGGGATGAAAATATTATAGTAGGTGAAATCACTAAAATAGAAAAACATCCTGATGCTGATAGATTGTCATTAGTGGAAGTAAATGATTCAAAAAATATAATTAAAGTTGTATGCGGGGCAAAAAACATACTTGTAACCCAAAAAATTGCACTTGCAAAACCTGGCGCCAATCTATTTAATCCTTACGAAAAAAAAATGTCTATACTTAAAAAAAGTAAAATTCGTGGCGTAGAATCTAATGGCATGATTTGCTCAGCAGTTGAATTAGGTTACTCAGAAGACCATGATGGTATTTTAGTATTAGATCCAAAATCTAAAATTGGAAATTCATTGCACTCATTACTATCAGATGATATTTTTGACTTAGACATAACTCCTAACAGAGCTGATTGTTTATCAGTAGTTGGAATCATAAGAGAAATTGCATGTATTCTAAAAGCTCAAAATATCAATCACGAATTAATTAATCCTGTAAATTTTGAAAATCAAAATCTTAATATATCCAACAATAAAAATGACTTGAGTGTAAAAATTAATGACACTAGTTGTAATAGATATTCCGGGGTGTCAATGAACGCAATAAACATTGGAGAATCGCCATTTTGGATAAAAGACAAACTAATAAAATCTGGTCTTCGTCCAATAAATAATATTGTTGATTTAACTAATTTTATTATGCTTGAATACGGGCAACCAATGCACGCTTTCGACATCTCAAAAATCAAAAGTAATAAAATTGAAATAAAAAAATTCAAAAATAAAAAAGATTTTATCGGGCTTGATCAAGAAAAAAGAGAATTAAATAGTTCTATGCTAACAATTACAGACGGAGAAAATCCAATTGGATTAGCAGGAATAATTGGAGGAGAAAATTCAGAAATTGATAATAAAACTTCAGATATATTTTTAGAATCTGCTTCATTTAGCATGTTGAATATAAGAGAAACTTCAAAAGAGCTTAATTTGTCTACAGATGCTTCCTATAGATTTGAAAGAGGAGTACCAGAAAACTTAACAGTAATAGCGTTAAATAGGGCCATAGAACTACTAACTCAAGTTAACAACAAGAAACCCCAAATATCTGGATTTTGGGATGAATACCCTAATCCGTCTGACAATCATAGTACAACTATTGAATTTACAAGCAAGAGATATAAGAAAATCATAGGGGAAAGTATTTCTATGCCAAAAGCTAAATCAATATTCGCTGATTTAGGCTTTCTTATTTCTAGTGATAAAAAAGACAAATCAGAATACTCCATTAAATTTTATGTCCCATTTTGGAGAAATGACATTAATATAGAAGATGATTTGATTGAAGAAATTGCCAGGACTATTGGGTATGATAATCTTGGATCTTCACCCATGTTGTATCCAGAAAAAAACATTCCTATAGATGAAAGTGTACAAGCAAGAAATAAATTAAGATCAGAAATGAAATCAATGGGGTATCTAGAAGTTATCAACTATCCTGTATTGAATGATATAGAATATGAAGCTGTAAATAATGCTGACGGAACTCCAGTCGAATTACAAAACCCTATTAATCAAAAAAATAAATATATGCGGCCTAATCTAAGATCAGGATTAATTGATAATCTAACAAAAAATTCTAGTAAATATTCTGACATAGAATCTTGGAAATTTTTTGAATTAGGGCGTACTTATACTTCTGTAATAAGCGATAAATTTAATTTGCCTACCCAAAGTTATTCTCTTGGAATAATTGCTTCAGGAAGTTCCGAGAATTCAAATTGGTCACACGGGCCATCAGAACTTAATTTTTATACCTTCAAAGGCCACATAGAAAGATTGCTTAATAACTTAAATATCAAATACGAACTTTCGCAAAACAAAGATATAAATTTTTACAATAATAAATCTGCTTTAATAATTTCAAACAATCTTGAAGTAGGTAGCATAGGTTTTGTAAATGAGAAAAAACTTGTTGAACTTAATTCTAAAATCAAAAATGTTCTTTATGCAGAATTTAACTTGGATAACTTGTTAACTAATTTAAATAATATTTCAAAATACAAAAAACCAAGCTTATATCCACAAGCAATTAGAGATCTGTCTTTTATTATGGATAATAAAATTTTTGCAAATGATATTATTAAAATAATTAATAGTAATCCATTAGTATCTGAAATAAATATTATAGATGTATATGAAGATCTTGATAAAAACAGAAAATCAGTAACTTTCAGATTAAGCTACCAAAGCTTTAATGAAACTTTGAGTAATAAACAAATTGAAGAATCTCAAAATAAAATACTAAAATTACTAAAGAAAAATTTAAATATTGAATTAAGAAAATAATTATGATTAATCCAGAAGAAGCAAAACAAATTATACTAAAATCAACAGAGATGCTAGAATCTGTAGAACTAAATTTAATTGAATCCACAAACAGAATAGCAAGTGAAAATATTCTAACTAAACTCGATCTTCCAATTTGGAATAATTCTTCTATGGATGGCTTTGCTTTTATATTGCCAGAAAACTTTGATATTAATGATGAGTCTATAAATAAATTTATAATTTCTGGTAATTTATTCCCTGGCGATGAGTATCTCCCAATTGTAAATAAAGGAGAAGCCATAAAAATCATGACAGGGGCGCCTATACCTCCTAAAGCAAATTGTGTTGTGCCAATAGAAAATGCAAAAATTATAAAAAATGATGACTCAGAATTTGTTATTTTTACTAAGCAGCCCAGGATATCTGATTACATTAGGCTTAAAGGCAGTGATTTTAAAAAAGGTGAAAATATAATAACAGTTGGTCAAAAAATACGTCCGTATGATATAGCAAAACTTGCAGCTAACGGCATTAATAAAATTAAAGTATTTCCTCAGCCAAAAATCAGTATTATTGCCTCGGGTAATGAACTTATAAATCCGGGTGAGACACTAAGTGGGAGCTCAATTTATGACTCTAATTCTTATTCTATAGCTTCAATGATAAGAGAAGCTGGGGGTATTCCAGATATTATAGGAATAGCCAAAGATGAAATCAGCTCTATTGAATCAAATTTAAGAAATGCAATCGATTCAGATGCTATAATTTGCTCTGCAGGAGTTTCGGTTGGGGACAAAGATTTTATAAAAGAAGTTGTCAGTGAACAAGGAAAAATAAATTTTTGGTCAGTTAATATTCAACCTGGAAAACCATTTCTTTACTCTCATATACAAGGAAGAGGCAAAGAGATTCCTTTTTTTGGTTTACCAGGAAACCCTGTTAGCGTAATGGTATTAATGATCAAATTTGTAATCCCTGCAATACGTAAAATGCAAGGTGACGAATCTGTATACCCTAAACAAATAAAAGCAATCCTAGCCGAGCAAATTGTAAATAATTCAAAAAGAAATATGTTTGCAAGAGTTAAAATTGAAAATATTAATGGAGAATTGATTGCAAAGCCTTTTAACAACCATGATTCTCATATAATTTCCTCATTTAGTGAATCCAATGCATTGGCTAATATTCCTGAAAATTGTAAAATTCTTAAAGCAGGTGCAGAAGTAGATGTTGAAATTTTTGATAATTCTAACATTTTATAAATATAATAATTCGGAGTAAAAATGACATCAAAAGACAAAATAAAGTATTCAATTAAATTAAATAATTTAGAAGAAAATGAGAAAAAATCTCTTTCATTACTACTCCATACTAGAATTCAGGAAATAAAAAATGAAAAAGAAGATTTTAAAATGAATAAACTTGGAGATCCGCAAATATATTTAGATAAATTAACCAAATTATACAAAGACTCCTCATCTTTTCTCGAACCAAAAACCCCAGTAAAAGAAGCTCTGTTTAGATTATTTGTTTTTAATGGAAATAAACCGTTAACATTAAAACAAATAAACAAAAATCTGTCTGAAAACTGGGAAATGTCGCAATTTCCTAGAGATATAAGCATAGAAAAACTCGACTCTTTAATTAAAAATGTTTCTGACTACTTCATACAGCCATATGGTAGAAAATTTAGTAAAAGTTCTTTACCATTTTAATTAACTATGAAAAACATACTAAATTTATCAAAAGATTTTAAAGTTCCTAAAAATGAAATTATTGCAATTTCAAATCTTAGGCCCTGGATTAATGCCGGAAGAGTAGGAACTATTTCTTTAAATAAACTTAAAAATTTAACAAATGCCCAAAAA
>JBJLGN010000028.1:0-22950 GCA_045564835.1 Dehalococcoidia bacterium
AGGTAAACCTTACTAGGGAGAATTTATAAATGCAAGAACATCAGCATCTATCAGACAAAGAAATAACAGACGATCTTGTTAGACCAGTTATCAGATCAGATAAATGGTTCTGGTCAGTTGTTGGCTTTTTGGGATTCATTATGCTCGTTGGTCTTTCAGGATATGTATACGAATTATATAGTGGACTTGGTGTAACAAATGTTTCTAGACCAGTTTATTGGGGTGCGTATATCACAAACTTCGTTTTTTGGATTGGAATAAGCCATGCAGGAATTATGGTTTCTGCTATATTAAGACTGACTCAAGCTGAATGGAGGAGACCAATTACTAGAGCTGCTGAGGTTTTAACGTTATTTTCTTTAATAGCTGCGTTGAGTAATATTCTTTTTCACGTTGGACGTCCCTGGAGAATATATTGGATAACTCCACTACCGCCTATATTTATTGGATTTGATTTTGCTAGAGGAATATGGCCTAATGTAAGATCTCCTTTTGTATGGGATCCTGTAGCTGTTGGTACCTATTTATTAAGTACTATTTTATTTATTTATACATGTTTAATTCCTGATATAGCTCTGGTTAGAGATAAAGTCAAATCTGGTCCAGCTAAAATTATATATAGCATTTTGGCATTAGGATTTCGAGGAACACCTAGACAATGGAAAGTTCAGGCTACAGCTCCAATACTACTTTCTGCTCTAGTTCTGCCTATTTTCGTTTCAGTTCACAGTATAGTGTCTTGGGATTTTGCTGTTTCAATTGCAGTTGAAGGTTGGCATTCCACTATATTTGCTCCATATTTCATTATTGGTGCTATTCACTCTGGAGTGTCTGGAGTTGTAACATTAATGGCAGGATTGCTTTGGCTATACAAATTAGATAAATATATTAAACCTGATCATTTTGATGCTGTTGGAAGATTGTTAGTTATTGTGGCTACGATATGGTTTTTGGCATTATTTCTAGAGTGGGTTTATGCATTGTATCCATTAGAGGACCCAGAAATAGCATTAAGAAATATGCAAGTTTTCCAAGCTCCATGGAGTTATTTAGGATTATTATTTTTAATGACAGGATTTGTTATTCCTGTTGGAGCCTGGTGTTTTAAAAGTGTGAGAAGAAGCCCAATGATGATGTTCTTCACAACTATATTGGTAAATATAGGTATGTGGTTAGAAAGATTTTTAATTATAGTACCTGGTCTTTCGAGAAGAACAGAATTAAGCTTTAACTGGGGATCTTATTCCCCAAGCTTAGTGGAAATTGGATTAGTTACATTTACATTTGCATTTGTTATTTGCGGTGTAATTGTTTTTGCTAGAATATTTCCTTTAATTCCACCATTTGACTTGAAAGAAGGAATGAGATTTAGACATGTAATAAGAGTTGGTAAAAAGAATATTCCAGCAGTTGTAAGGGAGTAAACAATGGCTAATAATAGTGTTTTAGGATTATTTATAGATGAAAACGATGCGGGTGATGCTTTGTCTGCTTTAAGAAAAGCTAAGTATCAAGATAATGAATTTGAAATCATGACAGGATCTCCGTATCCTCATGGAACATTTGGAGAAGCACATCCAAAAATCAAGTTACATCGATTTCCAATTTTTGGTGCTGTGATCGGATTTACAGTAGCTTTGATCATAACAATTGGTACTCAGCTTGCTTATCCTCTTGTTACTGGTGGGAAACCTATTTTATCTATTCCTCCTATGTTGGTTATATTTTATGAAATGACTCTTTTATTTGCTGTAATTGTAACTATATTAGGTGCTTTATTTGAATCAAGATTACCTAAAATATTTATGGGAGCTTATGATGAGAGAATAATGACTGAAGGATACATAGGCGTGGTAGTTACAGTTGCTAAGGATAGGATTTCAAAAGCTGAAGATATTTTGAAAAAATCTGGAGCTGAATCAACAAAAAGAGGATGGGAAGAATAATTATGTTTAACAATTTATCTAAATTAACCTTATCAATAGTATTAGCTACTTTGTTTATCGCTTGTACTGGTAATATTAGAACAGGCGAAGTTAAAATTTTAGGTGATACATTAACACTTGATATGCCTGCTATACCAGGATCAGGTAGCCATGCAATTGTGATTTTTAGTGAAATGCATTATCAACCATCTTATAAAAGTCAGGAAATTCCAAGAATTATGCCTAATCCTGATGCTGTACCTATGAATGGAAAAGAAATCCATAGAACTTCAGATGAATATAAAGTTTTAGCTATTCCTAAAATTTATGACAATAAATCACAATTAGAACTTGGAAATTACTTATATGCAGAAAACTGTGTCTTTTGTCATGGTTCTAATTTAGATGGGAATGGTCCTTACAAAGAATATTTAAATATTAAAAATTCTGATGGTAAAGTTATAAATAAAGGTGCTATACCTGCTAATTTAATCTCAGATAAAACTAAAAATTCTACTGATGGCGAGATATATGCTTTTATATCTAAGGGTTCACGGACCGGACTAGCTCAATATGAACAAGGTTTAGATATCAAATCAGGAATGCTTCCATATGACTCCATATTATCTGAACAAGAAAGATGGGCTTTAGTTTCTTATTTGCGTTCTATTCAAGGAAATTAGCATGACAGAAAAGACCTGTCCTCCAACTTGTAAATGTGTAAACTGTACTTGTGATCCATGTAACTGTTGATTTCTTCCTTTGAATTCTTACAATACAGGTAGAAGATTTTACGGATTAGATGCTTTAAGAGCACTGGCTATGCTACTAGGAATAGTTCTTCACGCTTCGTTACCGTATGTTGTGTTCGATATTCCCGGTTGGGCATCTGATAAATCAGATTCGGAAATTATTACTTTAATATTTCAGTTTATTCATTTGTGGCGAATGCCTGTATTTTTTATTCTGTCTGGATTTTTTTCTAATTTATTAATAACACGTCATGGTTGGATTTACTGGTGGAAAAACAGAGGATTAAGAATTTTATTACCTTTAATTATTTTTAGCCCCCTAATGATCGCTACTATTCCTTGGATCTTCAAATATGGGAATACTCAAAAATTTGAATTTTTTTATTCCTTTGAAGGCTATCCTCATCACTTATGGTTTCTTTGGCACTTAGTAATATTTCTTATTTTTTCATTTATTCTTAAATTATATGTTCTTATTATTTGTAAAATATTAATATCTATAAAACTTATTAAATTAATAAATATATTTTCTAAATCAAATCTTTATATCTTTAAATTTTTATTTTATTCTAAAATCCCTATACCTTTTATTTTGCTTATTTCAATTTTAAGTTTTGGAGAATCTGGAACTGATTTAATATCTAATCCCATTCTTTCAGGAATGTATTTCATGTTTGGTTATCAGCTATTTAATCATAATAATTTAGAAAGTATAGTAAGGAATTGGAAATATTATTCTCTTATTAGTGTTTTTTTCTTTGTGCTACACACTTTAATCGATATCAAAATTATCGAACTTGATTTTGAAAATCACCCTATTTATTGGATTCCATTTATCTTAATTAAAAATTTCAATTCTGTATTTTTTTCTTTATTTTTCATTTGTTTTTTTGAATATAAATTTTTCAAGTTTAATAAAATTTTTAGAATCTTTTCTGATAGTGCATATTGGATATATTTAATTCATTTACCAATAGTTACTTTTATTACTTTTTTTATGCTCAGATTTGATTTCCCAATTGAATTTAAATTTATTCTATCAATTTTATCAACCTCATTAATCTCATATATAAGTTATAAATACTTAATCAGAACTTCATATATAGGTGTTTTGTTAAATGGGAAGAAGCAAAAATTCAGTTGGAAAATATTTGATTAATAGATCTATTTAACCCAAATTGTTCTAGCAACATTAAGTGCTAAATCTACACTATTATTATTCGCTATAATATTTATTATTCCACGAGTGCCTGATAGTTCCTGAATAATTATTTCATTACCAGGTAGTATTTTATTTTTGTGCAAAAAATCGACGAACTCCGGATTCTCAGGCGGAATCTTTGAAATTGTATATGAATTGTTTTTTGTGGTTTCAGATAATGGGATAATATTTGATTTCTCTTTATTGAGCACTCCTGGAATATCCTGTCCAAAAGGATCTTTATCAGGGTAATCTAACAACTTTTCAATAGCATTTTCTACATCTTGTGAAATTGCATGCTCTAATAAATGCGCTTCTTGAAAAACATTCTTTAAATCAATTTTCAGTATTTGATGTACAAATTTTCCAGCCAATCTAAATCTTTTTGTTTGCTCCTTTGCAGATATTTCTCCATATTCTGTTAAAAACACTTCATTATTTTTATTTTTAATTATCAGATGATCTCTTACCATTCTTTTTAGCATTCCTGTTACTGTAGGCAAACTTGTTCCTAAATTTTCGGTTGAAGGAAGTAGTTTGATATATTCCAAAATACTGCTAGCAGTTATTTTTTCGCTTTTTTCATTCAGTAGGTACATAGCATAGAGATAATTTTCTGCATTTGATGATAATTTTCTATGTACTGGGCATTTTATATTTTCCCATTTACGCATTTGTTTTTCAGTTGTCATAATAATTAATATTATTGTGTGATATTATTTTTAAGTATAATTTATTTTCTCAAATACTAATATGGCATTACTAAAAAATATCCTCCTATGGACGTCAAAAAATGAATGGATGTCTCAAAAATTACCTAAATATAAATTTGTCCAAAATTCTTTATCTAGATTTATGCCTGGTGAATTTTTATCTGACGCATTAGAAGCTTGTGAAAAATTAGAATATGCTGAACATGGAACAATAATTACATACTTGGGAGAGAATGTTACCCTTGAAGCAGGTGCATACGAAGTTGTAGATCATTATAAAAATGCACTATCAGTGATAAATGAAAGCTCTCTCAATACTTTAATATCTGTTAAATTAACACAATTAGGTTTAGATTTTGACATGGATTTATGTATGGAAAATCTGAATCAACTATTAAAATTAGCAAAAAAATATAATTCTATTATTTGGATCGATATGGAAGAGTATCGCTACTTAGAGCAAACTTTAGAAATTTTCAAAAAAGTATCTGAAAATTATCATAATATAGGTATTACTTTGCAAGCATATCTACATAGAACAGACCAAGACTTGGATAAGTTATTATCTTTTGCTACAAATATTAGATTGGTAAAAGGTGCCTATAACGAGCATCCATCTTTAGCTATCAAAAATAAAGATGACATCGATATTAATTACAGGAGTCTGAGTAAAAAAATGTTAGAAAAAGATGTGTTAAATAATGGATTCAAACCATCTTTTGCCACACATGATGACCGTATTATTGATTATATTATTAATGAGTCTGAAAAGAATTTAATTAGTAGTGATGCATATGAATTTAATATGCTTTACGGTATAAGAAAAAAATTACAGAAAGATATATTGAATTCCAATCAAAATCTTAAAATACTAATTAGTTACGGGGAACAATGGTTCCCGTGGTATATTAGAAGAATAGCAGAAAATCCTAAAAATTTATTTTTACTTTTAAAATAAATTTTTAGAGCCACTGATCAATTTTTTCTCGTGTAGCGAGTTCGTAAAATTCAATTTCATATGAATCAACTAATTCTACTAGTTTAGGAGAATTTTCTTTGACAGAACTTGGTACTCCCGAAGTAACATTGGTTTCTCCAAGAGAATCTTGTATCCACTCAGCACAAACTGTTATTCCTTGACCTGGTGTTCCTCTTCCCCCAATATATACAGTTGCTTTATTTCTACCTTGTTCTTTTTCATAAGCAGTACAAATTTTAGAAAGTAAATCAGCTACTTTCCATGTATTTAGCCTGTTTTCGATTCTACATACCCTTCTTACTAGAAACATTATTATCTCCTTTTGTTATAAAAAAAACATAACGTCCATTCAACTATGAACGTTATGTTTTTTTAAAGTTTTAGTTTTTTAGTCTTCTATTTCAACTATCATTTCGATTTCTACAGGAATATTACCTGGTAAAGATCCCATACCAACTGCAGATCTTGCATGTTTACCTTTATCTCCGAAAACTTCTACCATCAAATCTGAACATCCATTCGCTACTGCAGGCTGATCTACAAAGTCAGTAGTACAATTTACCATGGTAAGTAGTTTTACAATTCTTTTTACTTTGCTCAAGTCACCTACCTGACCTTTTAATCTTGCAAGACATCCTATACCTGTGCTTTTAGCAGCTTCGTAACCTTCTTCAGTCGTTAAGTCTTGTCCCACTTTTCCTTTCATACTAGGATCACTTGGACCAAGTCCTGATAAATATAATAAATTACCTGTTCTAACGCCTGGTACATAATTAGCGATAGGTGGCTGCTCCACTGGTAGATCAATTCCCATTGAAGCTAATTTGTCATCTATTTTTCCCATTTTATTCTCCCTTAATTTGTTGGAATTAGAATGCTATTATAATACTATTGGTGTATAAATGTTATAAAATTCATTTGAATTTTGGAGTCAATTTTGAATTATGAATCAAATAAAAACTGGTGTATCGTACCTACTTCAGTTGATTGGGATGAAGTAGCAGGGACTGCAATCGATAAAGAAGGTAATGTAATTTTATTTGCAAGAGGTAAAACTTCAGTAATAGTTTTAAACAAACAAGGAGAATTTATAAAAACCATAGGTGAAAAAGATTTTTTAAGACCTCATGCTGTGAGAGTTGATTCTAAAAATTATCTTTGGTTTGTTGATGATGGCGATCATACTGTTAAAAAATATGATTTGGATGGAAATAAATTAATGACGATTGGAATACCTAATTCACCAGCGGAATTGCATTCTGGTGTACCATTTAACAGATGCACGGATGTTGCAATTGACTATGATACTGAATCTATATTTATATCAGACGGGTATGGTAATTCTAATGTACACAAATTTTCGATTAATGGTGAATTTATTAAATCATGGGGATCCCCTGGCACAGACGAATCTCAATTTAACATAGTTCACAATATAGTTATCGATGCCAACGGCTATCTGTATGTTGCTGATAGAGAAAATCATAGAGTTCAAATTTTTGATCAAGGAGGCGCTTTTGTAGATCAAATCACAAATATGCACAGACCATGCGCATTGAATATACATAATGACAAATTATACGTAGGTGAATTGGGATACGGTATGTCGGTTAACCAAAATGTCCCGAATATTGGTCCAAGAATAAGTGTTTATAATTTGAATAAAGAACTTCTTTTCAGATGGGGAGAAGGATTTGGAAACAACCCAAACCAATTATATGCTCCTCACTCAATTGCAATAGATGATGATGGTAATATTTATTTAGGAGAGGTCAGTAAAACAAATATGCAAAATATTGGATTAGATGCAGTTAAATATAAAGGTTTTAGGTACTTAAAATACCTGAACTAATCAGTTATTAAAAATGTTTCTTCACTTGCTAGTAATTGAATCGCGTTGGGCAAGCTTAAATAGTAAATTATGGGAGAGTTACCATTTTTTACAGCAACGCGGGTTGTATCAATTTGTTTAAGCCTAATTCTTGAGATAGAAGAAGATGTTTTAGGTTTTGGAATAAATGTAATTAAGGCATCAGACTGATTGAAATCTACATTTTTAGATTCTTCGTCAGACAAGAAACCTTCAGCTAATAATAATTGTGTTAAATTTGCAAATTGCGCAATTTTTGATGTATCTAAAATCATTTCTGGATTATTGTCTAAAATCCATCCTGACTCTGATAAATTTATTTCAAATTCTTTTTCAGGGTATGAAAATCTTATTGATTCTATGTTCTGAGGAGGAAAATTCAGTATTATAGGATTTCTCCACATATCAGGATCTGTAGCGAAAATATCTTCATAAGGGCATGTGAATCCATACACTTGGTCAATATTTATTTTTTTTATGAAACAAGTTTTTGTGTCTTGATCCCATCTACCAACCCAAAATTCTTCTTGGAGAGTTGATTCCAGAAAAAACCTAACTAATGTTTTGTCGGAATCTTTGAACCCCATTCTTTCGAAATTTTTAGGGTTAACTGAAATTAATTCTGATTTCTGAATATTAGCAATAGCTTTCCAAAAAAGTGATAACTTTGGCTCGAAAACCGATTGTTTTCCAATCCTCCATGAATCATTTATTTTGTATAAGCTGGATGTGTTTTCATTATTACTTATTTGTATACTATTGATGATATTTGGATCAATAAATATTATTCCTGTTTCATCATATACATTGTTGTTATTTGACAGGAGTATTTTGATTCCAGCAAAGAATATGCTTATAAATACAAATATTGAAAATAAGATTATTGTTGGTTTATTCTTCATTTTTAAATACTTTTCTTTGAATAGTTTTTCTATTTGTATATCTTATTAATCCATAGATAATTAGTATAATGGGGCTTAAAATCAAGTTGAGATTTTTTGTCAGAGATTGATGACTAAAAAATGATCCTTTAGAGGACCAGTCTAATTTTCTTTCGCGGATTACTTTTGATCTTATATCAGCTAACTGATTTTCTTGTGCTAGCCAATCTATCATATTCATACCAAGTGCATAGTTTGATTGATTTCTGCCTGCGATGTTATCAGTTAACCAATCTGAATCAGAAACAATTATTGATCTTATAATTACATCTGAGTCTGTTTCCTTATTTTCGATTTTAACACCCAAAATTTGCGAGCCTGTATTATTATTAGGATTAAATTTTGCGTCCGGACTTAAATCTTGATAGTCGTATTGTATAGAAGTAGTTGGGGCTGAAATGATTATTGGATCAGTTTTGATATTATTAATTAGTGGTTCAATAAGTTCTATTGAGCTTGCCCAAGGAAATAAAGTCGAGTTTACTTTCCCGGTTACTTTAGAATCATTAGGTGGTGTTCTGATCCAATAAGGATAAGGTAGCAATACTTCGCCTGATTGGGTCCCAAATGGTAATGTTTCATATGATACTAGATCATATAACATATTATTTTTAATAATGATGCCAAAATTTTCCCATAACATCGAACCGCTATATTCATTAGGATAAGCAACCATTCTGTTGTTATCAATATTAACAGTATCTACAAGAACAAAAAAACTTACACCCTTAAGGATCAAATCATGTATTTTATTTTTTGGTAATAATAAATCCATATCTACATTTTCGTAATTTCCACCTGCGATAATAAACACATCAGGAGGATTTGCAATATTAGCAATGTCATTCATGTTAATTACAGATATATCATATTGTTGAGCTAATAATGATATAAAAGATCCCATGCTTTGGTTAGTTTTAGAATATGGGAGATCGATGAAAGTAATAGATTTTTTTTTGTCGTTAAGCATTTTAAAGGTCAAAGATGCAAGCTTGTACTCTAATCCATCTAAAGATTCGATGAAAGGGATGACTTCTTTATTATTAGCATACGCTAATGTCATGCCTAAATATCCAGTTTTAACTTGGAATTCACCTTGCCTCTGAACATTGAACTGAACAGGAGGTATGCCTGCTATCTCTGATTCTTCTCTGTCTTTTTCGTCTGCATCAGGATATCTGTGTTTGATTTTAATATATTTTGAACGCGCATCAAGATCTGATAAAAAATCGTTTACATCCCTTGCAGTTAAAGCTGTATTGATTGGGTGGTCTTTAGATTCATATAAGGTGATTGTTAAGTAATCATCTAAGTCATTAAAAATTTGTTTTGTTGAGGGTGCCAATGAATATATTTTATCTTCAGTTAAATCAATCCTTCCTTGTATAGAACTTCCAAACCAAGCAAACACCAAACTTAATACTACTAAGCTACCTACTCCAATTCTTAAATTTCTATACTGAGGAGAATCAGAATTCAAACTTTTACCCTTAGTATTTAAATAAGTAATACTTAAAAAAGCTATATCAATTGAAATAAAATATAAAACATCACGTAAATCTATCAACCCACGAGTGATAGAAGAGAAATGAGTTAAAGGGCTAAGGTCTTGTAATAGAATTGACAATGACGAAGGCAACGTTATATTTATGAAGTCCAATCCTAAAACTAAAAGAATCATACTTACAGACAATGATATTATGAATGCTACAATTTGGTTCTTTGTTAAGCTAGAAGCGAAAATCCCTATACTTACCAGCGAAGAAGATAATAAAATTGCTCCTATATATTGAGCTATCAGAGCTCCAATATCTAAATCACCCGCAAATATTAACGAAATGGGTATTAATATAGTACCTAATATACCAATTGTAATAAATATTAATCCTGCCATAAATTTAGCTAATATTACAGTTGTCCCTCTTACAGGTTGAGTGAATAAAATCTCTAAAGTACCATCTCTTTGTTCTTCAGAGAATAATCGCATTGACACTGCGGGTATATATATTGCTAATATCCAAGGTAATAATGAAAACATAGGTCTTAAAGAAGCTTCATTAGTTGTATCAATAGTTCTGAAAAACATAAATGCTATTGCAACTATAAATATAATATTTAAAATATAACCGGTCGGTTGATCAAAATAAGATCTTAAGTCTTTTTTTAGTATTGTTAGTAATTGTTTCATTATTTCGAACTTTTTTCTCCAATAGTTAAAAATTTGAAGACATCTTCTAGTTTAGGTGATGTTTTGTTCATATTAACAATTATCCAATTTTCTTTAACTGCTTTATTAAATATTTCCTTCCTAGGATCAGCTCCATCTTCAAGAGATATATGAAATTTTTTTAATTCTTTGTTATCTGTTAATTCAATATCTTTAATTCCTTCAATTGAATTTAATTTTGATTGAATATTTTCTCCAATGATTTCTAGCTCTACACTTTGATTTTTATTTTGACTTTCCAAAATATCATCAACTGTTCCTTCAGCAATTAGCCTGCCTTTATTTATAAGGATAATCCTTGAACATGTTGTTTCAACTTCTTGGAGTACATGTGTGGATAACATTATTGTTCTCTGTTCTCCTAATGATTTAATCAAATTTCTCATACTTACTCTTTGATTTGGATCAAGGCCTTCAGTGGGCTCATCTAAAATCAGAATTTCAGGCTGATGTAGAATTGCTTGTGCTAATCCTACTCTTTGACGATAACCTTTTGATAATTGATTTATGGGGCTGTAATAATATTCATGTATCCCTGTTTCATCTATGGCATTTGATAAATTGTTTTTATAGTCAGATTTTGTTAAATCTCTTAAATCTCCAATTAATCTTAAATAGTCTTTTACTAACATTTCACCATAAAGAGGATTACTTTCGGGCAAATATCCTATTTTTTTTCTAGTTTCAATATCTGAATCTTTTGTATTGATAGAATCTATAAATATATTTCCTGAGTTTTGTGTGTAATAGGAAGTGAGTAGTCTCATTGTAGTGCTTTTGCCAGCACCGTTAGGGCCTAAAAATCCTATAACTTCTCCTTTGTTAATAGAAAAGCTAACATCATTCACAGCGATTCTGGATCCAAAAATTTTTGAAACATTTTGAACCAATATTTTTGGATTGTTATTATTTTTCTTTTTTTCTTTTGGAGTAGTCATAAAATTATAATAAAAAAAATTAGAAATACATTCTAACAGAAATAAGAAAAACCTAAAATTTGTTTATCTATATTAAATTACTAATTCATTAGTAGATATTTATAAATTAGATATCTATAATTACATAGCAATAATTAAAATGATTGTTTCAATAGGAATAAAAATGGCTGACAAAACCCAATCTATATATAAAAGTTACGTAATCGAAGAATATTTTGCTACAGAAAAACCTTATTATGTTCCAGTTGGGGACGAAATAGAATTATTTGAGTCTGCCTATAAACAACGAATACCTGTCTTGTTCAAAGGCCCTACAGGTTGTGGGAAAACTAGATTTGTTGAATATATGGCTTACAAAATGGGAAAAGAGTTGGAATCTAAAGGTTTGAAAAAACCTGACGAATCAAAACCAAATATTCCATTAGTTACAATAGCCTGCCACGAAGACTTAACAGCAAGTGACTTGGTAGGAAGATATTTACTTGAAGGTGATTCAACAGTTTGGATGGATGGACCTTTGACTAGAGCCGTTAAAGCTGGTGGTATATGCTATTTAGACGAAGTAGTAGAAGCTAGAAAGGATACTACAGTTATAATCCACCCATTAACTGATCACAGAAGAATTTTACCTGTAGAAAAAAAAGGCGAACTATTAGAAGCTGATGATGGATTCTTACTCGTACTATCATATAACCCAGGTTATCAGAGTGCATTAAAAGATCTTAAACATAGTACTAGACAAAGATTTGTTGCTATAGAATTTGATTACCCATCTGTTGAGATAGAAGCAGAAATTATTGCTCACGAATCTGAACTTGATAAAGACATGTCATATAAGCTTGCAACCTTAGGAGAAAAAATTAGAAATTTGAAAGACCATGGTTTACCAGAAGGTGCTTCAACTAGACTTTTGATATATGCTGCAAAAATGATATCTCAAGGAGTAAAACCTATCAGAGCTTGTCAAGTTTCTGTTAATTGGGCAATTACAGACGACCCAATCTTACATCAAGGAATTCAGGAAGTGATTTCATCTATATTTGCAGAATAATATAGATGAAACTAAATTATATTAGTACTAAAATATCACACTACAAACCAATTTCTCAAGAAAATTGTTTTCCAAATTCTAAATTGGCAGCAGTTCTTTTATTGATTTACAAGTACAATAATGAGTTGTCATTATTGCTGCAAATAAGAAGTGAAGATTTGCAATATCACCCAGGTGAAATAGGGTTTCCCGGAGGATCAAAAGAAGATAGTGATACTAATTTATTCCAAACGGCTTGCCGTGAAGTCGAAGAAGAAATAGGTGTTTCTGTATCAAATATAGAACTTATTGGCGAATTGGATACAGTGTTAACTTCTACAAGTTTTTTAATTTATCCTTTTGTAGGATTAATTAAAACCAAATCTGATTTCGTTCTATCATCTGAAGTTCAGAAAATGTTATTTGTACCTATTAATGAATTAAATAATCAAATTAATTGGAGGTATGACTATATATTCAATGAAAACAGTCTTAAAAATTATAAATCCTTTCACTATGATGGTAATATTATTTTTGGCGCGACTGCAAAAATAATTAATAACTTTCTAAATGTATTAAATAAATAATTATGAAAAAAAATATTTTCGATAAATATCCTGAAAATTTACAATCTGAATATAATTCTTCTATTTCTACATTAAAGGATATATTTGATGTAGATGATATTAAAAAATGGAATCAAGAAATAAAAAATATAACTGACTCGGGAGTTAGATCTTGGGAAATCACTACTGATATGTTGAAAATTTCTGTTTCTTTGTCACAAATATTAAGCGGATCAGCGTTAATTCAATGGGCACAGATGATAAACAAATTAATTGTTTTATCTCCTGTTTTAGCTTCTTCTTATATTTCTAACTCAAATAGTTTTCTTAATATAACTAAAGGACGTCATATCGATTCTATGGCTTTATTAGTAGAGAAAATTTATGACGGGAGTTGGAAATCTGGGAATTTTGCTGCAAAAGTATTAGACCACTCTTCAAAGTTTTTAAAAGTACTTACATTTTCTGAGTTTGAGCAAATAATTTACTTGTTGAATGATATTACAAAACAATCATTTGATATGGCAGTTGAATGTTTGGATAATAGCTATAATTTTTTAACAAGATTTAATTCTAAATTGACTGGAATTGAATTCTTGGTTAATTTTAAAAACAATTCAAGTAGAGATTTGAAAAATATTATTGAAAACTCTCCTAAGCATTTAGTCAAATTTAATGATGGTCAAAGAATTCAATTAATGAATCTTGTTTTGTCCATTATTCGTCAAGGTGGACACTCTTCCAATTCTGTTATGGATGACGTAGCTATTCCTTTTAATTCAATAAATAATAAAAATTATGATAAAATTTTCGAATTATGCAAAGATTTATCTGTTAAACAACCTAAAGTTATTACTGGTTTTTTATCTGTAGTCCCTGATATCTTAGGCAAGATAGATGTAAGTAAAATTGACGAATGGTATGAAGAGGGAATTGAATTATTATCAACCAACGCCGATGCAGGAATAGCGTACTTTAAACTAGAATCCTTAACTAGCGAAAACTCTCTAAATAAAATCAGTTCATCAGTAGAATATGAATCTATCAAAGAATTATTGCAATTGTATTGTTCTGCTTTAGCTGGAGATGACTTGGAAATTCTGCCATCAACTGATTTGGTTGAAAAAAATATTGGATGGTCATCTACTATGAATCCGACTACGGAAGGTAAATCAATTTTTGTTCCAGAAATGATTAATAGATTTGATGATAAATTATCAAATTATAAATGGTTTAAAGTAATATCAAGTCATCAGGTTGGAAGATTAGAGTTTGGAAGTTTTAAATTTAATTTTGATACTCCTAGTATATTATTTGATGATATGAGACTAGATTTATACAAAGATTTTGTGAAAAAATCAAAACTTGCTGAAAAAATACACTTTCCCTTGGAAGATAGCGATGACAATATTGAACCTAAATCGGATATTACAAAAACTGATTTCAATAAATTTTTTGATTTATTTGAAAATAGAAAATTAATTTCTGATGTTTTTGCTATCGTTGAAGATACTCGTATTGAGCAAAACATAAAAAGAAAATATATGGGCCTTAGTTTAGATTTTGAAAATGTAAAATCTCAAGCTCTTTTGACTAGGCCTAATGTTAACACTCTTAATGCACAAGATGCATTAGTTGAATTTTTAGTACAAATTAGTTTAGGGAAGACTGATAAAACTAAAGTTCCTAAAAAATATGTAGATGAATATAAGAAAATATTTTCTTTGATGAAATTAATATTTGATAACGCTGAAGCTACTGTACATGATTCTTGTGAAATTAGCATAAGAGTGTATAAACTTATCTTTGCTATTCAAAATCAAAATATGGATGACGAAGAGACTGAGGAATTAAATTTAGATCAAGAAAAACAAGAAGAATATTACGAGGATGATAATCTTTTACAAGAAATATTGCAATTTATGATGAACCAAGATTCAATGGATATTCATAGTGATTCTGAAGACTATGATTCACCTGAACAAGTTGATTATAGAGGAGATTTCAAACCTGAACTAGTTCAACTTTTAGAAAACATGAGATCTTCGGATGGTGACGATACAGAATTTTCACAAGAAAACATGAGTCCTGAAATGCTTAAAGAATTATTGGAACAAATGGAAAATTTAGATATGGATGCATCTGAAAGTCCAATTGATTCTTCAACTGATATGATAGCTGAAAACATACTTAAAGAAATAAGTTCCGAATTAAGCGAGAACTCACAACACAATCCTGGGGAAACTGATAATGACTCAGAAGACTTTCAGGAATTGCAAACTGATGATCCCCAGTCATATGTTTATGATGAATGGGACTTTAGGTCAAATGACTATAAACCTAGGTGGTGTATAGTTAAAGAGCGAACAATGGGTGAAGGAGATAAGCAATTTTATGATGATACTTTACTAGATTATAGTGTTCTTGTATCTCATCTAAGAAGGCAATTCGAAATGATTTCTCCTGAAATGTTGAAAAAAGTGAACAGATTAGAGGATGGTGAGGAATTCGATATTGATGATGTTATTGAAGCTTTTGTAGATATTAGATCAGGAGTTAGTCCAAGTGAAAAACTTTATTGGAGAAGGAATAAAATACAAAGAGATGTTGCATGCGTATTTTTGCTAGATGTCAGCGCTTCTACTGCAGAATCAATCGAAGACTCATCTACGAATAATGATTGGGATGTTCCCGACGATCCTGTTGATTATATGAAATGGGTTAAATCAAGAAGGAAATCAGGAATAGTGCGAACATACAAACGGATAATAGATGTTGAAAAGGAAGCTTCTGTATTGATTATTGATGCATTAGAAAACCTTGGTGACCAGTATGGTATTTATTGTTTCTCTGGTTATGGAAGAGAAAATGTAGAGTTTTATACTGTAAAAGATATTGATGAATCATTAAATGATAATATCAAATCTAGAATTGACAAAATATCACCTTTGCACGCGACAAGAATGGGACCTGCAATTCGTCATGCCATTTCTAAATTAGATAAAATTCAGTCTAGGACTAAGTTATTATTTTTAATTAGTGATGGAAGACCCCAGGACAGAGGTTATAGCAGAGAAGGAGTTGAAAAAGAATATGCAGTTCATGATACTAAAATGGCATTGACTGAAGCAAAAAATAAAGATATCAATGCATTCTGTTTAACAGTTGACAAAAATGGTCATGATTACTTAAAAACAATGACTCAAGATCTAGGATATGAAGTTTTAGATGATGTGAAAGATTTGCCTGAAAGATTGTTAGACTTGTATAGAAATATGACGATGTAAATTATTTTATTGGTGGATTATCATAGAGATCCATTACATTTTCTACCCAATCTGCATCTATAGAAAGTACAGGTTTTATAAATTCATTGTTTTCTGAATAAGCATAATAAAATTTTCCATCTTCTGTTTTATTACCTATTTTCAATAATATTCCATCAGTAAACTCAGTTCCTTTTTGTGAGGAAGAATTAAATCTAAGTTCAATAGCATTCCCGCCATTTTGAATCCCATATTTTTTGTAATCTTCAGGTTCGCTGGCATACGATTGTGTAACTTCTATTTTTGATGGTCCTGCCACTAGGTGCTGTTTTTCTGACCATAAACTTTGATTAAGCTCTACTTTATCGCTAGTTTTAAGAAAAGCAGCGTAGCTGGTTCCTGGTGATTGGCTTAGCATATTAGTGGTGGATTCATCTTTTGTTTCGGATAAATCCATAAAATACCAGTCTTTATTATTTTTTGTTTCAAATTTTTTCGCTGGCGTAGCTTGTGACTCTATGTCTCCTTTGTATATAGCTATTCCAACCATTTCTTGCGGGTCTCTTTTAACATACCATTTAGGATATGGTAATTCATCTACTAAATCTCCCAGGACATCATTCCACATAGATGAAATAATAAACAACTCTTCAAAATCATTTATTTGGCAGTAATAATGTTTGAAATCAGAAGTTGCCCCGCCTAATTTTAAAGTTAAATTTCTTCCACCTATTAAATCAAAATTAATAATTAAATTTGGATCATCCAATCCGTACTGTGCTGGATCATCAACTTTGTCTGCAACCAATAATCTTTGAGTTTGTGGTCCGCTTAATAAAAGCGTTACGCCACCCCATCTCTCATAACTTGGAGGAATTCCTTTGGGATTAACAAAAGACCAAGTTCTGTCATTATTTTTGTAAAAACCAACAGATTTATCTTTTCTGGTTACTTCTATGAAATTAATATCATCCATAGATACTTGATAAAACCATGGAGGATCAATAGAAACTTCCTCAGACTGACTTGATGAAAAATAATAAAATATACCTGCAGTGGCTAATGCTAATAATATAAATAAAACTGTTATTTTGTAATTCAAAATTATTTCCTATATAAAATCGTAATCAGTGTTGATTTATCTTCTTCTCCACCAAACAACTGTGCTTGTTACTAACATTAATACAAATGGAAGGCCACTTGTCCATTTTAGAACTTCTCTTTCTCTTCTATTTACTACAATTGATCTAAATGGAACAATTTTAGGCCTTATTGATATTACTTCATAATCTTCTACTAACCAGGCCATTGAATTTAATATTAAATCACTGTTTTGATTACTGTAAAACCACTTATTTGTTACAAAATCTGAATCTCCAAATATCATTATTTTACTTAAATCAAAGACTGGAACGTTTGAGCTTACTGGGCCTGTAGATTCAATTATTGATATCATTGAAAATGGACCTTGTATATCTGTGTTCTCATCAAATTTTGGGTCTTCAATATTTGGTTCTAACCAGCTTATTGCTGTTGAAACTCCTAGTTGGATATTTTGAATATGAAAAGGCCTTTCTTTTTCATTTACAGTTTCAATAATAGCGCCAGCGCCAGGAAAAAACGCTGCATTGATCTGGTCAGTAATAGATAGAATTCTTTTTGTTTCTGCTGTATTATTTCGTGTGTACTGTAATAATTTTTGTTCAGGTACAAATTGATTATTTGATTTTTGTAATAATGGTGTTAAAAATTTACTACCTGCTAATGAACTTAGTGGATCTGCTATTGGTTGTTGGGAGACTATTATTCCCCAATTACTTAGTAATTCATTCCAAGTCACGTGCGGGTTTGGATCCATTAAGAATGCTATCCTTCCACCTTTAGCTATGTAATCTGCAATCATTTTAGCGTGATTTGGAGGCAGGGAAGATTTTGGACCAATTATTATTAGCGAAGCTGCATCTGACGGAATTTCATTAACTTGTTCAAAGTTAATAGATTTCACATCATAGTTATCTCTTTTTAATCCTTCTATAAAGTAATCAATACCCTCATCAGTAACATTGTTGGTAGTTACATCTCTAGATAGGCTTTTTTCTTTATGCCCATTTGAGTAATAAATTATTTTTTGCTTATCACCTTTAGCAATTAACATAGCTGTAATAAAATCTTGTTCACTAAAAGGATTAAAAGCTTTTTGATAGACTGGCTGTTGTTTTCCGCTTGATAAATCTTCAAATACTATTGCTGGATATTGCATCACTCCATACTTTATAGCTAAAGTTTTATTCAGTTGAGGATCAGTAAATCTATAACTAAATTTTGACGATTTTTTTGCAAATTCAGATAATAAATCTTCTGCATTGGTTTTTAATTGAGATTGATCATTATCTGTGGGTACAAAGAAAGCATTTGCTCTCACAGGAGTTTCTAAATTAGATAAAAGCTTTTCTGTCTGTTTTGAAAGAGAAAAAACTTTAGTGGCAGTTGTATCAAATCTGTATGAATTGATAACAAAAAAAGAATTTGCAAGTATTATAATTGTAAGTACAGATAGAAACATGATTGCTGAATTAGTACCGTATTTCCCTCTTCTTCCTTTAAAAAATGAAGTAGTTGATTTGGGCGATAATAATAAGGCTATTAGACTTAATATTACTCCAGTAATTATTATTGACAAAGCAAAATCTTTTATTTCAGTAATAATAAAATAGCTCAGGCTACCAAATACAATCGATAACATTCCTGAAATTATCAATAGAATTACCCAATAATTTATATTGGTTATATGAGGATTTATTTCTGTTTTTATATATTGAGTAATCTTATTTAACATAAACTATCTCCACCTTCTTATTTGTAAGTTAAGTGTGGTAAAAAATAAAAATAAGGTGGCTATAGAAATATAGTAAACAATATTTCCTATATCTATAACGCCTTTTGTGAAGTCTTCAAAATGGTAATTTAGTGCCATTTCATTAAAAACTGTACTAGGCAATCCTTCTAACATTTCTCCTAGGGAATCAATGAATGATAAAAGAAGTAATAAAACCGTTCCAACAACAGCTGATACTATTTGATTTCCACTTAAAGATGATGCAAATAATCCAACACCTAATGTTGCTATTCCGTATAACATTATTCCGAGGTAGGCACTTAATAGAGGGCCTAGATCTGGTGAGCTAAATAGATAAATCAAAATAACATAGAACAAAGTACAAAGTAGAAGGGTTATAAGTATAATTGCTGATGCGAAATATTTACCTATAACTATTTCTATGTCTTTAATAGGTGATGTGAATAGCAATTCAAGTGTGCCTAGTTTTTCTTCTTCAGAAAATAATCTCATTGTGATTAAGGGAGCAAAAATAATAAATAACAAGGTTGTAGGGTCTAAATAACCACGTACATTTGCTTCAGTTATTGGATTCAAATCTCCAGGGACAATACTAGTGTTGAAAAATAACCATGTTAATCCAAGAAACATTGCACCTACTATGTAAGCCATAGGACTTAAAAAGTATGTTTTTGTTTCTTTTAGTGTTATTAGTATTATGTTTCTCATGAGAACTTTGTCCTATTTTATATTTATTCAGTAGTGGTAATTCTTAAGAAAATGTCTTCTAGAGACATGCCCATAGATTCTAATCTAAGTAAATCCCAATCATTGCTAATGATAGTTTTTGATATTTCAGAACGTATGTCTTTGGAAATATCGGATTCGATAGAAAAAGTGGTATATTCATTTGAAGATTTTTTTACCCAAAGATCTACTGAAGTTACACCATCAATTTTTTCGATTTCATTTTTTACAGCTTGTGGAGACCCGATAATGTCAATTTCAATTTTAGAAGTTCCTGAAACAATAGAGCTTAAATTTTCTATGGTATCTGAGGCAGCTATTTCGCCTTCATTTATGATTAATACTCTTTCGCAAATTGAACTTACCTCAGGTAATATATGACTGCTCAATACCAAGGTATGTTCACCGGACAAATTTTTAATTAATTGCCGAGTTTCGACTACCTGATTAGGATCTATTCCTATAGTTGGTTCATCTAGTATAAGCACCTCTGGTTCGTGAATTATTGCTTGTGAAATACCAACCCTTTGTCTATAACCTTTTGACAATTTTGATATAAGGCTATATCTATAATCACCTAGTTTGCATATGTCTATTACATTGTCTACTTTACTTTTAATATTTTTAGAATTAATTCCTCTTAGTTTCCCCATAAATTCAATATATGAATAAACTGTCATATCTGTGTATAGAGGTACTGTTTCAGGTAAGTATCCTATTTTCTTTCTTGCTTCTATGGATTCTTGAACAATATCGTAGTTATCAATGGTTAATTCTCCTGATGTAGGAGGTATGTAACCTGTGATCATTTTCATGGTTGTTGATTTACCAGCTCCGTTTGGCCCAAGAAGTCCGACTATTTCACCTCTCTCTATTTTGAATGAAATGTCAGTAACTGCAGGAAAGTTACCGTAGTATTTTGTTATATTTTTTAATTCAATCAAATTAAGTCCTTATATTAATGGAAATATCATTCTTGAAATGAAATGATAGTATATTCTATACTTTGTAGGTTTTTATAACAATATTATTATATATATTTAATTTAAATAAATTGAAATTATATTTGACTTGAGAGGTGTTTTAATTGGCATTACTAGATATATTACACTTTCCTAACCCTTTATTAAGGAAAAAATGTAATAAAATTACTGAAGTGAACAAGGATTTATATAAATTAGCAGACGACATGTGTGAAACTTTGGATTATCACAAAGGATTAGGATTGGCGGGAAATCAGGTGGGATATTTAAAGAGAATTATTGTAATCAAACTACCTGACGAGAATGAATTTAAAGTATTAATTAATCCTGAAATAACTGAAGTACATGGAAGCAGGGAAGTGGAAGAAGGATGTTTAAGTGTTCCTGGATATAAAGGGTTAGTAAATAGATCTTTATGGATAAAAGCTAAGGGCTTAGATATGAAGTGGAAAAAATGGAAAATCAAAGCCGACGGATTATTAGCTCAAGTATTAGAACATGAAATTGATCATTTGAATGGCATAATGTATTTTGATCATTTAATTAGTCATTCTAAAGGTGAATGGCATTCAGGTCTTATCAGTTTGGAACAAGAAAAATCAGATGAAAACTAGTAAATTCATTATAGATACAAATCTTATTGAAGATGAATTTAAGAATATACTTTATTCTATTTCTGAATCAAAATATTCAGCTTACTTGGTTGGAGGAGCAGTTAGAGATCTTGTTGCTGGAAATACTCCAAATGATTTTGACTTTGTAGTAGAAAATAATATTAACGAATTTTCTGAATTTGTATCTTCTTTAATAAATGGGAAAATTGTGAAATTTGATAACCATGGTATGAATACTTTTAGAATTATCAATATTCGAAAAAATATGTTTATCGATATAACAGAATTTCAAAATAAATCAGATGGCTTGATATACGATCTCTCAAAAAGAGATTTCACTATTAATTCGATGGCTATAAAAATAGAAAATAAATCGAATTATCTCAACAATATCATTGATCCTTTTGATGGTATTGATGATATAAAAAACAAAGTTTTGAGATATACCTGTAGAAACACTGTTTTGGATGATCCTCTAAGATTAATTAGATTGATCAGATTATCAGCGAAAATGAAATTTGATATTGAAAATAAAACATTAGATTACTTTAAAAATAATGCTTTTATGATTCGTGAAGTTAGTACAGAAAGAATCAGAGATGAGTTGATTGAAATTTTTTCTTTAAGTAATTCTCATCAATCTATATTATTATTAGCCAAGATTGATTTATTAGAATATATTTTCCCTGAAATCACGTCTACTCGTAATGTTGAACAATTGGGATTACATGACAAAGATGTTTATGAACATCAAATTTCGGCTTTATATTTTGTTGAAAAATTATTAGATGATCAAATTTTTGGCGAAATAGATAAAAATACATTTGCTCATGATAATTCTAAATTTTCATATATAAAACTTGCAACTTTTTTTCATGATATAGGCAAGCCTTCTACTAAGCAGGTAACTGAAGGAAAAATAACATTTATATCTCATGAAGATTCTGGAGCCAGGATTATTTACGATATAATGACAAGACTTAAATTTAGCTTGAAATCTAAAAATTATGTCCAAAAATTAGTTAAACATCATCTTAGATTGGGTCATTTAATATCTTTAAGTGAAGAACCTTCAGACAAATCTTTAAGAAAATTAAATAGAGATTGCGGCGATTTAATATTGGAGCTGGTATTTTTAGATTTTGCTGATTTCTTGTCTACTAGCCAGTATAATTTCGATAATTATCTTGAACATTATAATAATTTAAGTAAAATTTATTTTAGATTACAAAATATATCAGCTGAGTTCACTGAAAAATATACAAATATAATAGACGGGCATCAAATCATGGAAATTTTTGGATTGAATGAAGGCCCAGAAGTTGGTAGGGTTTTAACTGCTATCCAACAAGAATTTATTAA
>JBJLGN010000029.1:0-128439 GCA_045564835.1 Dehalococcoidia bacterium
CTATGGTCAGAAATATATCTTGTAGTTTTTTGATAGCTCATTAACTATTCAGGTAATCACAATGCATACTTGCAGAACACAAATTGTTTTTCTCAAAAGTATCATAATTCATACTACTTGACGGTATTATTTTCAATTAATAGCTGCTTCTTTCTGGACAATAGCAAATATTATTAATTTTTTTAAACCATAATAAAAAAGTAAATAAACACTAAAGATTTAAAATTGTTAAATATCTCGAATAGGATCAGATATAGATAAATAATTAACCACAAAGCCAATCGGCTACAGTCACTGGATATGCTAGAATATTCTTTCAAATAGTAAATCATGGCAGTATTTGAACTTTATGTTGGCAATCTGAATCAGATCATTAACTTAATTGGCTAATCTATGAAGTACGAAGGAGCGTAGCTCAGTTGGTAGAGCATTGGTCTCCAAAACCAAGGGTCAGGGGTTCGAGCCCTCTCGCTCCTGCCATGACTCTACTATAGAGCAGATTTTGTCATTACTTTTATTTAATTTGTCAATAATTTTATTGCAAACTAACATTTCGATTAAGTTACAAACAGGAAGTCCGATTATATTTAATTTGCACCCAATAAATTTTTCTACAGGTGAATGTTCACTATCTTGTATTGCATAAGAGCCAGCTTTGTCTAGAACATTATAATTATTAACGTATTCTTCAATTTGATTTTTAGTCCATTTTTTAAATTTTACATTACTTATTTTTGTACTAGTTAAAATAGATTTTGTACTAGCATCAAATAGCGATATTGCAGTAACAACAGAATGCTTTTTATTATTTAGGCTTGATAACATTTTTATTGCTTGATTTGTGTTTTTAGGTTTTCCAAAAATTTGATTACCTAAATAAACTATAGTATCTGAAGCAATTGTGAATTTGTTTTTATTGCTATGATTAGCTTTAAATTCACTAGCCCTGATTACATAATCCAAAGGAGATTCATCTATTTTAGGTTTTGGTTCAGGTTCAGTATTAGTTATGAGTTCAAATGATAATTTCAATAAATTAATTAATTCTATTCTTCTTGGAGATTTTGTTGCTAATCCAAATTTTTTATTTTGATTTATGTGTATCTTATTCAATTATTAAATATTATATTATTTATATTAATAATATCTTATTTAATAATTAAAATGAACGATCCATTATATAGGCAAATAAAATCTCTTCCAAAAGAATATATTTTGGAAAGATTAAATAGTTATATAATTGAAGATTCACCGCTAGGAGACCCGACATCTGATTTGACAATTCAAGAATCAAAAACTGCAACTTCTTTTTTGGTTAGCGAGGATTTTGCTATATTTAGTGGTTCTCCCATAATATTAGCTTTAGACGATTTCGAAGTTGAATTACTTTGCAATGATGGCGATTCAATAAGCCCAAATCAAAAAATTGCAATAATAAAAGGGAATGCCAAAAAATTGCTTCAATATGAAAGGATTTTATTAAATCTTCTTCAAAGATTAGTGGGTATTTCAACTTTAACTAAACAATATGCTGATATTTTGGAAAATAGTCAAATTAAAATTTTAGATACTCGAAAAACCACTCCAGGATTAAGATTATTTGAAAAATATGCTGTTAGCATTGGTGGAGGATATAATCACAGATTAAATTTATCTGAAGGATTGTTAATCAAAGATAATCACTGGGTAGCATCCTCTGAAGATTTTTATAAAATAATTAAAGAATATGATCAAAAAATTCCTCTTCAAGTAGAAGTAGACAGAAAAGAGCAATTATCTTATTTACTTGAATATGATATTGATGCAATTTTACTTGATAATATGTCTCCTGAGTATGCTACAGAATGTATTCGACTTATAAGAAATGTTGACGATCAGGTTTTTATTGAAATATCAGGAGGAATCACTCTAGATAATTTGCCTGATTATATTATTGATGGGGTTGATGGGATATCTTCAGGTGCATTGATGCATCAAGCTCAAAATAAAAAAATAAAATTAGAATTTGAATAGTTTAGGCGATCTATAAGCCGAGTTCTGTAGTGATAAACACTGACAACTATCTATCTAGGCTTAATGTTACCATCAAGCTCAAGCGGCCTACCCGAAGTACTTGGATATGAGATGATCCATTTCCTTTCTATATGGCCTTTCACCAGGTGGGGTTTACCCTGCCTTTGATGTTACCATCAAAGCGGTGAGCTCTTACCTCGCCTTTTCACCCTTGCTATCCTAAAATAGCGGTATATTTTCTGTGGCACTTTCCTTCAAGTTACCCTGACCAGCCGTTAACTGGCACCTTTCTCATTGGTGCTCGGACTTTCCTCTATATTGAATATAGCAGTTGTCCGATCGCCTAAATATATTATGACAGTTATAATATAGTTGTGTAAATTAATTTACTCATATCTTATAATATAATAATTAATATATATAAAAAATCAACTTAATGCTAAATAAACCGTCTGCTCAAAGAGATCAAAAAGGATCATTAACAATAACTATTTCAGAAGATGCTGTAAAGCATATTAAAGAATTTGGTAAACTCGAAGGTAAAAAGGACACAAATCTTAGAGTTGGTGTGAAAGGAGGAGGGTGTTCAGGATTAACATACATATTAGAATTAGCCGAATCAGCAAAAGATAATGAAAAAATAATAACTGACAATGGACTAGAATTGTATGTAGATAAGAAATCATATATTTTTCTAGCAGGTACTACTCTTGAATATCAAGGTGGATTAAATGGAAAAGGATTTGTATTTAACAACCCAAATGCTAAGACTTCTTGTGGTTGCGGAACTTCTTTTTCGGTATAGAAATGATTGATAATAATCAGAAAAAAAAAGTATATCTTCATTACATAAATAATTGTTCTTTAATATCAATCAAAGGAGATGACGCACTTGATTTGATTGATAGACTTACTACCAACGACGTAAGCTCTCTTAAACCTATGGAGCACATATTTACTATTTTAACTTCTCCAAAAGGGAAAATGATAGATATCTTAAGCGTTCTTAGACTTGAAGATAATATTATCTTAGGATGCTCAAAAGAATCACTGAAACCTATATTAGAGTGGATTGATTTTTATACATTTGGTGAAGAAATAGAAATAATTATCGACCAAAAAGATTATGGATCTAGCTTGATGGTTTTTGGTGATAGCTCTGTAGAATTATTCAATAACACTTTTGATTTGGATATGTCACTCGCTGAAGGTAAATCAATGTATGTAGCTTTCAACTCGAATTCCGAAGGACGATCAAAAATCTTGATAATAAATAAAAAGTATTATCACTCAGATCACTACGAAATTTATAGCACAACAGATAATTTAAAACAATTGATTCAACTTTTTTCTAAAACAGATAGTTTTGAAACAATTTTAATTAATGATAAGAATTTTAATGATTACCGAATAATTAATAATATTCCAGCATCTCCTTACGAGATAAATGACAATTATAATCCTTTAGAAGCAGGATTAAAAAAATATGTAAACTTTAATAAAGGTTGCTATGTAGGGCAAGAAGTAATAACGAGGCTAGATAGTTACTCTAAAGTACAAAATAAATTAGTTTTAATAAAAGTTTTAAAACCATTAGAATCTGATATTAAAGTTAAAGATACAAAAATAGGAAGCATCACTTCACATAGTTCAGACCAATACCATAATGGAGCATTTAAATTAGCATATCTTAAAAAGAAATATTTAAATGACAAGTATGATGATTTTGAAATCCGAGATGTTGAATTTCAGTAATTAACTTACGAGATTATATCCGCCATCTAATACTATTGTTTGACCTCTGATCATTTCTGATTTTTGTGTACATAAAAATAATACTAAATTAGCAATATCAACAGTGTTTACAGATCTTCCAACAGGATTTTGTTTTTTAGAATCTAGCATTTCATCTTTATTTGGGAAACTATTTAGAGCTTCCGTATCTACTATACCGGCTGATATAGCGTTAACACTAATATTTTTGTCTGCTAATTCCACAGCTAAATATTTGGTTATTGTTTCCAAGGATGCTTTTGACGTTCCTACTAAAAAATAATTTGGCAATACTTTTTGTGAACCCAAGCTAGAGATATTAATAATAGATCCTCCATTTTTCATAAACTTGGAAGATTTTATAGATAATAACCATGGCGCTTTAGCATTGATATTGTATGTCCAGTCCCAATGCTTTATTTCTAATTCGTAAGATTTTTTATTAACACCTGAAGCAGCATTGTTTATTAAAAAATCTATTGTTTGATATTTAGATTCAACTTCAGTAAAAAAATTATCTATTTGCTCAGGGTCGTTTAAATTACACTTTATTACTTCACACTTAACTCCATACTTTACGATTTCAGCTTTAGTTTTTTTTGCTTCATTATGATTTCTAGCATAATTAAAAATTACATTAGTACCTAATTTAGCAAACTCAATACAAATGGTTTTACCAATTCCTCGGCTTCCACCAGTTACAATTACGGTTTTATTTTTGAAATTTTCCATGGACTATGTAATTAATTTATAAATATAATTTAAATTGCCATTCCACCATCAACGCTAATTATCTGACCTGTCATATAATTAGATTTTTCAGAACAGATAAATCCAGCTAAGTGCGCTATGTCTTCAACTTCTCCAAAATGACCTTGAGGTATCCATTTCATAATAGTGTCTTTTTGTTCTTGCTTTAACACGTCTACTGTTTCTGTATTAATGTAACCAGGTGTTATTGTATTAACAGTAATATTTCTAGTTGCAACTTCTTTTGCTAAAGATTTTGTAAAACCTATCATCCCAGCTTTAGAGGAAGAGTAATTTACTTGTCCAATATTTCCACGTATCCCTACAACAGAGCCAATATTTAATATTCTGCCCCACTTGTTTTTAAGCATTGATTTTAATGCAGGCTTTGTACAATAAAAAATACTGTCCAAGTTAGTTCTTATTACTTTTTCCCATGCATTATCTTGCATTCTTATCATCAAACTATCATCAATAATCCCAGCATTGTTTACCAGGATATCTATTGATCCAAATTTAGAAATTGAGGTTTCTACTAAGTTGTAACAATCCTCTTTTTTACTAACATCGCCTTTGATTGTATAAGCTTCAATGTCGTAGTTTTTAGTTAGTTGGTCTTTTAATTCAACTGCTTCATTTTTTGAATTGTTATAATTTATTGACACATTAATACCTTGCCTAGCTAATTCTATTGCTATAGCTTTTCCAATTCCTTTTGATGCCCCAGTAATAAGTGCGTTTTTAGTTCGGGTATTATTCATTCTTATCTTTAGATAATTGATTAATTTCTTTATTCATTTCATCGATCATATTGCTGTTGATCCACAATATAACACTGTTAATCGCTTTTTCAACTGTAACATGGTCAGCTTTACCGTGTCCAATTCCAACAATTCCATTTACTCCAAATAATGGGGCAACTCCATATGTTTCTCCAACGTTGAGGTAATTTAATACGTTTGTTGATATTTCATTTTTTATGTTTTCATTTACGTATGAATCTATTTGACTGGAAATAAAGTCTTTCATTAAAAATCCTGTTGATTCAAGAATTTTCAGAAGAATATTCCCAACGAATCCATCACAAACCACTACTTCAGCTTTGTCATAAAACAAGTCATTTGGTTCTAAGTTTCCAATAAAATTAAGGTTTGTATTTTTTATGAGATCAAAAGTTTCTTTTGTTAATTTATTACCTTTTCCTTCCTCACTTCCAACATTTAATATTCCTACTCTTGGTGATTCAACGCCAAAAGTGTGCCTTGAATATATTGAGCCTAGTACTGCAAATGTTACTAATTGTGAGGGTTTGCAATCTACATTAGCACCTATGTCTAGAATTACAGTATTAGGAGAGCTTCCAATTATAGGGCCACCTACTGTAGGTCGTTCTATCCCTTTTATCATTCCCATGGTAAGGGCCGATGCTGCCATTGTTGCTCCAGTTGAACCCATTGATAGTAAGCCATGAGCTTTTTTAGCTTTTACTAAATAAGAAGATATTGCTATTGATGATTTAGGTTTTTTCCTAAACTCAACCACTGGTTGTTCACCATCTTTAATTACACCTTCTGAGGGTACGATTGTGATTCTATTTGATTCTATAAATTCTAGAGCAGAGGGACCTAGTATACTAAGAGAGTTTTTTATTTGAACTTCGTCTCCAACTAGTATTATATTAAGGAAAGCATTCTTATTAACTGCAAGGACTGCCCCTTTTACGATTTCTGAAGGAGCATTATCTCCTCCCATTGCATCAATTGAAATTGTTATACTTTTTTCTGTCATTTATTTTTTTTTATAATTATAGTAATAGAATCATATATTAAATTTTAATTGTAGCGTAGCCTTTTATAGCTTCTGTTCCGTCATTTTTTATAACAGACACGTTTAATTTGATAATTTTATTTTCATCATTAATAACTTCTCCAAAGACTTGTATTTTTTCATCCATAAATATTGGAGCTTTAAATTTAATGTCTATTGAACCGCTTTCTAGCCACTTATCTTCATACTCAAGAAAAATAATTTCTCCTAAAAATGCTCCTATCATCATTCCATGCGCTATTGTTTCCTTAAAAATCGTTTTAGATGCAAACTCTTTATTTATATGAATTGGATTTTGGTCTCCACTAGCATTTGCATACTCGGATACATTTTGTTGAGAAAATTTGATTAAATCAGATTTGAATTTATAACCTTTATTATATTTTTTCATGACACCAGTAAATTACAATCAGATTCGTGCAAAATAGAATTATCGTTATAGATATTAACTTTGATAGAAATCAATCTTTTTCCAGCTCTAACAGTATTTTTATTAATTTTTGCAAAAGCATGAATATTTGCATTTCGTTTTATAGGTTTTGTGAATACAATTTTTTGTGATAAATGTATAGTACCATCTGGAAGAGAGTAATTTTTGAAAATCTCACCAAAAATTAGCGCTGTAGGAAAAAATATTGGTAAATTTTTTGTTTTATCCATGTGGTTTTCTTTTTGTAAACTTTTTAAATATTTACGCAATATAGTAGAAGACAAGTTGATTTCTTTGTCTATCAAAATTTTATTAATTTCTAATTCGCTTAATTTCATTGATTATACGCTCTAAAAAGTCTAATAAATTATATATTATTATATCTTAAGTTAATTTAAGGTTTCGTTTATGATTTATAATGTTTCAGAAATGTTTACCCAATCTCTAGGATTTAGCAAAATAATAAACATCAAACCCAACTCTAATTTTTATCAAGACTTAGGTAAGGTTTCAGTTGAAGAAACAGATCTAAATCTTATTAAAACAGATAATGGGATATGGGTCTCAGGTGAAATTCCTGTGTTTTTATATTTGGAATGTTCAAGATGTTTAAATAAAATTGATTTTTCTATGCAAGTTATCTTAAATGAGGAATTTTTAACAGATAATTTTAATAGAGAGGACAATTTTACAATTGACGAGGATAATCATTTAAGATTAGAGCCATGCCTAAGGGAATATATAATAATAAACATGCCTTTGAAACCAATATGCATTAAAAAATGTAAATTAATGAATTATTAAGTAGTAAGTAGTTTGTAAACTTGCTGATTTAATGTAATATATATTTTGGATTTTAAATATGGCACCATTACCTAAGAAAAAACATTCGAAAAAAAGAAAAAAAGATAGAGCTTCTCATTTTGGTATTAAAAATGTTCCTCTCACCAAATGTAGAGCACCAGGATGCGGAGCATTTATAGTTCCACATTCCGCTTGCCCTGAGTGCGGTATTTATAAAGATGAACAAGTATTAGATTAACTTTAGGCTTTAAATGAGTATTAGCAATCAAAGTATGGAATCAGTTTCTAACACAGCTTTTATTTTTCCAGGACAAGGGAGCCAAAAAGTTGGTATGGGAAGAGACCTACTAGATTTCTCTGTTTCTGCAAACGTTTTTAAAAGAGTCGACGATGCGTTAGGCAGAAAATTAAGCGATATTATATTTAATGGTCCCGATGATGAATTAATGCTTACACGTAATGCTCAACCTGCTATTATGACTGTCAGTATTGCATGCTATGAGGCCCTAAAGGAAAAAAGCGGAGAATTGTTTCCAGTTCCTCAATATGTAGCAGGCCACAGTTTGGGGGAATACACTTCCTTATATGTTTCAGGAGCTTTAGATTTGGAAGAAACTGCAAAATTAGTTTCTCTTAGAGGGGAATTAATGCAAGATGCTTGCGATCAAAATCCTGGCACTATGGCAGCTTTGATTGGGCTTGATGAAAAAGCCGTATATGAAATTAGCAGACAGACAGGAACTTATGTTTCAAACATTAATACAGATTTGCAAACTGTTATAAGTGGAGATAAAGCTGCAATTATATCTGCTATTGACTTAGCAACTTCTAGAGGAGCCAAGAGGGCTATTCCATTAAAAGTAGCGGGAGCTTTTCATTCAGATTTAATGAAACCTGCAGCAGACAAATTAGAACATTATATAAATGATTTGAAATTTTCTAATCCTAAGGTACCAATTATTGCAAATTGTAGTGCTAAACCTTTAACCAAAACTTCTGATATTAAAGAAGAATTAATTCATCAAATATGCAATTGTGTTGACTGGAATAAAAGTGTTAAATATATGCTAAATTCCGGAGTTGACTCATTTGTTGAATATGGGCACGGAGGTGTTTTAGGAAATATGATAAAAAGAATTGATTCAGACTCTAATATTACCTCTGTTGATACCACAGATTCTATTAATACAATGACTTCTTAAATGATTTCCAAAAAAAACAAACCATATTTTTATGGAAGAAGGACTTTTTCGAGGATATTGGCATTACAATTTTTGTACAAGTTAGACATCATCCCAACTTTTAATGATTTAATAATTACTATGGACGATGCGATACTAATTTTGAATGAAATCCAAATTGATGGATTTGATGATAATATTTCTAATTACGATTCCGAAGATATTGATTATGCCAACGAAATATTAAGTGGCGTAAATAATCAAAAAGTTACGATTGATTCTATAATCGAGACTTTTGCTACCTCATTTCCATTGAAAGACGTAGCTATTATTGATAAAAATATCTTACGAATATCTATTTATGAGATAAAATATATAGAATTAAAATCTAAGATAGCTTTAGATGAAGCTATAGAAATAGCTAAGATTTTTGGATCAGAGAATTCACCTTCATTTATTAATGGAGTTTTAGATTCTTTTATCCAAGAAATAAATAAAAAATAAGGAGATAATATGAGTTTAGAAGATAGATTGAAAGATATTGTAACTGACAAGCTGGGAGTCGATGCTGAGCAAGTTGTTCCTACAGCTTCTTTTATGAATGATTTGGATGCAGATTCTTTAGATTTGGTAGAATTAATCATGGCTTTTGAAGAAGAGTTTAGTACAGAAGATAAACCTGTTGAAATATCTGATGAAGACGCAGAAGGTATTTTAACCGTACAAGATGCTTTGAACTTTTTGACTAAGAAAGGAATTTCATAAAAATCTTATAACAAATTAACCTAATTACAAATAGAAATTGTAATTAAGATTATTTATTATCTATATATGGTAATATTTTAGTAGTATATGGATATAATAATCAATTTTGTTACAGACCTAAGAAATCTTTTTGGACTTTCACTTCCTTTATTTTTAGGTATTTATTCTTTAGTATTTCTAAACTTTTATTTTTTTGGAATTAATAGAATTAATTTTAGAATCAACTTTTCTTTATTGATTGTTTTTGGCTTTATTATTTTTATCCTAGGTAATTTGAAAGCTGAAAATTCATTTACAAATTATTTGATATCAACTTCTGATAATTCTTTAGGAGGAACTTTTGGCCAAAAATTTCAATCTGGTTCAATATTTGGATTTTATTTTGTAAGTATATTTTTTGTAATTAGTATTATCTTTTCTGTTAGCCCTAAAATTATCACTAAATTTTTTACGAATATTTTTTTAATAGCAGTAATGATAATCACTTTGGGATCAAAAACTTTATTTCGTGTTTTAAGATTAACTAAATCAGAGTCTGTTATAGTATCTCAAAACACTTCTCCACAAACTATTGTTACAAAACAACTTGATTATTCTGGCTCCCAAACACAATTGGTATCGGAATCAATTGATTTAGACGAACAAGATGATAATCAATTATTAAATCAAAATCATTTGGAGTCAAATGATTCAAACGTTCAATATAATTCTAATTGGTCTCAAAATAAAAAAGTATCTAATAATGATTCGATAATCAAACACAGGGATAATAGTACTAGTTATTTTGATAATAAAAATACTAGTATTCCAACTACCAATACAGTAATACCAAAACCAAAAAATATAACTTACGATGATTCTTTGTCTTCGTTTTTACCATCAATTGATTTGTTAAATGATTTAAAAGAGGTATCTATTTCTCAAAATGAAATTGATGAAACTGCAGATAACATAAAAAATACTTTAAATGAATATGATGTTGAAGTTGAAATTGGACAAGTGCAGCCAGGACCTGTTGTAACTTTATATGGGTTGATACCTGGATGGATTAAAAAAACAAAAAAAGAAAAACAATTTGATACAGATGGAAATCCATTATTAGATGATAAAGGGAAGCATATATTAAAAGAAACAGAGAGAAGAAATAGAGTGAAAGTAGATTCTATTTTTGCGAGAGAAAAAGATTTGTCTTTAGCTCTTAAAACACCTTCTATAAGAATAGAAACACCAGTACTTGGCGAATCATTGGTTGGTATTGAAGTCCCTAATCCAAACCCTGGAATGATTGGTGTCAAATCATTATTAAGTTCAGATACATATAAAGATATGATGTTAAAAAATGATTCTTTACCGATAGCCTTGGGAAAAGGTTCAGGAGGTGATAATATTTCTATTGATTTAACAAAAATGCCTCATTTGTTAATTGCTGGTGCAACAGGAAGTGGAAAAAGTGTTTGTATGAATTCCATAGTTTCTAGTTTGATATATAGTAAAACACCTGATCAATTAAGGTTAATGTTAGTTGATCCAAAGAGAGTTGAATTAACTCAGTATAATGGAATACCTCATATGATTTCTCCAGTCATTGTTGAATTAGATTCTGTTGCTAAAATATTTAGAGGTGTCATAAACGAAATGTTTAAGCGATATAAACTAATGGAATCTAAATCAGTTCGAAATATTTCTGAATTAAACAAAAAATTCCCCAATTCAATGCCATATCTGGTTATTGTTATTGATGAGCTTGCTGATTTGATGATGACTAGTGGAGCAGAAATAGAAAGATCAATATGTAGACTAGCTCAACTAGGTAGAGCCACAGGTATTCATTTAGTTGTGGCCACACAAAGACCTTCGGTAGATGTTGTTACTGGACTTATAAAGTCAAATTTCCCTAGTCGTATAAGTTTTAGTGTCAGCTCTAGCATAGATTCAAGAACAATATTAGATACCACCGGTGCTGAAAAATTACTAGGAAAAGGAGATATGCTTTACTTACCGGTAGACGGCGCTGTTCCATCTAGATTGCAAGGATGCTTTATTAACGATGATGAAATAAGTAATTTGGTGAATTTTTGGAATAATCATAATTCTCAAAATTATAATTATCAAATTAATATATTCGAAAATCTTGAAAATGAACAAGATGAAACAAATAGTAACTTGTCAGGTATAGATAGGGATAGTTTGTTTAATGATGCAGTTTCATTAGCTAAAGCTACAAAAAAATTGTCTATATCACTGCTTCAGAGAAAACTTAGAATAGGATATCCTCGCGCAGCTCGCTTGATGGACGAACTAGAAGAAGAAGGGATTGTTGGCCCTCAGCAAGAATCTGCTAAATCTAGAGATGTTATAATTAGTTAATTAATTATAACTAGTTAGGTATTGACTCTTGAAAGAGCAAATTAATGAAAATGCCAATGTTAATTCAGAAGATTTTTTAACTAAATATTCTGAACAAGATCATGATTTTTGCTTAAAATGCGATGCCAAATTACAAAATGAAGAATTATTCATCACTTATAAAGTATGCAAGAAATGTAATTTTCATTTTTATATAAAACCATATGAAAGACTGGAATTACTAACTGATAGAAATTCATTTGAAGAATTTAATCAAGATTTGCCCAATGAGTATGGGTATTTATACGGAGAGTTACCTGAATATGAAAAGAGAGCAAAATCTGATATAGAAAGAACAGGTCTTAATGATTCTGTGATAACAGGCTTAAGCACAATAGGCGGTAATAGCTGTGTTGTTATATTAATGGATTTTTCATTTATGGGAGGAAATTTAGGTCTAATTTCTGGTGAAAAAATTTCTCAGGCTATTGATACTGCAGTATCAAAAAAAATTCCAATTATTTCTATCATATCTAGCTCTGGCACAAGAATTGAGGAAGGAGTATTGTCTTTGATGCAAATGGCTAAAGTTACATTATCTATGGCTAATGCTAAAAGTAAAAAAATCCCATCTGTATCATTGCTAACCAATCCTTGCACTGGTCAAGCTTATATTACTTTGGCAACATTTTCGGATATAATTTTATCTGAACCCGGGGCTTCAGTAGGAATGAGTCCATTAAAAGATTTGAAAGGAGATTTTGGATCTGTAGATTTCGAATCACGGACATCAGATTCTATGGTTTCTAGAGGATTAATAGATTCTATAGTTAATCGTAACCACCAAAAAGAGCAAATATCACGAATCATAGATTTGTTAAATAATAACCATAAATTAATATACGAAAACAAAAAAACTAACTTAACACCTTTTATTCTATCTGATTTAAGTATTGATGATAGAGTTAAAATTTCAATTAATAAGAATCGACCTAAAGCTTCTATATTTTTAGAGAATGTATTTGAGCATTTTTTTGAGATAAAAGGAGATAGATTGTTGGAAAATAGCGAAAGAATTATAACTGGATTAGCTCAACTTGGAGGACAAACAGTTATGATTGTTGCGCAAGAAAATATAACCAAAAACAAATCATCAGAAGGCCTTACTTCAACAGATTTCAGAAAATGTAGTCGTGCAATTAAACTAGCTTTAAGATTCAATATTCCACTTATTACTTTTATTGACACCGTGGGGCACAACATGTCTTTTAAAGAAGAAATACAAGGAATAGGTATTTCCTTGGGGGACACTATGCTTTCTATGGCTGAATTTTCATCTCCTTCTATTTCTGTTTTAATAGGATCTGGCGGAACTGAAGCTGCACTTGCTTTAGATATTTCTGACCGAAGACTCATGTTAGAAAACTCTATTTTAGTATTAGGTGATAATAGAGATGATAATGATACATTAAATAATCCAACAATTATTGGCGCAAAAGAATGCATAGACTTAAATATCATTGATTCAGTTATTCCGGAACCAGTTGGTGGTATGCATTTGAATCCAGAGGAGTGTTTTAGTTTATTAAGAAAATTTTTAATGATTGAACTAGCTCAATTAAACAAAAGATCTGAAAGATCTAGATTTAAAGATAAGTATAAGAAATTTAGAACAATATCTGATTTAAATAACTCTTATATTTCAAATTTAGCTAATGAAGCTATATCTGCTAAATCAAAGCTAGCTAAATATATAACAGAAAAAATTAAAAATAAGAGAGCAATAGAATAAAGTTATTCTTTATTTATTACTACACCACCAGTTTGAGTTCTGTTATTTTCAAATGATTTTATTTTATTTTCTTCGTTAAGTGTAAGTCCGATATCATCAAGGCCATTCAGAAGACAATACTTACGAAATTCTTCAATGTCAAATTTTACAGATATTTCTTCAGTGTCATCCCAAATCATTTGAGACTCTAAATCTATATTTAGTTTGAAATCATTTTCATTTTCGGTTTTCCTAATTATATTTTTTACAATTTCTTTATCAAGTTTGATTGGTAACAATCCATTTTGAAAACAGTTATTGTAAAAGATATCAGCAAAACTAGGTGCAATTATGATTTCAAATCCATAGTCAGCTAATGCCCATGGAGCATGCTCTCTTGAAGACCCAGATCCAAAATTTTCACCTGTAACTAGTATTGATGAATTTGAATACTTAGTGTGATTTAGGATGAAATCAGGGTTCAATGATCCATCTTCTTTGAATCTCCAATCATAAAATAAATATTTGCCAAAGCCAGTTCTTTCAATCCTTTTTAAAAATTGTTTTGGTATTATTTGATCAGTGTCTACGTTGACCATATCTAATGGTGCTACTTTACCTTTATGTTTGTTTATTGGTTTCATTATATTTCCCTTGTGTCAACAAAATGTCCAGCTATTGCTGCCGCAGCTGCCATCTCAGGGCTAACTAAATGCGTTCTCCCATCTTTTCCTTGTCGTCCTTCAAAGTTTCTGTTAGATGTTGATGCACATCTTTCTTTTGGTGACAAAATGTCAGGATTCATTCCCAAGCACATAGAGCAACCAGCTTCTCTCCACTCAAATCCAGCTTCTTTAAATATTTTGTCTATACCTTTATCTTCAGCTATTTTTTTTACCAATGTTGATCCAGGCACAACCATCGCACTTACATTCGAATTAACTTTTTTATTTTTGACCACTTGCGCTGCTGCTTCTAGATCTTCAATTCTTGAATTAGTGCATGAACCTATAAATACTTTGTCGATATGAATATCTTGGATTTTTGTATCTGGTTTTAATCCCATATAATCAAGTGCTTTAATTATAGATAACTGCTCATCTTTATCTTCAGATTTATTTGGATCAGGGATTTTACCAGTAATTGGTGCAACCATACCTGGATTTGTTCCCCAAGTAACAAACGGTTCGAATTCGTCACTATTAATAATAATCTGTGTATCATATGTTGCATTTTTATCAGTTTTTAGATTTAACCATTCTTTTTTTGCTACTTCAAAATCTTCTCCTTTGGGAGAGAAAGGCTTATTTTCAAGGTAAGAAATTGTTTTTTCGTCAGGAGCTATCATCCCTGCTCTACCTCCAGCTTCTATTGACATATTACATACTGTCATTCTTCCTTCCATACTTAAACTCGTTATAGCTTCTCCTGTGTATTCTATAGCATGACCAACAGCACCACTTATTCCTATATTTTTTATTATTCCAAGTATTAGATCTTTTGCTGTAACACCTTTTGGTAAAGCTCCATCAATATGTATATTCATAGTCTTGGGTTTAAATTGCCTAAGTGTCTGAGTAGCTAATACATGTTCGACTTCCGATGTTCCTATTCCCATTGCAAAAGAACCAAAAGCACCATTTGTAGAAGTATGACTATCCCCACAAACTATAATTTTCCCTGGCTGAGTTAGTCCTAAATCAGGTCCAATAACGTGTACAATACCTTGATTTTTGTGGTACATATCATAAAGAGTTACTCCAAATTCTTTGCAGTTTTTGGTTAAAGTTTCTACTTGTTGTTTTGCAATTGGGTCAGAAATAGAATTTCTTCCTGCCCAAGTTGGTATTGCATGATCTGCTACTCCAACAGTTAAGTCTGGTCTTCTTACTTTTCTTCCAGATAATCTAAGGCCTTCAAATGCTTGAGGAGAAGTTACTTCATGTATCATATGGAGATCAACGTACAATAGGGTGGGTTGCCCCTCTTTTTCATCTACTACATGTTTTTCCCATATTTTTTCAAATAATGTTTTGGGATTTTTGTTACTCATACTTATTATTTATTATTAGCTAATTTATTTAGACCATCGATATAAGCTTTTGCACTAGATACTAACACATCTGTGTCTGATCCTCGCCCTATGACTATAGAATCATTTTTTTCTAACCTTACTATAGCATCGCCAATTGCATCTATACCTTCAGTTACTGCCTCTATCCTCCATTCATTTAAGTTTACTTTTATATCAATTAGTTTATCTATTGCTTTGTATATAGCATCAACGGGGCCAGTACCGCTAGAAGTTGCTTCTTCTATTTTATTATTAGAATTATTTTTTAACTTAACATTGGCTTTTGGTTGTTTGTCGGATCCTGATTCAATATTTACAGAAAGTAATTCATAATTATTTTCTGATCTTTCAGATCTTTTTTGATCTGACATTAGAATTTCAAGGTCTTGATTAGTTACTTCCTTTTTTTTGTCAGCTAGATTTTTAAAATCTTCAAAGGTTTTATCTAACTCTTCCTTATTTAAATTGTAACCTAAATCTTCTAACCTAGATTTTAAACCAGCCCTGCCACTTAATTTACTTAACACTAATGAATTGCCAGTTAATCCTATAGATTCTGGATCCATTATTTCAAATGTTGATCTGGATTTGATTACTCCATCCTGATGTATTCCTGATGCATGTCTAAATGCATTTGCACCTACAATTGCTTTGTTTGGTTGCACTGGGAACCCAGTAATATCACTCACAAGTCGGCTTGTTTTATATATTTGTTTTGTATTTATATCAGTAGATACATTAAGTAAATCTTCTCGTGTATTTATAGCCATAATGACTTCTTCAAGAGCAGCATTTCCTGCTCTTTCGCCTAGTCCATTAATGCATCCTTCTATTTGCCTTGCTCCTGCTGTTATTGCTGCAAGACTATTAGCTACCGATAAACCAAGATCGTTGTGGCAATGCACACTAGTTATTACATCATTCATGCCTGGGACATTATTAATGATGTCTTCAATTCTTTGTTTGAATTCCCAAGGCATTGTATATCCTACTGTGTCAGGAATATTAATAGTGGTTGCACCTGCTTTTATAGTGGCTTCAATCAATTGATATAAAAAATTCATATCAGTTCTGGAAGCATCCATAGGAGAGAATTCTACATCATCGCAGTATTTTTTTGCTTGTTCTACACAATAAACCGCCATATCCAAAACTTCTTCTCTATTCTTTTTTAATTGATTAATGATTTGGATGTCAGAACTATTTACAAAGACATGTATTCTAGGGTTTTCAGCATTTTTTATTGCTTCCCATGCTGCGTCAACATCAGAAGGTACACATCGTGCTAGAGCTGCGATTTTTGGCCCTTTTATTTCTTTTGAAATTTCTTTAACAGATTCAAAATCACCAGGAGACGAGGCTGGAAATCCGGCTTCTATTATATCCACGTTAAGGTCTTTTAATTGATGAGCAATTTCTATTTTTTCAGATTTTGTCAGCCCTATACCAGCAGATTGTTCTCCATCTCTTAGGGTAGTGTCAAAAATAAGTATTTTATTGTTTTGGCTCATAATATTTATCCTTTTAATTAATCAGAATCTTTTAAAAATGGCATCATTTCCCTTAATTCTTTACCAATTTTTTCTATAGGGTGTGAACTATTTTCTTTTCTTAATTTTTCAAAACGGTGAAGCCCTTCATCATTTTCAGCTATCCATTCTTTTGCAAATGTCCCATCTTGAATGTCATTAAGGACTTTTTTCATATTTTCTTTTACTGATTCATCAATAATCACAGGGCCTCTAGTAAGATCTCCATATTCGGCAGTAGTACTTATTGAATATCTCATATAATCCAACCCACCTTCATACATCAGATCTACGATAAGTTTTAATTCGTGAAGACATTCAAAGTATGCTGATTCAGGTTGATATCCTGCTTCAATAAGTGTTTCGAATGCGTATTTAACTAATTGAGCTGTACCACCACATAGCACGGACTGCTCTCCAAATAAGTCGGTTTCAGTTTCTTCTTTGAATGTAGTGTTTAGGACTCCAGCTCTTGTGCATCCAACAGCCTTAGCATAAGCTAAGCCTTTCTGTTCAGCTGTTCCTGAGGGATTTTGATGTATAGCTAATAGCCCTGGAACACCTGATCCTTTTGTAAATACTTCTCTCATTCTATGTCCTGGAGCTTTTGGTGCAACCATTATTACATCTACATTTTCTGGCGGTATTATTGTTTCATAATGTATATTAAATCCATGGGCAAACATTAAAGTTTTACTTTCATCCAAGTGAGGTTTTATAAGTTCATTGTAAACTGAGGGCTGAACAGTATCAGGTAAAAGTAACATGATAATGTCTGAATTTATTGTTACTTGATCTACAGTATCTACTTCCAATCCATCATTTTCAGCTTTTTCCCAGCTTTTACTTCCTTCATAAAGACCTACCCTTACTTTGATCCCACTGTCATGAGCGCTTAAAGCATGCGCGTGACCTTGACTTCCATAGCCAATAACAGCAATTGATTTATCTTTTAAAAGATTTAAATCTGCATCTGAATCGTAAAACATTTTAGCCATATTTGATTCTCCTTTTGTTTAATTTTTTTCTCGGTTCATAGCAATTATTCCAGTTCTCATAACTTCACTTATACCAAAGTTAGCTAAAAGATCTTGTAGAGCTTTGATTTTTTGATCATCTCCAGTTGCCTCAATAATTATTGATTTTGAGCTTACATCTATTATTTTAGCTCTATATATAGACACTAATTGAACAATTTCACTTCTAGTTTCCGGGGTTGATTTCACTTTCATAAGAGCAAGTTCTCGTGAGACAATATTGTCGTCTGAAATATCATTAACTTTAATAACATCTATTAACTTGTGAAGTTGTTTAGTAACTTTTTCTACAACATCGTCTCCGCCTTCTACAATAACAGTTAGTCTTGAAAGATCATCAACTTCGCTGTGTCCAACAGCTAAGCTTTGGATGTTATATCCTCTTCTTCTTAGCATGCTTGTAATACGATTTAAAACTCCTGGCTTGTCATTAACTAAAGCTGTAACTGTTCTTGTTTCTAATTTAGAATTATTTGTAGTCATTATTTTATTTCCTGTGAAGTTGGTTCTTCCATCATATCTTCAACTGTAGCCCCAGATGGAATCATTGGGTAAACATTTTCCTCTGACTCAACAATAAAATCTATAAGTACAGGACCATCGTGATTAATTGCATCAGTTATAGCAGATTGTACTTGAGTTTTGTCAGTTACTCTCATAGCTTTTATTCCAAATGCTTCAGCTAGTTTAACAAAATCAGGAATGCCATTGTATGAAGTTGATACATATGATTTGTCATAGAACAATTCTTGCCATTGTCTTACCATCCCCAAAAATCCATTATTCATTATTGCAATTTTAACTGGAAGTTTATTTTCAGCAATTGTTGCAAGTTCAGACATGGTCATCATAAAACCACCGTCACCAGCTATTGACCACACCATTTCGTTTGGACGCCCAACTTGAGCTCCTAGCGCTCCGGGGACTTCATAACCCATTGCTCCAGCACCTCCAGATGTTATGAGTTTATTTTTGTCATTAAATGAATAGTATTGCGCAGCCCACATTTGATGTTGCCCAACACCTGTAACTATGATGGATTCCCCTTTTGTAATTTCATGGAGGTTTCTAATTATATATTGGGGAAGTAGTTTTTGAGTATCCCTTAATTTTAATGAAGGGTGATCATTTTTAATTCTGTCAATTTGACTCAACCACTCAGAATGTTTTTTCTCTGAAACACTAGGTATAAGTTCTTTTAAAGCAGTTTTTGCATTTGCAACTATGGGGACATCTACTTGTATGATTTTCCCAACCTCTGATGCATCAATATCAATATGGATTTTTTTGGATGATGTAGCAAATTTTTCAGGATTACCTGTTATTCTATCATCGAATCTCATTCCAATCGCCACTATCAAGTCAGCTTGGTCTAAGATTAAATTCGAATATGCCATTCCATGCATCCCTGGCCACCCTGCATACAAATAATGATTAGCAGGAAATGAGCTCAATCCAAGTAGAGTGTTTATAACTGGGATTTCACATTTTTCAGCCAATTCTAGTAATTCATCGTAGGCATTAGATATTTTTATTCCTTGCCCAGCTAAAATAACTGGCCTGTTTGATTCTTTGATCAGAGCAGAAGCTTTTTTTATTTGCTTTAGATTTACTGATGTATTTGGTTTGTATCCTGGAATATTAATATCTTTTGGGTATTCAAATAACCCATCTTCCTGAAGTATGTCTTTAGGTATATCTACTAGAACAGGGCCAGGTCGTCCTGTAGTTGCAATATGAAATGCTTCTTTGATTATATTTCCAATGTCTTTAGTTTCCATAACTAAATAATTATGCTTGGTTATGGGTAAAGTAATCCCTGTTATATCTGTTTCTTGAAATGCATCGGTTCCAATCACTGGCCTTCCTACTTGTCCCGTAATGCAAACAAGCGGAACAGAATCCATTTGAGCTGTTGCTATTCCTGTTACCAGATTTGTAGTACCAGGTCCGGAAGTAGCAAAAGCAACTCCAGCTTTTCCAGTTGCCCTGGCATATGCGTCAGCAGCATGAGCAGCTCCTTGTTCGTGCCTAACTAATATGTGATTTAGTTGAGGATATTCAGGAAGCACCTGATATAAAGGTAAAATTGCACCACCAGGAATACCAAAGATATGCTCAACATTTTCTTTTATTAGAGATTCACAAACCATTTGTGAACCGTTTTTTATTATTTCTTTATTCATTTTGTCCTTTTCTAAAAAATAAAACCCGTCCCAAAGGGACGGGAATACTACCCGTGGTACCACCCTAATTGCTGCCAATTATATGAAAGCCACTTATTTTAAGTTGTAACGGACTTACCCGTTCATCCTTACTTAATTCAGGATAACACTCAGAGGGGAGTTCAAAAGTTTCATGATATCGACTTACACCATACTCGATTCGCTAAATCATAAAGTTCTTAATACTAATCCTCATCATCGCTTTGAATTTTATATTTTCAGTGAGATAATATGATAAATAACATATAGAATGGTGTCAATTATATCTTTGGTTAAATATAGATTAATGTTATCAAGTTTATTGATTCAAAACTTTTAAAGGGAAAAAATGAAATTAATTGAGAAATATAAACAATTTTTGCCAATTAATGAAAAGACACCAATGATTAGTATGGGAGAAGGATTTACACCTTTAGTTAAATCTAACAATTTGGTCGATGAGATCGGATGTAAGGAATTGTATTTCAAACTTGAAGGATGTAATCCGTCTGGCTCATTTAAAGATAGGGGAATGGTAATGGCTGTTTCTAAAGCAGCTGAGAACAAGGTAAGCAAAATCATATGCGCCTCTACAGGTAATACAAGCGCATCAGCTGCGGCATATGGGGCATATTGTGGAATAGAAACTATAGTGTTAATTCCTGAAGGCAATATTGCTCTAGGTAAATTATCTCAGGCAGTGGCTTATGGTGCGAAAATTATTAGTGTAAATGGAAATTTTGACCAAGCATTGGATTTAGTTAAGCAAATTTCTGATAATCAAGACAGTATTGAATTGGTTAATTCGCTAAATCCGAATAGAATTCAAGGACAACAAACAGCCGCCTTTGAAATAATTGACGAACTAGGATATTCTCCTGATGAGATGTTTTTACCCGTTGGTAATGCAGGAAATATTACTGCTTATTGGCAAGGTTATAAAGTCTACAATGATTTAAACAATACCAAATTACCTAAAATGATTGGCTTTCAAGCTGAAAATTCAGCTCCAATTGTAAATAATAAAACAGTTCAAAATCCACAAACTATTGCTACAGCAATAAGGATTGGAAATCCTGCTAGTTGGGAGCAAGCAAAAATTGCCTTAGATGAATCTGAGGGTTCGATACATGCCATTAATGATGATGACATAATAAAAGCTTATAAATTAATTGCGTCTAAGGAAGGAATTTTTGTTGAACCTGCATCTAGTATTTCTATAGCAGGATTATTTTATATGAAAAAACAAAATTATGATTTTTCAGATAAGATAGTTGTATGTGTTTTAACTGGGAATGGATTAAAAGATCCGGAAGTTGCAAATAAGTATTTAGAATTTAAACAAGAAAATATTAACCCTACGCTAGAAGATTTAACTAGCATACTTAACTTATAGAATATAAAATTATGAAAATAAAACATTCAAATCTTTCATGGAACGACGCGATTCGCAAAAAAAATGAATGGGATCAATTATTAATAAATTCAGATTTTCCGAATCCGTTTGCTTCCTTGCCGTTTTACAATGCTTGGGTCGACACATTCGTAGATGATCATAAAAAAATAAACGTAATATTTTTTTATGATGATGAAATTTTAATTGGAATAGCTCCTTTGATTATCGATGATGATAGTAAAAGTATTTCAATATTGGGAGACAAAGATCTTTTTGATTATAGAGATATTATTGTTAATCCTAATTATTCAAATGACATTTATGAGCTGTTATTTTTTGATATTTTTGACAGTGATATGTATCAATCATATAAATTTATTTTAGAATCCATACCTGAAAATTCTAATATTATTAAATATTTAAAGAAATTAAATTCTGATCGATTTAAAATAAATATGGACCAAGAAGATGTTACTCCTAACATTGAATTATCTAATTCATGGGATGACTATCTTATGCTTTTAAATAAAAAACAAAGGCATGAAGTAAGAAGAAAATTAAGAAAATTTGAAGCAGAAGGATTTACGAACCAATTAATAACAGGTCCAAACCAATTGGATGAGTTCCTTGATGATTTCTTTGAACTCTTTGTTAAGAGTAGGGAAGACAAAGAAGAATTTTTGACTTCAAAAAGAAAAATTTTTTTTAAAAAATTATTATTTAATTTTGCTGATGTTTCTCAATTAAGAATATTATCTTTGTATGATGATGGAAAACTTATTTCAGGGTGCATTGTTATTGATTATGACGAAACATACTTTCTATACAATAACGCTTATTCTTTATTATACAACTCGTTTAGCGTTGGGCTTGTTAGTAAAATTTATGCAATTAAAGAAAGTTTAGAAAGAGATAAAAAGAATTTTAATTTTCTCAGAGGTGATGAAAAGTATAAATATCATTTGGGAGGAAAAGATATTGTTATTTACACTGCCGAGGTACAAAAAGTATGAATATATTAATTATTTCATTTCATACATGTCCTGTTAACAAACTAGGCGAAAAAGATACCGGAGGATTAAACCTATATGTTCACCAATTATCCGAACAATTAGGGGAAAAAAATCATAATGTTGATATATATACCAGGAAACATGATAAAGCAGATCCTATTGAAATAGATATCAATCAAAATTCTAAACTCATTCATATAGACGCAGGAGATCTAAATCAAAATAAAAACGAAATGGTTGAATACATCAACCTTTTTACAAGTAATCTAGCTGAATATATTAATAAAAATTCAATTACTTATGATTTGATTTATTCTAATTATTGGATGTCAGGAATTATTGGTTCCCACCTTAGTAAAGTATTTGATATACCTCATATTATAAGTTTTCATACCATGGGTAAAACAAAAAGATCTGTGAATCACTTGGAAAATGAAACTGATTTTAGAATTTCTAACGAAATTGAACTAATAAAAGATAGTGATGCAATAATTGTGCCCTCATTACAAGAACAGGAAAACTTAGAAGGAAACTATACCCACAATAATAATATTTACACAGTGTCACCAGGCGTAGATTTAGATAAATTCAAGAGATTAGACAAAACGGATTCAAGGAAAAAATTAGGAATTGACCAAAACACTCTTGTTTTATTATCCGTTGGAAGACTTGAACCGTTAAAAGGTTACGATCTTCTTATAAATTCTCTTTCATATATTGATTTAGAAAAAATAAATTTTAAATTAATAATTATTGGTGGAGATGATAGATCTAGTAATGAATTAAAAAGACTAAAACAAATTGCAAAAATTAACAAAGTGGATGATAAAATTGATTTTATGGGAGTTATTGATCACAGCATACTTCCATTATATTTTTCTGCTTCTGATATTTTCACAATGCCTTCTGCGTATGAAACTTTTGGTATTGCAGCTTTGGAGGCAAGTGCTTGCGGATTGCCTGTGATCGCACCACAGGTAGGTGGGTTGAAGTCAATAATCAAACATGGAATGACAGGCTACTTAACAGTTAATAGATGCCCAGAGGCCTTCATGCACTATATGGAAATATTGTTAAAAAACAAACAAATCAGAGATGTTTTTGGTTTAAATTCAAGAAAACATGCAATGAATTTTAGCTGGGAGAAGTCTACTGAAGATTTAATCGATGTGTTTGAAAAAATACTAGATAAAGCAGTTGCGTGAAAATTCAAACCAATATTTTGTTTCTTCATCTTTAAAATTAAATTTTTTGTATACATTCCTCGCGCCAACGTTTTCTTCGTCCACTTCTAGTTTTAATGTTTTATATTTATTGGTTTTTAAAAATATTATTGAATACTTAAGTAATTCAGTGGCAATTCCTTTCCCGGTGAAATCTGGATGTGTTCCAATCATAGATATATAAGCTGTTTGTTTCAGTGTAAGATTTTTTGTTAACCAAACAAATCCCAATGGCTTAGATTTGAAAGCAAAAATAATTCCATTGATAATATTATTTTTTTCTTTGATTTTTTTTCTGATATCATTTTCGCTGTTTGGTGCGTACCCCCAACTATTACTAAATGATATATTTTGTATGAAACTCAAATTTGCTATTAATTCATTTTCGTTTTTTATATTATTTACTAAATCAAAATCAGAGTTTTTATTTAACTTGTAATCAGCTGTGGTTATATTTTCAAGATCTAAATTCATGGTTTTATATTTTTTGATTGGTACCATTTGATCGTGTGGAGAAAGCAAAGATTGTTTTTTATTAAGCTGAATATGAATGTTTGAATAAAGTGATAGATTTCCATCTTTTTTTTCAAGAATAGACTTAAGTTCATCGTAAATATAATTGAAATCTAACTTTGATTCGCTCAATTTTTCCTGATCAGGAATGAGTACTATTCTGTTTATTTTGGGTTCAAAAATGACTTCAATTTGAATTTTAGAATTATTGTGAAAGTTTATAAACATAAAAATTTATTTTTTTATTGATAAATAGTATTATGAAAAGGATCGTTAGTGCCAAAAATAATCATAACCTTAGAAGTACTATTACTTTTATTTTGTATAGAATGCGATGTATTTGGAGGGATATTATATAATTGATTTTCATTTAAATTAGTTATTTGATTTTCAATTTTCAATGCAATTGATCCCTTTAAAACAAATATAATTTCTTCATTTTTATGAATATGACTGGGAGCTTTTCCTCCTGATTTAATTTTATGAATTGATACAAAAACTTCTTCAGAGTTTGATTTGTCAATCACATCACTCCAATAGTATCCATTTCGTTTTAACACATAATTTAAATTATTTATATCTGTAATTTTTGAGTTGTTTTTCAATTCGATCTTAGCAATAATAATTTTACGTATATTATAGTAGATACGCTACATATTAGATAACTTATTTTAATATTTTATTGAAGGAGGCTTAATTTGTTTGATGTTTTAATATTAAATGGTAGATTAGTTGACGGAACTGGCTCTAAAGGAATAAATAAAGATATAGGAATAGTTAATGATAAAATTGAAGCAATTGGAAATTTGAAAGATGCTTCAGCTAATATAATCATTGATGCGACAGGGAAGGTAGTTTGCCCAGGATTTATAGATACTCATGCTCATTCTGATGCGGCACTATTGACTGATCCTATACATGAAAATGGGATAAGACAAGGGATTACTACAGAAATCTTAGGCCAAGATGGATTATCCTACGCACCATTATCTAAAGAAAATTATTTGATTAATAAAAATTATCTTTCTGGAATTTTAGGTGATGCTCCTGACGATTTAGATATGTCTTCAGTTGAAAAATTCAGATCCCATTATGATAAGAAATGTAGTATAAATACTGCTTATCCCGTTCCACATGGCGCTATAAGATTAGAAGTTTTAGGCTTTAACGATAGACCGTTAGTTGGCGAAGATATGAAAAAAGCCAAAAAAATACTTTATAAATCTTTAGAAGAAGGAGCAGTTGGACTCGCTACAGGAATGTCTTATTATCCGAATGCATGGTCAGACACTAAAGAATTAATTGAACTTTGTGAGGTCGTTAGTGATAGTTCCAAAGTATACGTTACACACTTAAGAGACAGAAACACTGAGCGGGGTTATAAAGGAGGAGGAATATTAGAAGCATTAGAGATAGGAAAGCAATCCAAAGTGAAGGTTCATTTTTCTCATCATCGAACAAATGCAAGTAATGCGGGGAATATTCCTGAGATTATAGACGATATTGATAAAGCTAAAAATGAAGGAGTTGATGTAACTTTAGAACTATATCCTTATCCTACAGGAAGTACTTATCCACTTAGTTTTTTACCATCATTTGCTCATGAAGGTGGGCCAGAAGAGGTTATGAAAAAACTAAATGATTCTGTTGAGTTTGAAAAAATTGTCAGTACTTTGATAAAAGAATTGTCACCTTATAGGAAAAATGCTTTTGATGATGCGATATTTTCATACTCTCCAAATAATCCTGAATTGGAAGGGATGAGTTTAAGTGATATTGCCAACACGAATAATCAATCCACAGTTATTACTTTATGTGAATTATTAAGAGATAACAAACTTCAACTAGGATATTGGCAGTCACCTCCGAAAAATGTTAGTGTATGGAATCAAATAAATGAAGATGCAATAAATCTATTAAAACGAGATGACTATATGGTTGGTAGTGATTCTATCCCCAATGGAAAATTCTGCCATCCTCGAGCGTATGGATGTTTCCCAAGATTTTTAGGAAGATTAAGAAGAAAACATTGGTCAGATGGACTAGAGCAAATGATTCAAAGAATGACACAAAACGCTGCTGAACGTTTTGGACTTTCAAAAAGAGGCGTCATTAAAGAAAGCTATTATGCTGATATTGTGATTTTCGATTCTGAAATAATTAATGACACGGCAACATATGATGATCCGATTCAGTTTCCAGCAGGTATAGAACATGTGTTAGTTAATGGAGAATTTGTAGTAAAGGACAATAATTCTACTGGCGCTATTCCTGGACGAGCCATTCCTTAAATATTAGATTTTATTTCAGTTGCTATTGTTCTAGTAGATTCAACTAATTTATCAGTTTCATTTTTGGAAGATAATGTATTCAATGCGCCTGCATTTTTTGTTTGCATTAATATTCCATTGTTTATAGATCCCAAAAATAATATTTTTGTCATTAAGTTATTGTTTTTTATAAATGACCTATAATCATTAATTTTATTTTCATTGAAATTAATACCAAACAATGAGCCTATTCCAGTTATTTGGGTATCTAGCTCAAGTTCATTGAAAATCGAATTTAACTTTGTTCTTAAATCATCTCCAAGATTATTTATTTGATCGTATTTTTCGCTTGTTAGTTCTTCCATTACAATTGCGCCTGCTTCCATGGTTAGAGGATTACCATTGAATGTTCCTGCATGAGATACTTTGTAATTATCGCTTGAAGGATTTAATAAGTCCATAATTTCTTCCTTTCCTCCAAATGCACCAACAGGCAAACCTCCGCCAATAATTTTTCCAAGGGTAGTCATATCTGGTGTTATTCCAAATAATTCCTGTGCGCCTCCGGGTGCTAGTCTGTAGCTTTGTATTTCGTCATAGATTAAAATAATATTTAATTCTTCAGTGATTTCTCTTGTGAATTTTAAAAAATCAGGATCTAAGGGTAAGTACCCTAATCCTGATATAACAGGCTCCATTATTAGACATGCAATTTCATTACTATATTGTGAAAGAAGTTTTTTTGTTGTTTCCATATCGTTGTAAGGAAGAACAATAACATCATCAAGTAAGCTTTCAGGTTGCCCAGGATATTGTAATATTCCAGGATGAGTGGTTTTTTTTAGATCAGCTTCTTTAGGGCCTACACTTATCGATACATGATCATGAGTTCCATGATAGCCACCTTCAAATTTTGCAATTTTTTGCTTATTTGTAAATGCTCTTGCAGCCATAATTGCCATCATTGTTGCTTCGGTGCCTGAATTAGTAAATCTAAGAGTTTCCATAGAAGGCGTTCTTTCTGTTATCAATTTAGCAAGCTTTGTTTGACCGTCAGTTGGGGCACTATATGCTGTCCCAATATCAGACTGTGATTTTATAGCATTAATTACATTAGGTGCTGCATGTCCGTGAATAAGACTTGTAGCATTGATCATAAAATCTAAATAAGAATTACCGTCAACATCTGTTATATGCTGCTCTTTTGCGTATTTTGCATAAAAAGGATAAGGCTCCATCCATTGTGTGGTTCTGGTGCTACCGCCAGGCATATATTTAGATGCATCAGATTGAAGTTTTTGAGATGTTGTTGTATTTGATTTGTATTCTTCTATTTTTTCGTTTAACAGATTATTTAATTTTTCACTCATAATTTACCTTAGTGTATTTTTATTATATTGATTTAATAATATAAGATTCTGTAGATTTGTTTTCAATAAAATTATAAGGGTTTTGGAGTATATTTATTGCAACTAGTGGGATATTTGTTTTATGTTTGTACGTATGCGATCTTAAATTTTGCGTAAATTTAGATTTTTCAATATTTCTAAAACTGTTTTTATAACGCCTAATTCTATTCGAATTAATATATGTTTTTTAACGGCTTTAATCCATTGTGATTGTAATGCTTTAATTATAAAATAAGTTGAACATTATGGATAATTTTCATGGATAATAACTTCTCACAAATTTTAGAAAAAGAAAAAGAAAGACAAAATAATTCAATTGTGTTAATTGCATCAGAAAATTATGCTAGTAAATCTGTCAGAGAAGCACAAGGCTCAATATTTACAAACAAATATGCTGAAGGTTATCCTGGAGCAAGATATTACGGAGGTTGTGAGTACGTAGATCAAATTGAAGAACTAGCTATTTTACGAGCCGGTGAACTATTTGGTGCTGAGCATGTTAATGTACAACCTCATAGTGGTGCTCAAGCAAATATGGCTGTCTATTCAGCATTATTTAATTCAGAAGATTTGGTTTTATCATTACCATTAGATCACGGGGGGCATTTAACACACGGTTCAAAAGTTAATTTTTCTGGAAAATTCTATAATTTTAATTTTTACGAAGTTGATCGAGAGTCTGAACAAATTAATTATGACAATCTTCACGAAATGGCAAAACTAAATAACCCTAAAGCTATTCTTTCTGGATTCACATCTTATCCAAGAGAAATAGATTTTGAAAGAATAAAGTATATTTGCGATGATACAAATACTTTAATGATTGTAGATATGGCTCATATTTCTGGTTTGGTTGCAGCTAAATTACATTCTGATTGTGTCAGATATGCAGATGTAGTTACAAGCACAACACACAAAACCTTAAGAGGCCCTAGAGGTGGTTTGATTTTATCAAAAAATAAATTTTCTAAAAAAATAGATAAATCAGTTTTTCCCGGAATGCAGGGTGGTCCTATGATGCACACAATTGCAGCAAAAGCTGTAGCCTTTGAAGAAGCTATTTCAAAAGATTTTATCGATTATCAAAAATTGGTATTAAGCAATGCAAAATCTTTAGCAAACAAATTGTCAAAGTCTGGACTTAGGATAGTCACTGGTGACACTGATACTCATATGGTACTTGTTGATGTTTCAAATTTTGGATTGACAGGTAAAATGGCTGAAGAAAAATTAAATTCTTTTGGAATAATTGTTAATCGGAACACTATACCATATGATAAAAAACCTCCAAGAATTTGTAGTGGTATTAGAATAGGTACTGCAGCAATTTCTTCTAGAGGAATGGGGGAAAATGCTATCAAAATTATATCTGAATCTATCATTGATATTTTGAAAGACCATAATAAAGAAAATGCTGTCAAACAAAATATATTAAATTTAGCTAAGCAGTATCCAATTGATTTAGATTAAACGTTTTTGTTTTGTTTCATTATCAATCATTTTTTCATTTCTTATTGGTCTTTTAGAAAAAATATAATTAATTTCTTCTTTGAAGTTTTTGTTTACAAAATTTTTCACTTCACTAAATCCTGAATCAATATAAATCGCTCCAATTAATGCTTCAAAACAATTAGAAAGCATTAAGTCTGAGATACCTATTTTTTTTTGACCCTTGCCAGTTTTTATGTATTCTCCTAAATTTAATTTGTTTGCAAAAACACTAAATGTTTGATTAGAAATTATATTAGAACGTATTATTGACATTTCACCAACAGATATTTTCGCTTCATTATTCTTGTAAATATAATTGCTTATAATAAAATACATCACTGAATCACCAATAAACTCTAAATCTTCATTTGATTGAATTTCTAAATCTTCATTTTTTAATGATGAATGATTTAAAGCATTTTGAAGTAATTTTTGATTTTTAAATGATAAGCCTAGTTTTTTTTCTATTTTTATATATTCATTCATTTATTTGATTGTACAACTAAATATAATTTTGATAAATTATAAATAATATAAGTTTTCAGTAATTTTTTTTGGAGGTATTATGTCTAATATAACTGCAGAATACATATGGATTGATGGCACATCCCCAACGCCACAATTAAGATCTAAAACCAAGGTGCTTAAGAAAGAAGAAATTTTTTCTATTGGTACATCTTCAATGGGAGCAGATAGCTTGGCTATTTGGGGATTTGATGGATCAAGTACAAATCAAGCAGAGGGAGCTAGTTCAGATTGTGTATTGAATCCTGTTTTTATATGCCCTGATCCAATTAGAGGTGGAGATAACATACTTGTTCTTTGTGAAGTATTGAATCCGGACATGTCTCCTCATGCAACTAATACGAGAAAAGATACTGAATTATTGTCCGAAAAATACAAAACTCACGAAGGGTGGTTTGGAATAGAGCAAGAATATACCATGTTGGACCCTAATACAAATCAACCTATAGGATTTCCAGAGGAAGGATTTCCAGAACCTCAAGGCCCTTATTATTGCAGTGTAGGAGCATCTTGGATTTTCGGAAGAGAAATGGCAGAAGAACATATGGCACTATGCCTGGATGCAGGATTAGCAATATCTGGTATAAATGCAGAAGTAATGCCAGGACAATGGGAATTTCAAATTGGACCTGTTTCAGCATTAGAAGTTAGCGATCACCTTTGGATTGCTCGATGGCTATTGCTTAGAGTAGGAGAAATGCACGGAATACATCCTTCTCTTGACCCAAAACCTATACCAGGAGATTGGAATGGCGCAGGAGCTCATACAAATTTTTCTACAAAAGCTATGAGAGAAAATTATCAACCGATTATTGATGGTTGTGAAGCTTTATCTAAAAACCATGATCTCCATATTCGAAATTATGGTGATGGAAATGAGCGTAGACTTACCGGATTGCATGAGACACAATCTATAGATCAATTTTCTTACGGAGCTTCCGACAGAGGCGCTTCTATTCGAATTCCGTGGCAAGTAGAAAAAGATCAAAAAGGATATTTAGAAGATAGAAGACCGTCTGCAAATATGGATCCTTATACTGTAACCAAATTGTTGCTAGACACTATATGTTCAAACGAACCTCAATAATTAAATAAATATAACATTGCAATTGTGTTGTTCAACTCTATATAATTAATGTACTCGTATTTACATCATAAATTATCAACACATTTATAATCTTAATATTTTCACTACAATTAGTATCTAAAATAAAAACAAAAAGATTATTAATAGGAGTTTAATATGGCTTTAAAATCTGGAAACAAAAAAGATAGTTCAGAAAAATCAGGAACAGGTACATGGAAAGTTAAAGTAGGGCTTGCACAAATGCTGAAAGGCGGTGTAATCATGGATGTCGTTACACCTGAAGAAGCAAAAATAGCGGAAGATGCTGGAGCATGTTCTGTAATGGCGTTAGAAAGAGTGCCATCTGATATAAGAAAAGATGGAGGAGTAGCTCGAATGTCTGATCCTAGTATGATTGCAGGAATAATTGATGCTGTAACTATACCTGTTATGGCAAAAGCGAGAATAGGACATATAGTTGAAGCACAAATATTAGAAGAAATGGGTGTGGATTATATAGATGAATCTGAAGTATTGACTCCTGCTGATGAAAATAATCACATCAATAAACATGATTTTAAAGTACCATTTGTGTGTGGATGTAGAGATCTTGGAGAAGCGTTAAGAAGAATTGGTGAAGGAGCTGCTTTCATAAGAACGAAAGGTGAAGCAGGAACAGGAAACGTTGTAGAAGCTGTCAGGCATGCTAGAACAGTCTTAGGTGAAGTTAAAAGAATTCAAACTATGGATGCTACGGAATTGATGGCTCTTGCTAGAGATCTCAAAGCTCCATACGAGTTAATTAAAAATATTCACGACACAGGAAAACTTCCAGTGGTTAATTTTTCGGCTGGAGGTATAGCTTCACCAGCAGATGCTGCCTTAATGATGCAGATTGGCGTCGAAGGAGTTTTTGTAGGTTCAGGTATATTTAAATCTGATAATCCTTCTAAGATGGCAAAAGCTATAGTAAAAGCAACAACACATTATAATGATCCTGAAATGTTAGTTGAAATTTCAAAAGGCTTAGGAGCTTCAATGCCTGGACTAGACGTAAGAACTATGCCAGAAGACCAAAAACTAGCTCAGAGAGGTTGGTGAAATATTGCATATAGGAGTATTAGCTCTTCAAGGAGATTATGCGGAGCATGCTGATATGCTTGAGGCAAATGGAGCTGAAGTTTCTGAAATTCGTCTTCCTAATCAGTTGGATGATGTCGACGGCTTAATTATTCCAGGCGGTGAAAGTACTACAATTGTCCAACTAATTGATATTTATGATTTTAGAAACAAATTAGTCGATCTTGCAAATGATGGATTTCCTATATGGGGAACATGTGCTGGAATGATTGTTATGGCAAACGAGCTGACCGATCATAGGCCTGATCCGCTAAAAATAATGCAAATAAAAGTTAGCCGAAATGCATTTGGCAGACAAATTGATAGCTTCGAAGAAAACTTGAAATTTAAAGGAATAGAAGAAGATTTCCCAGCAGTTTTTATTAGAGCTCCCATTGTTATTTCAACATCATCAGAAGTTGAAATTCTATCTGTTGTAGAACAAAGAAACGGAATGCCAGTCGCAGTGAGGCAAAATAATTTATTAGCTACTTCCTTTCACCCTGAATTAACAAATGATTCTCGAATTCATAAATATTTTTTATCAATGATAGGAAAGTAACTATTGGATAATGAAATAAACGTATTAATTGAAGCATTACCTCTTCCCTTATATAAAATTTTGTCAAATCATCCAAATCTTGATAATTTATTGGAAATTGTATTAGATTATGGAAGACCTCCTGAAGCAAGATTTAATGATAGAGCAGAAATTTTTTCTAAAAAAAATGTTACAAAATCGGATCTCGAATACGTAGGTAAAAAAATTGGCAAATTCATGCCTGATAATAGAGCAGGAATTCAAAGAACTTTACATAGAATATCTGCAATTAAAAACAGAGAAAATAAAACCATTGGTCTTACTATGCGAGTTGGGAGAGTTATTAATGGTACTATCAATGTAATTGATGACATAGTAAAAAAAGGTGAACGTATACTTTTTTTAGGACCACCTGGTGTTGGTAAAACAACAATGTTAAGAGAAGTTTCAAAGTTTTTGGCAGATGAGATGAAAAAAAGGGTTGTGATTGTTGATACTTCAAATGAAATTGCTGGTGATGGAGACATCCCACATCCTGCAATTGGGTCATCTAGAAGAATGCAAGTCTCTTCACCTCATATGCAACATTCTGTAATGATCGAAGCTGTAGAAAATCATATGCCCGAAGTAATCGTAATCGATGAAATAGGAACAGTTGAAGATGCAAAAGCAGCAAGAACTATCGCTGAGAGAGGAGTACAACTTATCGGAACTGCTCATGGAATGAATTTGGATAATTTGATATTAAACCCAACATTGTCTGATTTGATAGGAGGTATTGAAGCTGTTACTTTAGGTGATGAAGAAGCAAAGAAACGAAATACTCAAAAAACTATTTTAGAAAGAAAATCTCAGCCGACATTTAATATTTTAGTGGAGATAAAAGGATTCAATCATGTATTGATTCATGAAAATTTAGATTCTGTTGTAGATCGATTGTTAAGAGGCTTGCCTACAAAGCCAATTGAAAGGCAGCTTAATGCAAATGGCTTGGTTAATGAATTGAAAGTTAAACCAATAACTAATAATGGCAAATACGAATCGAAAGTAATTAATGATATTAATCAAGATAATAATAATATATCTATTTATCCCTATGGAGTTAATAAGGGAAAATTAGAATTGGCTTCTAAAGAAATCGGTATAAATATTTCTATTGCTAATAATTATGATGATTCAGAATTTATCGTAACAACTAAAAATTTCTATAAAAAAAGAACTAAATTTTTAATTGATGCACATAAAACAAATATCCCTGTTTACGTTATAAGAAAAAATACATTGAACCAAATCGTTAGCTTATTAGGCACCATTAAAAAACAACAACAACAATCTATAAGAAAATCAGACCCTGCCATTGTTGAAGCTGAAAACACAGCAATCGAACTTAGCAACTCAACCCGGAATTCAAAACTTGAGCTATCACCACAAAGTTCATATATTCGCAAATTACAACATAATATAGCTGAGAAGTATGGACTTAATTCTTCTAGCAAAAATCAAGGAAAATCTCGTAGGGTTGTGTATTTTAAATATTGATAAAGGAAACCAATTGAAATTATTTATTGTTTTTGAAGGTTTAGATGGATCCGGAAAATCAACACAAATTAAAATTTTAAATGACAAATTAAAATTAAACAATTATGATGTTTTATCTTTGAGAGAACCAGGAAGTACAGAAATTGGAGATAAAGTTTTGCAGATTTTAGAATCAAGCCAAAAATTAACTCCTATTATGGAATTTTTACTATTTTCAATTTCTAGGTCAGCTGTTATAAATGAAAAAATCCTACCTCATTTGCAACAAAACAACATTGTTTTATGCGACAGATATTTTTATTCTTCCATAGCTTATCAAGGTGCAGGAAGGAATTTGGATATGGATTTTATATTTAACACAAACAATATAATTGTAGATAATGTTATACCTGATTTAGTTTTTTATTTTGATCTGACGTGGGAAGAAAAGATAAAAAGAAAAGGTATTGATAATTCAGATAGATTTGAAAAAGAAGATAAAATCTTTCACGATAAAGTTAGAAAATCTTATTTACAAATGGCTAAATTTGATCCGCAAAAATGGATTGTGATTGATGCGAATCTTGACATGAATGAAATCAGTGAAATAGTATATTCAAAAATTTCTGATGCTTTAGTTTAAATAATTACCTATTTGATGAGCGGCTTTAGTTAATATTTTATCATTTTTCGCAAAGCATAATCTTATGAGTTTACTTACAGCTTTTTTGTCAGTGTTTTTGTCATAAAAAACTGATATTGGAATTCCTGTAACGTTTGCATTTTTAATTAACTCAAGACTAAATTTTTCAGGTTCCATATCTGGATATTTATTTTCGTAATCTATATTTATGAAATAAGTTGATTCAGGTAACGAAGCTTTGATTCCGTAATTTTGGAACAGATTGTAAATTAAATCTCTTTTATTTTGGAATAAATCTCTAAGGTTTTTGTAATAACTATCTGGTTTTTCATAGGCGTATGCAATTGCTTCCTGTAAATTGGGGGGAGCAGTGAAAGTAATGTATTGGTGCATATTGCTAATTAAATTAATTAATTCGTCACTTGCTATAATAAATCCTATTTTCCATCCCGTTAGTGAAAAAGTTTTTCCTGCTGAACCTATTTTCACCGATCTTTTTTCTAATCCTTTGATAGAAATTATTGGTAAATGTTTTCTATCATCAAAAATTATGTGCTCATGAACTTCATCTGAAATTACATACATGTTATTTTCGTTCACAATTTTCGATATTGATTCTAGTTCATTTGAATTAAATACTTTACCTAGCGGATTCATTGGGTTATTTAAAATAATTAATTTACTTTTTGAATTAATATATTTATTTAATTGCTCATATGTAACTTCCCAATTTGGAGGCATCAAGGGAATTGATATAGCTGTGCCACCAGCTTTTTCTACAATTGGTTTATATGAATCATAAGCTGGTTCAAATATTATTACTTCATCACCTGGTTTGGTAAGTGCTAATATAGATGATGCCAAAGCTTCCGTAGCACCGTTTGTTACCATTACTTCATTTTCCCAATTTATTGAGAGTTTATAATGATTTTTGATATGTGTAGATATATTTTTTCTTAAACTTTCTAATCCTCTCATTGGAGGATATTGATTGCTTATTTTATGTAGTGATTCTGCTGCTTTATTGATAATATCGCTTGGGCCGTCTTCATCAGGAAATCCTTGGCCTAAATTAATGGAATTATACTTTATAGATAATTCAGTCATTTTTTGAAATATTGTAATATCTTTGCTTTTACTTGTCATTAAATCTCCATAAAAAAAATCTCTCCTATTTGGAGAGATTTAACAAATGTTTACCTCCTTATAGGTCACGTATGATCTGGGGCACCTTTGCATTTAGGTTGCCAGATAGGATTAATGGCCCAGTCGCCTAGCCTATCATTCATAACGATAATCGAATATTAATCTAACATATAAAATTTAAAAATTCTATACATATTATAATTCTACACTAGTTACATAGGAAACCATATCTGCTGTTCTGCAACTGTATCCCCATTCATTGTCATACCACCCAACTACCTTTACCATATTTCCATTGATAACTTCGGTAGACAGCGAATCAATAACACAACTTGAAGAATTTTGTTTAAAATCAACACTAACTAACGGCTCGTCACATACATCCAGTATATTTTGTAATTTACCTTTAGACTCTTTCATAAATGCTTCATTAATTTGTTCTTTAGTAACTTCATTATCTAATGTGCAAACTAAATCTACGCATGAAACATATAAAGTTGGAACTCTAAATGCTAATCCATTGATTTTACCTTTTATGTCAGGAATTATTTCCCCCACAGCTTTTGCTGCTCCTGTTGTGGTGGGAATAATATTCATTCCTGCAGCCCTTGCTCTTCTTAAATCTTTATGCCCACTATCTAGGATTGATTGGTCATTAGTTACTGAATGTATAGTTGACATTAGTCCAGATTTGAATCCAAAATTATCATTTAAAACTTTTACCATGGGAGCTACACAATTAGTTGTACAAGAAGCATTAGATAAAATATTGTGCTCATTTGGATTGTATTCTGATTCATTAACTCCTAACACCATTGTGATGTCATCATTTTTTGCAGGAGATGAAATGATTACTTTTTTTGCTCCTCCATTTAAGTGTCCAACAGTATCTTTTGCTGATCTGAAGCGCCCGGAAGATTCTATTACTACGTCGACATTTGAAGATTGCCAATCAATTTTATCAGGACTCGGTTGAGAGCTCCATTTAATTTTTTTTCCATCAACAATTAAATTTTCATTGTCTGATTTAATTTCTTTTTCAAAGATACCGTATATGCTATCGTATTTTAGCAGATGAGCTTTTGTTTCAGAGCTTGAATGATCATTTATTGCAACAACTTCTAGTGATGGATGGTATTTTAGAATTGCTTTAAAAACATTTCTTCCTATTCTTCCAAATCCATTAATACCTATTTTAGTTTTCATGTTGACTCCTTTATAGAATGATTGATTTTTCTCCAATGTATTTTATGTTTTTGTCTAACATTTGAATTTCGCTTATTCTGTTATATTTTGATGTCCTTTCAGATCTAGATGGGGCACCTGATTTTATTTGAGTTGATTTAGTACCAACAGCAAGATCAGCAATGAAATTATCCTCTGTATCTCCCGACCTATGGCTAATTATAGTATTCATATTGTTCGAATGAGCAAGATCAATAGCGCTTAATGTTTCAGTAATTGTGCCGATTTGATTGGGTTTTATTAAAACTGTATTACAAGATTTTTGTTCTATAGATTTTTTAATTTTTGTCAATGAAGTTACGAGTAAATCGTCACCAACAATTTGTACTTTATTACCTAATTCATTGTTTATTTTATTCCAATATTCCCAGTCATCCTGATCGAAAGGATCTTCAATGCTTAAGATTGGATAATTTTTTGCTAAATGAATATAAAATTTTAATAATTCATCTTTTGAAATAATTTCATTTCTTGATTTTGAAATTCTTACTTTATATTTATCATTCTGAAACAACTCTGATGCAGCAACATCCAGCCCTATCATTACTTCGTCTCCAGGCACGTATCCTGAATCTTCAATACATTTGAGTATTAGCTTTAGAGGTTCTTCGTTATCATCATATGGTGAAACAAATCCTCCTTCATCTCCTACGCTAGTAGAATTTCCTTTTGAATTGAGAAATGATTTAAGAGTCCAATAGATCTTAACAGAACAGTTTATAGCTTCATCGTAAGTTTCAAAACCAACTGGCATAATCATATATTCCTGGAAATCACTTGATAATGAAGCATGCTTTCCTCCGTTTAATATGTTCATTAAAGGAACAGGAGAATTATAATTTTTATTGCCTGGATCAAACAATTCGTATAGTTCCAAATTTTTTGATTTGGAAAGAGCTTTGCAATATGACATAGAAAGAGACAATATAGTATTAGCGCCTAAGTTTGATTTATTATTTGATCCATCTAAGGATAATAATAATTCATCAAACTCTTTTAAAGATTGAAAATCAAAATTTATAATTGATGGCTTGATTATGTTATCTATAATTTCTAAGCATTTACCAATACTCTTACCATGAAAATTATTAATATCACCATCTCTGATTTCTACAGCTTCATATTTTCCAGTACTAGCTCCCGAAGGGACTGTAGCAATCCCAGTATATTTATTATCCAAAGTTATAAATGTTCTGATTGTTGGAGTTCCCCTTGAATCCAAGACTTGTATTGAATCTAAATTTGTTATTTTTGGCATTATTTTGTAATTATATTCATCTGGGTTTACGATTTATTATACTTTATTATTAGTGAGTTTAATTTAACTTATTGTTGATATATCATATATATAGATTATAAAAAACATATATAAACATGGAAAGCAAGCAAGAAACAAGAGATAAGATTAGACACTCTGCAGCTCACCTGCTAGCTGAAGCAGTGTTAAAATTTCATCCTCAAGCTAAATTAACAATCGGACCGGCTATTGATGATGGATTTTATTATGATTTTGATATTGATATAACTTTTTCTCCAGAAGATCTAATCAAATTAGAACGAGAAATGAAAAGATCTATTAAAAGAAATACTAAATTTGAAGGTAAAGAACTTTCAAAAAATGAAGCACTTAAATTATACAAAAATAATACATATAAAATGGAAATAATTAATTCCATGCCTGACGATGAAATTATCACAGAATATAGTCATTCTAATGGAAATTTTGTAGATTTGTGCAAGGGAGGGCATGTAGAAAAAACAGGCCAAATAAAAGCTGTCAAATTACTTTCTACTGCAGGAGCCTATTGGAGAGGTGATGAAAATAATAAAATGCTTCAAAGAATATATGGAACAGCATTTGAAAATCAAGAGGAATTAGATAGCCACATCTCTTTATTGGAAGAAGCAGCAAAAAGAGATCATAGAAAATTGGGAACTGAATTGGACCTTTTTTCCATATCACCTGAAGTAGGATCAGGAATGATAATTTGGCATCCGAAAGGTGCATTTATTAGAAATAAAATTGAAGAGTATTGGAAAGAAGAACATGTGAAAGATGAATATGACCTTATTTATACTCCTCATATAGGAAAATCAGATCTTTGGAAAAAAAGTGGACATTTAGATAATTTTAGTGAAAATATGTTTCCCAGTATTGAGATGGAAAATAATGATTATTACTTGAAGCCTATGAATTGCCCATTCCATATTTCTTATTACAAAAATAGTTTAAGAAGTTATAGAGATTTACCAATGAGAATTGGTGAACTAGGTACTGTTTACAGATATGAAAAACAAGGAGTTTTGCATGGATTACTTAGAGTAAGAGGATTTACCCAAGATGATGCCCATATTTTTTCTACCCCTGAGCAGGTAATTGTTGAATTTAACAAAGTTTTAGATCTTACATTTAAAATTTACGATAAATTTGAATTTGAAAATTTTAAAATCACATTATCAACAAAACCCGAAAAGTATGTTGGAGAAGATAAAGATTGGAGCTTTGCTGAAGGAGTATTAGAAAAAATTTTAAACGAAAGATCTTTAGATTATGAAGTAGATGAAGGTGGTGGGGCATTTTATGGTCCTAAAATTGACATTCATATTGAAGATGCCATAGGAAGGTTATGGCAATGCACTACAGTCCAATTCGATTTTAATTTACCTGAAAGATTTGGATTGAAATATATTTCAAGTGAAGGTGAAGAAGTTAAACCAATAATGATTCATAGAGCTTTGCTTGGTTCTGTTGAAAGATTTTTTGGAGTTTTGGTAGAACATTTTGCAGGAGCCTTTCCACTTTGGCTTAGTCCTTTGCAAATTATGATCATTCCAATAGCAGACAGACATTTGGATTACTGCAATGAAGTGTCTGAAAAATTAAAAAATGCTAATTTTCGTGCTCAAGTCAATGATTCAGCTGACAGGATGAATCTGAAAATCAGGCAAGCTCAGAAAGAAAAAATTCCATACATGGTGATTATTGGTGATGATGAAATTGAGAATAATGCACTTTCTATACGTTCACGAAAAGGCGAAAGCGAAAATAATATCAAATTAGAAAAATTCATTGAAAAGTTAAACGATGAATAATTATTTAACCCGAAATAGAGCGTTACTGTTATCTTATTTATCTTTGTTAGGGGTTTTTATGGTCTTTTTCCAGATAACTTTAGGTGGAACAGTTAGAGTTACTGAATCAGGTTTAGGCTGCCCTTCAACTGGCACTGCTATTTCAGAATGGCCTTTATGCGGAGGGGAAATTATCCCTGAATTTGATTTTCATACAGCAATAGAATGGGGACATAGGGTTTCAGGAGCTTCAATTGGTCTACTTATCATCCTGATAACTGCTTTCGCAATAAAATATTTCGGATTCAAATCCAAAGAATCAATAATCGGGATAAACTTATTAATTTTGGTTTTAGTCGAAGGAACTTTGGGAGGGATTACTGTCTTAACTGAGCTTGCTTGGTGGGTTAGATTAATACATTTAGGAGTGTCATTTATTATTATTTATTATATGGCATATTTGTATTCAATAACAAAATCCGAACAGTCAAACAATTCTTTTCAAAAAAAACTTGATCCGAATAAACAGAAAGCGTTATCTTTATTATTGCCATCAGTATTTGTTCTAATGCTATACGGTTCAGTAATTGTGGGATTAGGAGCTAATTCTTCATGCATGTCTTGGCCTGATTGCATGGGGCAATGGATTTCTTTCAAGGATCACAATTACCTTACTCACATGGTCCACAGATATTTAGCTTTATTTATTGGCATTTTAATACTATATGCAGCACACTTTGTTGGTAGATCTTCTTCTAAAAAATCATTTGTAAAATTTATATCGAGGTCACTGAGCATTGTTTTTATATTGCAAATTATATTTAGTGTGTTTCTTGTAACAGCAGGTTTTGGTAATTGGTTAAGAATAATACATTTGTCACTTGCTGGTGTTATTTGGTTGTTTTGTTCATGGTTAGTTATTGAGTACAGATTGTTTGTGTATTCAAAGCAGTAAATCACTACATATAACATCTGATTTTAATTTAAATAACAAAAAAGCTATAGACTATAAAATTTGTAGTTGATAAAATCTATCAAATGTGAATTATATAACTAAGTGGTAACATTGATTAATTCGATGAAAAAAATTATATCCTTATCAATAGTATTTTTACTCCTCGTTTCCTGTGGTAAAGATTTACCTCAGTCTACTTTTGATACTTATGGTCCAATTGCAGAAGAACAAGCTTATCTTTTTTCTATAATTCTTTGGGCAGGTATGTTTGTTCTGATTGCTGTTGAATTAGCAATCATATACATTTATTTTAAATTTAGAAGAAGAAAAAATTCTACTAGAAAAGCTTCTCAAACTCACGGGAATGTTAAATTGGAAATATTATGGACTATTATTCCTGTGTTTTTCCTAGCTATTGTTTCGGTACCCGTTATTTCAGCAATATGGGATTTTGGTACTATGCCAGAAAATCCTGATGTAGTTGTAAATGTGAACGGGCATAGATATTGGTTTGAATTTGAATATCCAGAATTAGGTGTTGTTACAGCAAATGAATTACACATACCTGTTGGCAAAAAAATCTTGATAAATTTAGACTCAAATAATGTTTTACATAGTTTTTGGATTCCAAAAATTGCTGGTAAAACAGACATTATTCCTAATCAAGGGAACAAAATGTGGATACAAGCTGATGCTACAGGACTTTATTATGGCCAATGTGCTGAATTTTGTGGCGAATCTCATGCTTATATGAGATTTCGTGTAATAGTTGATAATGATGAAGACTTTGAAGCTTGGGTAAATCATCAAAAAACCGAAGCTTATGTTCCTAATGATCCTCTTGAAAAAGAAGGATATGATATTTTCATGTCTGCCAAAGCTGGTTGTGGAGGTTGTCATATGGTTAATGGTTCCAAGAAAGCAAAAGGTAAGATTGGTCCTAATTTAACACATTTCGGATCAAGGCAACATATAGCTGCTGGAATAATGGATAATACTCAAGATAATTTGAGATCATGGATTGAAGATCCAGGTAAAATAAAACCAGGCAACACTATGTCATCTCAAGGAGCTGTTTATATGGATTCAAATAAAACTTTGACCGAATCAGAAATTATTGCGTTGGCTTCTTATCTACAATCATTGAAATAACAAAATCAGGAGAATTAAAATATGACATCGATTCCATTAAAACTTCCATTCAAATTGAACTTGAGTAGACCAGTCAACCCCTCAGGTGTGATGGATTGGATCACAACAATTGATCACAAAAAAATTGGAATTCTTTATGGTGTGACTGCATTTATTATGTTTGTCACAGGTGGAATAGAAGCTCTTTTAATCAGAACGCAGTTGGCTGGGCCTGAGCTTAAAATTGTTGCTCCTGATGTGTATAATCAACTGTTTACCATGCACGCTACAACTATGATATTTTTAGGTGTGATGCCACTGTCTGCTGCTTTTTTCAATTATATTATTCCTCTGCAGATTGGAGCTAGGGACGTCGCATTTCCAAGACTTAATGCTTTCAGTTATTGGACATTTTTATTCGGAGCATTAATAATGAAATCTAGCTGGTTTTTAGGAGGATCTCCTAATGCAGGTTGGTTTGGGTATGCACCGATTACCACAACTACATTTAACCCTGGTAATGGAATTGATTTTTGGATTGTTGGATTACAAGTTTTAGGTGTGGCTTCATTAGCTGCATCATTTAATTTTATAGTTACAATAATTAATATGAGAGCTCCTGGATTATCTTTCATGAGATTGCCGTTATTTACTTGGATGACATTTATCACTGCTATTCTATTAATACTAGCTTTCCCTGTTATTACTGTGGCGTTGATTGAACTTATGCTAGATAGAACATTTGATTTTAACTTTTTTAATACCAAGGCAGGAGCAAACCCTCTTTTGTGGCAACATTTGTTTTGGATATTTGGTCACCCTGAAGTTTATATACTAATATTACCCGCTATGGGAATAGTATCAGAAATTCTTCCGACTTTTTCTAAAAAACCAGTATTCGGTTATGCTGCAATGGTGCTTGCTGCAGCATTTATTGCGTTTATGGGTTGGTTGGTTTGGAGTCATCATATGTTTACGACTGGACTAGGACCAATAGCAAATAGTGTTTTTACTATCACAACCATGTTGATTGCAATCCCAACTGGTGTCAAAATGTTTAATTGGCTTGGAACGATGTGGGGAGGCGATATTGAATTTAATACTCCCGTACTGTTTTCTGTAGGTTTTTTGTCTATGTTTTTGATTGGCGGTATTAGTGGAGTAATGCACTCATTCTCAGCGTCTGATTATCAGCAGCAAGATACATATTTTATAGTTGCTCATATTCATTATGTTTTATTTGGAGGAGCGATTTTTGCTATCTTTGCTGGAATATATTATTGGTTCCCTAAATTTACAGGGAGAATGTTTGATGAAAAATTAGGGAAACTAAATTTTTGGCTAATGTTTATAGGACAAAATCTAACATTTTTCCCTATGCATTTTGTAGGTATGCAAGGTATGCCAAGAAGGATTTTTACTTACGATTCAGAAATGGGATGGGCTTTTTGGAATGGAGTAGAATCGTTTTCAGCCTATATTGTCGCATTTGGCGTTTTACTGTTTATTATTAATATGGTTAAAAGCTGGATTGATGGACCTAAAGCCCCTGCGGATCCTTGGGATGGGAGAACTTTAGAATGGTCGATATCATCACCTCCGCCTGTTTACAATTTCCTTGATGTACCTAAAGTTGAATCTCTTGATGATTTTTGGCATAAAAAACAGAAAAAATCAAAAGCTGTGAAATCTAAAACTAACCCTAAAGATATACATTTACCTCAAGCTTCTTATTGGCCGATGCTTGTATCATTAGGTCTGGCAATAGCCGGATTTGGTATCATATATAACTTGGTTGTGTGCGGAATAGGTTTGGCTATTGTATTGATTACAGTCTGTGCTTGGTCGTGGGAACCGGTCAACGAACCTGATGCGCATTAAATTAGTTATTTTATTGGAGAAATTTAAACATGTCGGATGAAACAACAACAGGAATAAATAACAGAAAATTGCTTATGTGGGTGTTTTTAGGATCTGACTGTATGTTTTTTGCTTCACTTATTGGTACATATCTAATATATAAAGGAATGGGGAACCTTGAACCAGGGCCTGTAGATGTTTTTGATATTCCAACTACTTCAGTTAGTACATTTGTATTATTAATGAGTAGTATGAGTATGGTTTTTGCATATGCGTATTTAGTTAGGAATAATATAAATGCTTTTAGAATTTGGATGGTATCTACAATTATTATGGGAGCAACCTTTTTAGGTTTTCAAGTATTTGAATTTAGTGAGTTTTATTTCCATTATAATTTAAGCCCTCAAACTAATTTGTTTGGCACGACTTTTTATGCTCTTACAGGAACACATGGTTTGCATGTAACAGTTGGAGTAGTATGGCTAGCAATAATTTTTTATTCAAGCTTATTTAGAAATAGTGTTTCATCTGAAACTAATTTAGATTTAGATTTAGCAGCTTTGTATTGGCATTTTGTTGATATCGTTTGGATAGTAATTTTTGCTGTAGTGTATTTATTTGGAACGTTCCCCGGATTCCCGTCGTAATAGGAGAGTTATATGGTATCTAATCAAAAAAACAAGGCAAGCAAATCTGATTCGCATGAACATAATCATCCTGAGCCTATAACTTATTTTAAAGTTGCTATGGCATTAGTTGCATTAACTGCGCTTGAAGTAGTAGTTTTTTACTTTGAATGGTTAGGATATTTAATTATTCCTATAATGGCTGTGTTGTCAATTGGTAAATTTGCTATCGTTGTAATGTATTATATGCATCTCAAATTTGACGAAAAACTACTCACATATGTCTTTATGGCAGGATTGATTTTAGCTGTAGTAGTAATTATGTGGTTGATGGCATTATTTGGTTGGTTTAATTAATCTTTGAATTTTAGTAACTGATGTTATCAGTCATATTACATAGCTATATTCATACAGAAATAATTTTTTCTTTAATAGCAGCTGAGTTTGTCTATCTTTTTTTGGTTTTTGGGTTAAAAAACAAATTCAGTATTGATTCTGTTACTGATTATAAAAATTCATTGTTTTTCTTGGCTGGTATTTTTGTTTTATTCTTGGCATTGGTTTGGCCACTTCACTATATTAGTGAATATTATTTATTTAGTGCACATATGCTTCAGCATGTTATGATTTCTTATATTGCTCCACCTCTTATATTATCAGGTGTTAATCATAAAATTTTAGATTCTTTCTTGGGATTGAAATATGTAAGAAACTCTTTTAAATTTTTCTTACACCCAATTTTTTGCTTTGTTTTTTTCAATGTTATTTTCGGATTGTGGCATTTACCAAATATATATGATTTATCCGTTTCTTTTGAACAGTTTCATGCCCTTGAACACTCAATGTTTATAACTGGTGCAATTTTCATGTGGTGGCCTTTGGTGAATCAAAGTAAAATTTTCCCTAGTATTCATTTTGGATTAAAATTAGCGTATCTGTTTTTGTTATCTATAGCTCAAATTATCGTTTTCGGCATTATCACTTATGCCCCTGAAAATTTGTACTCACATTATGAAAATACTACTTTTGTTTTCAGCCTTACTCCACTTGAAGACCAACAATTAGGTGGAGTAATTATGAAAGTCGGTACTGCGCTTATATTAATGGGTATGTTTATATATTATTATTTCAAATGGTATTTGTCTGAAAAATAGTATGATTAATTTTATTACAATGATAAAATATTTTTTATAAAGGATTTTTTATGTTACGTAGATTTTTATATTCTCTATTTATACCTGTGATTTCTGTTCTAACAGTAGCGGTTTTGGCTATAGTTTTAGGTTATATTTTCTATAACCTTCCAAGTTATGCAGAAAAAGGCGAATTAAAAGGTCTTTATGTTGTTCTTGCGGGTATGGTAATACTTATAGGGACTCCAGTATCAGCTTATTTGGCTGTTAAAATATTTTCAAAATAATTTTTAATTGCTTACTCAAGTTATTAAATACACTCTCCCTTTTTTACTTTTATTATCTCTTTCTTGTAATATCGATAATACTAAGTATGTAGGAACTGTATCAAAGAATTATATGTCTTTACCTCATTTTGATCTTGTAGATCAAAATAATAATGAAATTAACGATAATTCATTTGGAGATAAGGCAATTTTAGTAACTTTTATGTATACAGATTGCAAAACTGAATGCCCATCTGCTCTAAATGATATTTTATCAATTAGGAACACTATAACTGAAAATGAAGACAGATTTCATGTTGTAATTTTTTCTATTGATCCTAATGAAAATTATATTGACGTGAAAAATACTCTAAGTAAATATCAATTAGAATTGGATTCTATTACGTATGCCGTAGGTGAGAAGGCTGATCTTAAGCCTATATGGGATTATTTTTATGTCCCTGTAGGAAATGTAGAAACTAAAAGATCAGATCTTACTTGGATTTTGCATTCAATACCTGCTTATTTGGTTTTACCAAATAAAAATACAACTTTGATTTATACTGAATTTAATATAGATTCAATTTTAACTGACTTGAATAATGTTTTAAATTAGCTGATAGAAGATTTTACTTTTTCAACTAATTGTTCAAAGCCAGCAGGTTCATTTAAAGCCATATCAGCAAGTGTTTTCCTGTCTAAATCTATCCCGTTTTTCTTAAGCCCTGATATGAATACACTGTATGATAGTCCATGTTGCCTTGCAGCAGCGTTAATTCTAACATTCCATAGTCTTCTGAAGTCTCTTTTTTTTGTTTTATTATGAGCATAGTTATACATTAAAGCATGCAATACAGATTCATTAGCTTGCCTAAACAGAGTGCTTCTTCCACCTCTATGACCTTTGGCTAGATTTAGTATCTTTTTATGCGATCGTTTTTTGTTTGTTCCTCTTTTTATTCTTGTCACAATTTACCTCAAATTAATTTTCTTAATCTTTTTACATCAGCTTTGTGTACGCTGACTGTATCGTGAAACGCACGTTTTACTTTTGCTGATTTTTTTCGTTTCATATGACTGCTGTTACCTTTCATTCTGAGTAGTTTTCCACTTCCACTAACCTTGATTCTTGATGCAGCACCTTTATGTGTTTTTAATTTAGGCATATAATTTTCCTTATTTCTTTTTAGTTGTAGGCATTAATGTCATTGCTAATATATTCCCGCTTAATCCAGGTGGAGATTCTAAAATAGCTTCATCTAATAGAGAGTCTTTTATTGTTTTCAATACATTCATACCTAATTCAGGATGAGTAATTTCTCTACCTCTAAACATAACGCTTATCCTTACTTTATTTCCTTTGGATAGAAACTTTTTTACTTGTTTTAATTTCCAATCCAATTCATTTTCCGCAGTTCTAGTTTTAAATTTGATCTCTTTAGTTTTCTGAATTGAAGTTTTTATTCTGCTTTGTTTTTTTGCATTCCTTTCTTGTCTTGTAAGTTTGTATTTATGTTTACCATAATCCATAATCTTACATACAGGGGGAGTTGCGGCAGGCGAAACTTCTACCAAATCTAAGGACCTATCAAGAGCATGATTTACAGCATCTTTAGTGAGCAAGACACCCATCTGCTTTCCATTTTCATCTATAACTAGTACTCTGTCAGATCTTATACTATTATTTATATAGTAATCTTTAGCTATTCTTTTTCCTCCAAAAATAAATTACCACGTTATATACGTGGCATAAGAGAGTCTAGCATAATGAATACCTTCAATCAACAGATTTTAAATTGTAATTTTGATTATTTTAATGAAGAGAAAAATATTTTTTCGGATTTTAATTCCTGATTAGTATGGTATTTTATATATTCTGAGAGTTTTCTATATAACTGTATATCTGCATTTCCAAGTAATTTTGTGTTTATTTTCTTTATATTTTGTATTTCATTTTTTGATAAGTATTTTAAAAATCTGATTTCGGTTTCGGAAAGGAGAATTCTATTATTTGTTGCTGACATACACTCTGAGCATATCAAACCCCCGTTTTCAAAAACAAGATAATACTGGAAAGGTGTTAGTTCATTGCTGCAAACTAAACAATTATTCAATTCAGGGAATATTCCTTCAGATAATAATATTTTTATCTGGAAATATATTAGGGAAAATATTATATGATTTTCAGCAATTAAGTATAAACAAATGTTTATTAAATTATATACATATCTATTATTTTCATTAATTGAATTAACTTTTATGGATAATTCTGCAATTATATTACTAGATATTAATTTTTCTAAATTTATTGGTCTTTCAAACCATGAGTATTTATTTTTAGCCTCATAAATTAACCATAAATTTTCTCTTGCTGAGGCTTTGAATTCCATTTTTTGAAATATATCAATTGAATCGTAATTTTGATTGGTTTTTTTCATTCTTTTAAGTATGCATGTTACTATTCCTTCATCTTTGGTTAAGATATTGAAAATTTTATCATATTCTCCATAATCTCTAGATGAAATTGTAATTCCTTCAAAGTTTACATATTTCTTTTTTTCCATTATCTAAATTTATCTTATTGATTGTCTGGAATTAAATGCCTGTATAAGTGTTTTGTTATCTGTATAGTCAAGATCTCCACCAATAGGGATTCCTATTGCTAGTCTGGAAATATTTATTTCGGTGTTTGATATTTGGTTGATAATATATGTTGATGTGGCATCACCTTCTATTGTTGGGTTTGTAGCTATTATTATTTCTTTAGGTGGATCATTGTTAATTCTTTCTAATAAATTTGAAATTGTTAATTCTTGAGGTCCTATTCCATTTATAGGAGAAATAGATCCATTCAAAATATGATACCTACCAGAATAAGTGTTTGTGTTTTCTATAGCAAATGCATCAATTGAGTCGTGCACTACGCATAATGTCGATTTGTCTCTAAATTCATTTGAACATATTGAACAAGGGTCGTTTTCAGTTACTATAAAACATGATTTACAAAATGTTAACATTTGTTTGGCTTTGACTAAGCTTTGTGACAGTGAAATAATCTTGCTTTCAGGGGCTTTCACAATATGAAAAGCTAGTCGTTCAGCAGTTTTTGGCCCAATACCAGGAAGTTGGCTTAAATGGCTAATCAACTCTGAAATTATGCTTGATATAGAGGCTTTATTATTTTGATTCAAGTTACATACCTAAAAGGTTAGTTATTGATCCAAGTTGACTGTTTGCATTCTTTTGGGATTTTTCTATAGCTTTGTTAATAGTTGCTAATAAGTTGTTTTCTATTTTTTTTATTCTTGTTTGATCCAGTTCGGATATATTAAGTTTTATTTCTTTTATTTTGAACGTTCCATCTACAGTTACTGTTATTTCTTCTGATTTATCACTTTCTGTAACCATAGTTTGTTTAAGTTTTTTTTGTATTTCCTTCATTTGGCTTCTCATTTGAAAAGCTGCTTTCAAGTTCTTAGGATTCATTTTTAATCTCCTTTAATTTGTTGAAGCTTCCATATTTACTTGCTTCTTTATAAAAAATTTCGTTAGAGTTTGTTTTTCTCAAATTGTTTGTCTCAGTATTTTCATTATTATTGTTTTGTATTTGATTTGGTAGCAAATTAATATCTAAATTAAGTGTAAAATTAAATTGTAAATCTTTATTCCAAGTGTTTTTAATTGCTTCAGTAAAACGCTTAAGGTTTATAGGATTAGATACCTCTTGATTAATATAGTTAATTTGGCTTTGATGAGTAAATAATAGATTTAGGGTGTTTTCATTGATGTTGTAATTATTTATAGCTTTTACCTTCCAAGACCAGTCTAAATCAGCAAACTGTTCAATGAAATTTTTCAAAAGTATGTTGTCATCATTACTTGTATCTGTTGAAGATTTTTGAATTGGAGGTATACTTTCTTCAGGCTTTTGTATTGTTGATTTGTTAGTTATCGTTTTTTTATCATATGATTCACTGATTTTATTTTCGGTAGTAATAAAATTTGAATTTTCAATGTGTATTTTGTCGAAAATATTTAAAATCATTATTTCTAAATTCAATTTAGGATTTGTAAACGAACTAGGTTTTAATTCATTAACAATATTGGAAATAATTTTTATTTGATCAACTGAAATTTTTTGTCCTAATCTTTCTATATTTGAATCGCTGCTTAATTTATATTTATAATGCAAAAGATTCCTGCATACTTCACGGAATGAATTTGTAATTGATCCAAAATTGGAATGTTTTTCAAATTGATCGTTTAGCAATTTGAAAGATATATCTAAGTTTTTATTTAGAATATTTTCTATTATTGATATAGGGACTTCGCTGTTAACTATACCTAACACTGTTTCAATTGATTCTTTGTCTAAATTTTCTTGTTTTAATCTTATTATGCATTTTTCAAGAAGATTTTCGGCATTTCTTAAGCTTCCTTCTGAATGAGATGCAATAATTTTCGCATTTTCATTTGTTAATAATTTGTTTTCAGAATTAGCTATTTTAATTAATTTGTTTATGATTTCTTGATCATCAATTGATTTGAATTCTAGAATTTGACATCTAGACATAATAGTTTGAGGTATTTTTTCAGGATCAGTTGTAACTAAAATAATAATTAAATGCTTAGGAGGTTCTTCTAATGTTTTTAAAAGAGCATTAAACGAGTGTCTGCTCAACATGTGAACTTCATCAAGTATGTAAACTTTATAATTGTTTGCCCCGGGAAGAAAATTTATTTTGTCCAACATAACTTCAGTTAAGTCTTCGACTTGCCTTATTGAACTTGCAGCATCTAATTCAATTATACTTTGTGATGAATAATTATTAATGTCATTACATGAATTACATGTACAATCATCTATTGACAAGTTTTTTTCTATGGCAGTGGAGCAATTGATAGATTTTGCAAAAACTCTTGCGGTACTTGTTTTTCCTGTTCCTGAAGGACCTGAAAAAACAAAAGAATGAGAAAGTCGGTCGCTAATTATAGAGTTGCTTAAAATTTGAACAACTTCTTTTTGCCCCAGTATACTTGTTAAACTTTTGGGCCGCCATTTTCTATATAATACTTGTTCTTCCATAAAATTTATAAATTCAATTTTTTAATTACAGATTTTGCTAATTTGTTCATTTTTTCTGTGTCTACGTCATTTTCATGATCGTATCCATTTAAATGTAATATACCATGTAATAGTAATTTTTTGATTTCATTATTTATAATTTTAGAATTATTTTTATTTTTACTCATAACATATTCTACAGAAATTATTATATCTCCGAGTTGTGTATTGGTAATATTTAAATTTTCGGGAAAAACTATTTCTTCGTCATTTGTTTTTTGCTGTTCGCCATAAAATTTTCCTGAAAATGTCGGAGAGAACGATAACACATCTGTCTCTTCGTTAATGCCTCTATATTTCAAATTGTAATTTTTAATATTTTCGTTGTTACTAAGAAGAATATTTAACTCTGTTTCTTCATTTAGATTAATTAATTTGAAAATATTCAATATTAATTTATTGTATTCAATTTCATTTAAATAAACGTCACTTTCTATATCAATATCTATATTAATGTTAGACATAAATAATTAGTCTATTTTGGGGACTACTGGGAAGGGAGTTGTATTTAAATTACTTCCGAAAAACGAATCTAAAATAGGGGAATTTTCAGGCACTATGATTGTCGTATTTCCATTAGCAAAACTATTTTCATAAGTTTCTAATTGCCTTAAAAATTTATAAAAATCTGTATTTAATGAATGTGCTTCAGATAATATCTTAATTGCTTCTGCTTCAGCGTTACCTATAATTATTTTAGATTCTTTATCAGCAGCAGCTCTTATTATTGCTGCTTCTTTATCAACTTGTGATCTAACTGTTAAATCTATTTCTGCTGCTTCAGCTCTTTCTTTGTCTGCTTTTCTTTTTCTTTCAGCTTTCATTCTTGCATAGATGCTATCTGCAATTTCATCAGGGAAATCAGCTCTTTTGATTCTAACATCTACCAATTCGATTCCAAATTCACGAATTTTTGGATTTGCTTGATTTTTAACATTAGTCATAATTTGCTCTCTGCTTGTTTTTATAATTTCAGCTTGGAGATCCGAAGCTATCTCTCTTCTTAATTCTGATGAAATTATATCTATTGCTCTAGAAGCGGCTAGTGTCTCGTTTCTTGTTGTTTTGAAGAACAACAAAGGATCAACAATTTTTCCTCTAGCATAAATGTCTATTACTAATCTTTTTTTGTCACTTGTTAATAGTGAATCAGGTGGCGCATCAAATATGAGCAGTCTTTTTTCAAATTTTCTGACCTGATCTATAAAAGGTACTTTAAAGTTTAATCCAGGAGATTGTGTCGTTTTAATTGGTTCTCCAAATCTAGTTACAATTGCTGTGTTTGTTTCATCAACAATGAACAAGCCTTGAGCAAGTACTATAAGGGCAATTACTAATATTATAATTATTGATGTATAAGATTTTTTCATATTAGTCACCAATGGATCCTAGAATTTTATTAGATTCATCGGAATTGAAAAAATAAATTCTGCTAGGATTTCCAATTATGATATTTTTAGATTTAGGTAAAACTTTTTCAATAGTTTCAAGATATAAACGAGTTTCTGTTGATTCTTTTTGTAATGAATATTCTGCTAATATAGATTTGAATTTATCAGCTTCACCTATTGATTCATCAATTCTAGCGGCCTCGTAAGCCTGTGCATCTTGCACAACTTTGGCAGCATAACCTCTTGCTTTTGGTATTATATCTTCTTTGTAGGCATCAGCTAAATTAATTATTCTTTCTTTATCTTCCCTTGCTCTTACAACATCATCAAATGCGTCTTGAACTTGCTGGGGAGGCTGAACACTTTGTAATTTTACTTCTCTAACTCTTATTCCGGATTCATAACTATCAAGTAGTTTTTGCATTAGTGTTTTAGTTTCTGCTTGAACAGCTTCTTTTTCAGTAGTTAGGACGTCATCTATCGGCTTACTTCCCACTACTTGTCTAAGAGACGTTTCTGCTGCGTCCATCATTGTTTTACCAGACGGATCTATTGCTTTAAAAAGGAAATTCTCTAAATTTTTGATATCGTATTGAACCAATAGTTGAGCGTCAACAATGTTTTCATCACCCGTTATCATTAGTGATTCAATAGGTATAGGGGTGTTTCCTCTAAATCCTAATTCTAATCTCCTTATCGCATCAGTTGCAACAATATCTTTTTGGCCTATAGGAGAAGGATAAAACCAATGCAATCCTGGTCCTTTTTCCGCATTAAATTTTCCAAAAAATCTTAGAGCAGCTTGTTCTCCCGGTTGTACAGTAAAAAAGCCTGAAGCAAGCCACAATCCTAATAGTATTATCAGGATAAGAAAAGTAAAAAACAAATTATTTTTAGGTAAGGGGATAAATTTTCTAATTTTATTTATTGTGCTGTTAATACCTGAAAAATTAAATTCAGGTTCTTTTTGATCAAACAAGTTTTCTCCAATAATTTAAAGTTATTATAATTAACTTTTAGTTTTTTTGAAATTAAAAATTGTTCATTTATTAAACAATTCTAAGAATCTTTCCTCGTAGTGCTCAAATAAACCCCATCTATCTAATTCTTTTTTAAGTATTTCGGGGTCGGCACCTTTTTCAATTTCTTTGAATAATATTTCTATACGTTGAATAGTTGCTTTTGGTACTCCTCCAAAAGCTGATTGAGGATTAAGTAATCCTCTTGTATTAAAATCATTAATATTTTTCACCAAAGATTCCGCTGTAAAATTATGAATAAATTTAAGTAAAGAAACATCCCATAATTCATCAACTCCAACAATTACTGCAGTAAGTTTGTCATTATTTTTATCAAGCTCTGAAATTATATTATTAGAAACTTCATTTACTGAACCGCTTAATATATTAGTATTCCCCGGTTCGTTTTTGTATTGATAGAGAACACCTGGGCTGTTCATGCCATATTTTTCAGAAACAAATTCTAAATATTGGTATGCCTCATCGCTAAACCCTTTTAGATTAAGAGCATAAGTTGGAGTGACTATTTCTGGCTTACCTGAGTTTACCTTACCTGTCCTGACTACTGTTTCTTTTTTATTAGAAGTTGGATCTGCGTATATTGGTTCAGTGACAACGTAGTAATTGATGACTGTAGACCCAAAAGTAGCTAAATGTTGTTTTGGCTTTCTTGCAACTTTTGTTTTTTCAACAGCTTTAATTAGATCTTTTTCTGATTCAAACATTAAATAATTTATATAAAACTTAATTTGTATTATTAACAATTAAATCTTAACATATACTTTAATTTAATTTATTTAACAATTTTATATTTTGTTTTATATATGTTATCCTCATTGAAATAACGGGGTGTGGCGCAGTTGGCTAGCGCACCAGTATGGGGTACTGGGGGTCATCGGTTCGAGTCCGATCACCCCGAAGAGGAGAAAATTTATGAAAAATTTAAACGAATATTTACCTGATTTAAAGAGTAAAATTACAAGCAATAAAATCATTGATGATTTAGATATATTTAGAGATAAACATGGAATCCCTCATGTGTACGCTAAAAATGATTACGATGCTTTTTTCGGACAAGGCTTTGCAACAGCCCAAGACAGATTATGGCACATGGAATACGACAGGAAAAGAGCCTATGGAAAATTATCTGAAATAATTGGAACCGATGGCTTAGGCAATGATAAATTTATGGGAGCTTTAAACATTTTAGATAATGTTCAGAGTGATTTTAATCTTTTGGATGATAACTCTAAAAATATGTACCAAGCATATTCTGATGGTGTTAATGAGTACCTGAACCAAAATGATGCATTACCTATTGAATTTGAATTAATAAATACAGTCATGGAAAAATGGGACCCATGGGATTGTCTGGCAGTTTTCAAGGCTAGACACATAATGATGGGTGTTTTCGAAGGAAAAATATGGCGAAATTCCCTTATTCAAAAGTTTGATCTATCTAAATTAAGGAATTTATTTACAGGATACGAAGAAGGCAGCTTGGTAATTGTGCCACCCGAAGATTTGTATGCGGGTAAAGATGTAGATCCAAACGAGCATTTTGAAAAAGCTTTAGATCATATTGATTACATTTCTGAGATTGATATAGGAAGTAATAGTTGGGTAGTAGGAGGTGAATTGTCATCTACAGGAAAACCATTAATGGCAGGAGACCCTCACCGAGGATTAGATACTCCTTCTGTTTATTATCAAAATCATATTAGATCCGAAAATTTTGATGTCATAGGATTGTCTTTTCCAGGATGCCCGGGATTCCCACATTTCGGACATAATGAGAAAGTTTCATGGTGTGTCACGCATGCAGGCTCTGATTATCAGGATTTATTTATAGAAAAAATCAGAACAAAATCAGGATCATTACAATATTATAATAACCAAAATTGGGAGAAAACTGAGGAAAGATCGTACCAAATAAATGTATTAAACGATGATCCTATAATCGTAAATTCTTATAAAACCGACAACGGTTATATTATTGGATTTAACGATGACAAATCTTATGCTATTTCATTTAGATATTCATCAACCGAAATACCTAACACAGGTTTTAATGTTATAAGAAATATGATGGATGCAAAAAACTCACAAGAAATGGAAGATTCGATGGATGGATGGGTAGATCCATGTAATAATTTTTTATTTGCTGATAGTGAAGGAGATTATGGTTATATAAATCGAGGAAAAATTCCGTTAAGAAATTTGCTAAATGCATGGGTACCAGTTCCTGGATGGGAAAAAGATTATAAATGGGAAGGATTTGTTCCGTTTGATAGATTACCTAGAATATTTAATCCAGAAAATGGATTTATTGTTACTGCAAATAATAAAATTGTTAATGTAGATTATCCATTTTACTTGTCTTTAGATAGCGCACCTGAATACAGAGCAAAGAGAATAACAGAAAGACTCAAAGAGGTAATAAAAAAATCTAAAGTATCTCCTGAAGATATGATTTCAATCCACTCTGAAATAACATCTATACCTGCAACAATTATTGTTAAATCTCTATCACTACTTCCAATTGATAGTAGAAAAAACACAGAGTTATTGAGTGAATTTCTAGAATGGGATTGCAAAATGGAAAGATCTTCTATTTTCCCTACAATTTATTCAGAAATGAGATATTTATTAAATAAAAAAATCATATCAAATCTTCTAGATGAAGAATCAGCTGATAAAATGCTTTCAGCAGGAGGAAGAGGAGCCCCAAGCCATTTACGATCTTTGTCATCTAGAATTATTTCACATATATCAAAAAACAAATTTGACTATCTACCTTCTGATTATTCTGAATGGAATCAGCTTTTATATGAGTTGTTTAATTCTGCTACAGAAAATTTGAGTAACAAATATGGAGTAAAAAATCAAAATTGGAAGTGGGATAAAGTGCATATGACAAAACCCAAGCATTTATTATCTTCCCTTTTCCCAGATCTTGGAAATGAATTGAATCCACCAAGTTTTTCAATTGACGGAGATGGAGATACACCTCATAACGCTTCGCCATCAAATTTGAATAAATTTGATGTGGTTGCAACTTCTGTGGCAAGATATTTCTTTGATGTTTCAGATTGGGATAACTGTAAATGGATAGTTCCGCTAGGATCTTCGGGGCACCCTGGAAGTGAAAATTATTCTGATCAAGGATTATTATGGAAAGATGACAAAGTTATCGATATGCAATATTCGTGGAATAAAATAAAAGAACATTATACAAAACAAATGGTTACGAGATCAGTAATTTGATTTTAAGGCGTGACCGTTAAGTGCCTTTGTATGTTTTCGATTATTGATTGTTAATTCTCCATTTACTATCACATATTCTATGCCTTCGGCAAATACTTTAGGATTATCTTTAGTTGCTTTTGATTTGATCTTGTTTAGATCAAAAATTGTTATGTCAGCCTTGAAATCTTCTTTTATTAATCCACGATCTCGAATACCAAGACGTTGTGCAGGAAATGAAGTTATTTTCCGAATTGCAAATTCTAATGACATATGTTTTTCTTCTCTAACGTATTCCGAAATAATTGTTGGGAAACAGCCGTATGTTCTAGGACTTGGAAAGTCACCTAATAATACAGCGTCACTGCCCACCATAGATAAAGGATGATTTATAAATTTGGGGATAGTGCTTCCATTAGAACCTAGTGCTACGTAACATGTTTGCAAATCTTCTTCTAGTAATATGTCACATATAGTATCGAGTGGATGTTGGTTTCTTGACCTTGCGATTTCAGCAACTGACAAACCTTCGTATCTGTGATTTTTGGCTAGTTTGAAATATGTTAACCAGACCTGTTCCCAACTTAGTGCGCGGGGAGAAACTTCAGATTTAAGTTGTTTCCTCATTTCATCAGATTTCAATATACTTTTTAAAGTTTTAGTGCCACCATCTTTTGTCCAGTCAGGTAACATTATAATTAGCCTAGTACTTCCATAAATGTACGGATAACTATCAAAAGTTATATCCAATCCTGACTCTCTTGATTTTTCAACTAAATCAAGAATTTTACTTGCTCCACCTTTGGAGTAAGAGCTTTGATAAAGATGTGTTATATGAATAGGAATGTTGCTGTTTTCACCGATTTCTATAGCCTCTTTAAATGGATCTAAAAATTTGTCACCCAATTCATATCTGACATGTGTATGGTATATTCCACCAAGCTTATGAGCTTCTTTTGATAACTCAGTTAATTCAGAAGTATTCGCAAAGTTTCCAGGAGGGTATTCTAGTCCGGTCGATAATCCAAAAGCACCTTCTTCCATGGATTCTCTTAGTATAGATTTCATATTATCGATGTCACTGTTTGTTGCAACTTTATTTTCCCAACCAACAGTGTTAATTCGCAAAACAGAATTTCCTACTAGATATGCAATATTTACTGCCGTCTTTTTATGAAAAGCTTTGAGATACGAATCTACGCTTGGCCAAAATACATCTTGGTCGATTGTTCCGTCTAGTCCTGAGTTTAACTCAATGAACTCATTTAAATCATCCTTTGATTTAAAAGGGGCGTATGAGTTACCATCTACACCTATTAATTCAGTAGTTATTCCTTGAGAAATTTTGGGTTCATGTAAAGGCTCATCCAAAATTCTTAGTCCAGTATGAGCATGGAAATCAATGAATCCTGGTGTTAAAGTAAGACCTGTCGCGTCAATGGTTTTTTTTGCTTTTAATGATTTGTTTTTATATCTGAATATTTTTATCTTATTATCTTTGATCCCGATATCAGACTTAAACCCAGGGTTTCCACTTCCGTCAACTATTTGTGCGTTTTGTATTAATATATCTAGCATTATTTTTTTATTCTTTATGTTTAAATGATTATTATAAGAAGTTATAATAATTAAGTATATAATCAAATTAGATTAATGGAAAACACAAACACACAGCTAAAACAATTAGCCAAAAGATTTGATAGTTTAAGGGGGCGTCTTTGAGATCGACAAGCTATCAGAAAAAGTTATTGAATTAACAAATTTAACTGTTCAACCAAATTTTTGGGAAGACTCCAATAAAGCCCAAAAAATTTCTAAAGAATTAGCGGTATTTGAAAATCAACTCAAAGAAATTAATAATGTTATTTCTACTCTAGTATATTTGACTGAGATTACAGAAATCGCAATTATTGAGAATGATAATTCTTTAGAATCTGAAATTTTAGAATCATTGGAAGAGTTGGCTAATTCGATTGATAAATTAGAATTAAAAACTCTTTTTGATGAAGAATTCGATTCAAGAAATGTTATTGTTTCCATACATGCTGGAGCAGGGGGAGTTGAGTCACAGGATTGGGCTAGTATGATTATGCGAATGTATATTAGATGGACAGAAAAAAATAATATGACTGCAAAAGTTTTAGAAATTTCAAAAGGTGATGAAGCAGGAATAAAAAGTTGCACTATAAACATTGATGGACATAATGCTTATGGGATGCTAAGAAGTGAAAAAGGTGTTCATAGATTAGTAAGATTATCTCCTTATGACTCTGATAATGCGAGACACACTTCGTTTGTTCTAGTGGAAATTTTACCTGAAATCGAATCAGATATCGAAATTGATATAAAATCAGATGATTTAAATATTGAGTCTTTTAAAGCTGGAGGAGCAGGAGGGCAGAGTGTTCAAAAAAACTCAACAGCTATTCGTATAACACATATTCCAACTGGGATTAAAGTTTCGTGCCAGAACGAAAGATCTCAAGTACAAAACAGAGAAATTGCTATGAAGATTTTAAAGTCTAGGCTCTTATCTCTTGAAATTAAAAAAAGAGATGAAAATGAAAAAAAAATTAAAGGCCCCCATGTTTCTGCTGAATGGGGTAACCAAATCAGAAGTTACGTATTGCATCCATATAAAATGGTCAAAGATCATCGTACAAATTTTGAATCCCCTGACCCAGATAAAATTTTAGACGGAGGATTAAATGAATTCATTGACAAATATTTAAGAATGAAAAAAAATTAAAATTTACTTAATAATTGAATAATAAAATGTTATTTTAAAGTAGAATGTGAAGGATAATAAATATGAGTTTCAAAAAGTACATGAAAATTAAAAATTTAAAATTATATTATGCAATGGCATTTATGATGATACTTTTGGGATGTTCAGATGATAATGACACCCCATTTTCCTCTGAATCATCAACATCAAATAACACTTTAGTAGATAACAGTTGTTCTAATGAGCAATTAACTGATAATACTTTGAATATTCTATATTCAGATCCTCCAACATTAGATCCGCATATTGCTCAGGATTCAACTTCAGCCTCGATTATTTTGGAATTGTACAGTGGTTTAGTAACTCTTGGTACTGATTTGAAAATAACTCCTGATTTAGCTGAATCATGGTCTATTAGTGATGATGGATTGAAATACACATTCACAATTAGAGATAACGCAAAATTTCATGATGGAAAAAAAATTACTGCCTCTGATTTTCTCTGGTCTTTTAATAGAGCAGCAAATCCAAGTACAACCTCTACGACAGCAGAAGATTATTTAGGTGATATTATTGGGGTAGCTGATGTTATTGCGGGTAAAACTAGCACTATAAGCGGAATCAAAATGATTGATGACCAAACTATTGAAATTAATATTGATGCTCCAAAAGCTTATTTTCTAGCAAAATTAACTTATCCTGTTGCATTTGTTCTGGATAAACAGAATCTTAGTGATCCGGATTGGATAGAAAAACCCAATGGCTCAGGACCTTTTACTCTTGATGAGTATTTTGTTGGTGAAAAATTGATACTGAAGAGAAATAATAATTGGCACAAAGATATTGCTAAATTAGATTATGTATCTATGAACTTAGCTGGAGGTTCAGCTATGGCTATGTATGAAAATTGCGAGATTGATATTACAGGAGTAGGTATGTCAGATTTAGAAAGAGTACTTGATCCATCAAACATTTTAAATAAAGACGTTGTTGTAGCACCATTGGATTTTTCTCAATACTATATTGGATTTAATCTAAATGAGGCTCCATTTGATGACATTTATTTTAGACAAGCACTGGCTTATTCAATTAACAAAGAATTAATAGCTACAGAAGTTTTATCAGATTTAGTTAAACCTGCTTATGGCATTTTACCTCCTGGATTCCCTGGTTATAACGAAAATATATCAGGGTTTAAACATGATGAATTATTAGCCAAAGAAGCTTTAGCAAAGTCAAAATATTCAGATGTTGCAGAATTACCAAGACTTATTCTATCTGTTCCAGGAACAGGAGGAAGTGCAGGACTTGATATTGAAGTAATACTAGAAATGTGGAAACAAACATTAGGAATAGATGTTGAAATTCAACAGCTTGAATGGGCTACATTCCTACAAATGCTTAACAAAAAGGAATTACAATTTTTCTCAGGTTTAGGCTGGGTTGCAGACTATCCTGATCCTGAAAATTTCCTAGATGTTAATTTCCATTCAACAAAATCTACAAATCATAATAATTATTCTAATCCTGAAGTTGATAGTTTATTAGAACTTGCTAGAGTAGAACCAGATATTACTACTAGGCTTGATTTGTACAACAAAGCAGAGAAAATTATTGTAAATGAAAGTCCTTGGATACCTCTCTGGTTCCCTGGAGATCAATATGTTTTAATTAATCAAAGAGTTAAAAATTACAAACTTACTCCTATGAGTGTCCCCAAATATTCTTTGATAGAAATTGTTGAATAAAAAAGTGATTAAAGATTAATTATGTGGCAATATATTTTAGCTAGATTGATATGGATTCCATTTTTGCTGATTTCTGTTGCTTTCATAACTTTTATTCTTGGAAGATTTGGACCAGGCGATCCCGTTGAAATAATGATGGGAACAAAGTATGACCCTATAGTTGCCGAACGTATTAGAACTGAAATGGGGCTTGATAAGCCGATATTAAATCAGTTTGGTACCTATCTGAATAATGCCATAAAAGGAGATTTTGGAGAAAGCTTAAGATATAGAGGAAGATCTGTGTCAGAATTGATAGCACCTAAATTATTGGTTTCTGCTAAATTAAGTCTTGTAGCTCTACTTATAAGCGTTACTATTGGATTGCCTTTAGGATTTATGGTTGCACATAAACAGGGGACATGGATAGATCCTCTCATTGTCTCAATTTCTCTCTTTTTTATGTCTATTCCTATTATGATAACTATTCCAGCATTGTTGTGGTTTGGATGCTTAAAAACTGATTTGGTACCATGTTCGGGATGGGGAGGGGTTTTTGATAAAAGAATTATTATTCCTTCTCTAACTATGGGAATCCCAGGAATTGCATTCATGATTAGAATTATGAGAGCTTCTACCTTAGATGTGTTAGGGCAAGATTACATTAGAACTGCTAAAGCAAAAGGGTTAAGTTTTTATACTGTGAGTAATAGGCATGTACTTCGAAATGCAATGATACCTATCATGACCATTTTATCATTTTCTCTTGCAGGAATTTTAGGAGGAGCTTTTATAACTGAAACGATTTTAGGAATTCCCGGAGTTGGTAGATTTAGTGTAGAGTCGATTTTTAATCGCGATTATCCTGTCATTATGGCTATAACATTGATTAGTGCTGTAGCATTTATATTTGCTAATTTATTAGCTGATATTTCTTACTCAATAATTGACCCAAGGATAAGATACAAATGAGCCAATCTAGCAGTCATTTAAAAAATGCATTTCAAAGATTAATGAAGAAAAAAATTGCAGTCTTATGCATAATTATATTAGTAATAATTTATGTTTCAGGTTTGTTAGCTTCAATAATTTCTCCCTATGATTATACTGCCCAGGATTATAGTAATATAAAAAAACCTCCTAGCTTTGAACATATAATGGGAACAGACAGAGCAGGAAGAGATGTTTTTTCAAGAGTATTATGGGGGATTCAAAATACAGCTATCATAACATTTGTAGCTCTCATAACAGGGGGACTTATAATTGGAGTGGGATTGGGACTACTGGCAGGTTACAAGGGAGGTAAGGTTGATTCTTTTATTATGAGAATCGGTGAGATATCGTCATCTTTTCCAGACATACTATTAGTGATAATACTAGCTGCAACTTTAAGACCAAGAATTTTAGATTTTGTAAGATATTTAGAGGATTCTTATGGTTTTTCAGGGTTAGTTAAAAGTGGAGTAGCTGATTACCTGGTTGTTTCATTGGCTTTAGTTAGTTTTGGATGGATAGGAACTGCTAGATTAATGAGAGCGCAAGTATTAAGCATAAAAGAAAATCAATTTATTGAATCTGCTAGATCTATAGGAGCTAGTACGAATAGAATTTTGTTTGTTCATTTGCTTCCTAATTCTATTAGCCCATTAGTTGTATCTGTGACAATGAGTATGGGAGCTTTAGTTGGAACGGAAATTATCTTAAGTTGGCTTGGATTAGGAATACAACCACCTAGACCTAGCCTAGGAAGAATGCTTTTAGAGGGAGGAAGCATCAGCGTGATTAGAAATGAACCCTGGCTTTTAATCGGACCTGGAGTAATAGTATTTATGATGGTTCTGTGTTGGAATTTATTAGGTGATGCTTTAAATGATGCGCTAAACCCTCGAACCAGATAAAAAATTAAAGTTGCTTTCTTTTTTTATATAGCATACCTATGCCAAAAAAATAAAATAAAATTAATATTTCATTTGAATCAGACAATCCACATGAATTACCGGCTCGATTATTTTTTTGATCACTATTTAAATTAACATCTTTAGGTTCAGATTTTTCTTTAGATATTTTTTCAGAATTATTTTTCATGTCATCAAGTGTATACAATTGAACAGAACTAGTTGTAGATTTGGGTTTATTTTGATTTTTTGTTTCTTGGATTGTTGAAGCACCTATTGATTTTCTCCATTGATTTTCAATTTCAGTTTTACTCATTCCGTAAGTTTCTTCTATTGATTTATTTACTGACAATCCATTTTTTAAGCTTTTAATAAATTGTGTGAATTTATCTGAGCCAAAGTTTCCAACCATATATTCCACAATTTTTTCTGCCTGCCCGTAGAAAAGTATTACATCTTCAGGTTTCCCAGGAGGAGAGGTGTATTTTGTTATTGGAAGTAAAGTGTCTGCTTTCAAATTAATATCAAAAGAATTTTGGTATGAAAATCCTTTGACAGGATTAGCATATTCAGCAATGCCTTCATTTAACCAGGAAGGTATTACAGAAAAAGCTGATCCAGCAGCTCTTTCTACTAGAATATGAGCTATTTCATGACTAGCTGTACCCTTGGATTGCATGCCATCTAATAATAGAACAACCCCATGTTTGGGGAAGGCTTGACCTTGTGTAACTAAATTTTCAGATTGTGTATTACTTTTGGGAGCTAGTGATTTAGACATGTATGCGTAATCATTAAACAGCACAATGTTCAAAGGTTCATCATTTGCTTCTAAGCCTAAAAGAGGGGAAATTGATTCAACCGTTTCAAAAGTAGCTTGTAATAAATCTTCACTCCTTTTTTTCACAACATCTCCAAAGACTTCATTGTAGTACATTGTTATAGTTTTCATTTTCACATTATTCCAAGTTATATTATTATCAAGATAGACTATTTTTTCAGGAGTTGTATTAAAGGTTTTTCCTGATTTTGTTTTTAAAATATAAGAATATTCCAAAGGGCTTCCTGGAGGAATATATTTACTGGAAGTGTTTGTTTCCCATGATAAATATCCTTTGACAATATTGTTTTGTTGTGTGAATTCTATAGGTTGAATTATATTCGAATTACTATACCCAGTCTTTAGAACTAAATTAATTCCATTTAATTCTTCAGCCACTTTTCCTAAAATTTCAAATTTCAAATTTTTTGGAAAATTTATTTCTATCGTTGTTTTCACATCTTCTATTTCAGATTCTGCAATAACATGATTTGAATTGAATAGAGAGTATAAAAAAATACATAAGTATATAAGAATTATTTTTTTTGTTATCATTTATTTTTTGTTTCCAACAATCCGTAAATAATTCTTTGCATCATGCTTATTAATGATAATAATATGGAAAAATATAATAAAACATATAAAATGAACAAATTGATAGAACCACCTATTAGAGCTATTGATAAAATAATTATTCTTTCTGTTCTTGTGAATATCCCAATTTCTCCTTTGATTCCATATGATTCATATTTTGCTTTAACATAACTTACTAATTGGTTAATTAAAGCACTTAAAAATATAATTATTACAGTACGACTATCATCTATAAAAAATATTATTAACCCTAAATATATTACAGATTCCGAGATTCTATCTATGACAGCATCAAAAAAGCCACCTGAAATCGAATCAGATTTAGTGTATCTCGCAAGAGCTCCATCTAGTAAATCAAACAAACTTGAAATAATTATCATTATGCCAGAGAGAAGTAATTTACCTTGAATAATTAATGTCATAGTAAAAACGGCTAATATCAGCCCTATAATTGTTATAGTATTTGCTGTAATTTTAAATTTAACTAATAAAGGTATTATTGATACATTTAAAATATTATTTAAACTTTGCTTAAGGCTTGTTCTAAGATTTTGGTATTTATTCAATTTATTATTATTTATTTCTGTATATGTCAATTATTTTATCAGAAATAGCATCCCATCCGTAATTCTTTATTATATTGTTTCCGTTTTTTAGCATTGTGAGCTTCATTTTTTTATTGTGATAAACAGAATTTATCGCTTTATATATTGATTTTGAACTTTTAGGTTCAATTAACAAGCCATTCTTTTCATGGGTAACCAAGTGATTGTATCCTTCTATGTTAGATGCAATTATCACTGTCTCACTTGCCATTGCTTCTAGCAAAATTATTCCAAAACTTTCATTTCCCAATGAAGGAGCACACAAAATATCTGATTCGTTTAGATATTTTATTTTATTTTTTTCATTCACAATTCCTGGATTATTAACTTCAATGTTATCAGGTTTTATCCCAGTATAATCGTGCCCAATTATAGTTAAACTGATTGGAAAATCAAATGTGTATTCTTGCAAGCAATTAATTAAGTATTTCAATCCCTTTCTTTTGTCATTTCTTCCAATGAATATTAATTTTAAATTATTTGAAATAGTATTAAGACTACGATTGGTTTTTTTGTAGTATTGAATATTGATGCCATTTGGTATTATTTGATATTTATTTGGAAAATACTTACTAATATAACTTTCAGCAGATTTCGAAACTGCAATGTTTGTGTCTATTTTTTTATATAAAAATTTAAACATTTTTGAAAGCCCAAATTTATACAAATTGGTACCTTGATTTGAATGAAATGTAGATATTATTTTCCCTTTAAAATGCTTTATAAAAAGCATAGGGAGTGTCCCAGCAAATGGTTCGTGAATGTGTACTACGTCAGGTTTATGAAATTTTAGGAATTTGTCAATTTCTTGTCCTAGTAATAGAGATAGAACAATATTAGCCTCAGATCCTCCGCTTTTTATACTATAAGGTTTCCCAATTTGGTAAACATTGTTTTTGTTGGTATATGCACTTTGAGATTGTGGGATTACAATAATATGATCTATTCTTTTAGATCTTAATTGATTTGATAGATTTACTATATGGTTCCAAACACCGCCAGGAGATGATATTCCATAAGGACATACTATGCAAACTTTCATACAAGAATTTTTATTCTAATGAAGATTCTATAAATTTATCAAGAAGTTCCCTTGCTTCGTTGTCAGTATATTGTGATGGAGGTGATTTAAAATAGTAGCTTGATGGAGCTTCTATAGCTCCTGCCATTCCCTGATCCATTGCAATTTTCGCACATCTGACCGCATCTATTACTACGCCAGCTGAATTAGGGCTATCCCAAACTTCTAATTTCAATTCAATATTTAACGGGACATCTCCAAAGCTATTCCCTTCTAGCCTTATGTATGCCCATTTTCTATCAGAAAGCCAAGGGACATGATCACTTGGACCAATATGTATATTTTTACTATTCATTTCATAATCTATTTGAGAAGTAACTGATTGTGTTTTTGATATTTTTTTTGAAGTTAGCCTGTTTCTTTCTAACATGTTTAAGAAATCTGTATTCCCTCCAAAGTTAAGTTGATATGTGTTTTCTAACTCAACTCCTCTATCCATAAATAGTCTACTTAATACTCTATGGACTATTGTTGCTCCAACTTGTGATTTAATATCATCACCTATTATCGGGACACCTGCATCTTCAAATCTCTTTTGCCAATATCCGTTTGGGCTCGAAGCAATAAATACTGGTATACAATTTATGAACCCACATTCTGCTTTGAGTACTTGTTCGACGTACCATTTTGTTGCTTCTTCTGATCCAACCGGGAGGTAGCTTACCACAACATCTGTTTTAGTTTCTTTTAGTATAGATACAATATCCGAAGTAGAAGATGGATCTTTTTCTATTATTTCTCCAAGATATTGGCCTATTCCGTCGTGAGTCATGCCTCTGTGTACAGGGACATTTAGTTTAGGAACATCTTGAAATTTTATTGTGTTGTTAGGTTCAGAAAATATTGCTTCAGAAAGATCTTTTCCAACTTTATTTTTATCCACATCAAATGCGGCTGAGAATTCTATGTCTCCTATATGATATTTACCCAATAGTGGGTGCATTATACCTGGGATGGTGTCTTTTGGGTTAGCATTCTGATACTTAATGACTCCCTGTACCAAGGATGATGCACAATTTCCAACACCGATTATTGCTACTCTTACTTTACTCAAGATTAAACCTTTTGAAGATATATTAAACAAGAAAAAATTGTATCATTTCAGTGAAATGATTTCAATCAAATTCGAAATTCATTTTATATCACACTTTCACTGTCAGTTGATTTAGCAGATATTACTTTGTCGGCAATTAACTTGGAAAGATATTTTTTGTCACCCACAACAATAGTTGAAAAATCGTTTAAATTAGAAAAGTTTTTTAATACATATGTATAAATTTCATCTTTAGTAATATTGTTAATTGAATTAAAAAATAAATCATGAAAATTTAAATTTAAATTTTCAAATATTATTTTGTTAACTAAACTTATTGATGACATGTGAGTTTCAAAATTTTTCAAGTACCCTAATTTAATAGAAAATATTGCATTTTGTAATTCTTCGCTTGATAATTCATTATTGTTGAATAGACTGTTAATTTCGTAGTTTATTTCATTGATAGAATCAGAAGTGTTTTTTGAATTAACTGATCCCCCTGCTATTATTGTTGGTTCGTTCGTGTTGGACCAGCTTAATGATGACCCAAAACCATAGGAGTAACCATTTTTTTCTCTTAAATTTACATTTAATCTTGACATGAATGATCCGCCAAAAATTTCGTTAAATATTTCAAGAGAAGCTCTTTCTTTCAAATTTGGAATAGTAAGTCGTTTTCCAAATAGTATAACGCTTTGAGGACTTGGTATTTTAGTTGATATTAGTAAATTTTTATTATTAAGTTTATCTTCTTTTGCTATTAATTCATTTGAATTTGATTCGGTATTAATATTACTTAATTTGTGTATCAATTTTTCATTTTGATTTTTACATATTAAAGTAATTTTAGATTGCTCAGTAATTCGGAGTAATTTGTTTGATATATTAATTATTGTATTATGATTGATTTGATTTATATCTGATAATTTCCCTATTGAAGGATATGATTTTGTTGAAGTGTTTTTATATAAGTTATTTAACAATCCCGAACGTGCTAAAAACATAGGATTTCCCTGATTCTGTAAAATTTCTCCAATTCTTAATTTTTTTATTCTGTTAAACTCTTTTGAACTTACATTTATGTTTTTCAAGGCATCTAGTAATATATCTAAAGATTTCTCCCAATTATTAAAAGATGACTGAAATCCTATTATAATTTTTTCAGTATCGGATGAATAAATCGGATCTGCGCCACAGTTTTCTAATTGGTGTTGTAAAGAGGTGTTTGATTTATAGGTGTTTTGTTCAAAAAATAATTTTAAACTTAAATTTACTGATCCACTGGGTATAGATTTGATTGTGCCACTAGCAACGGGTAAAACAAATACTAGCGTTAGTAACTCTGAATTTGGTTTGGCAACTTGATATAAATTGATTTTATTATCAAGAATTATATGTTTAATTTCAGGTTTGCTAAAATCAAAATTATTACTACTAGGGTTAGGTAATTTATTCATTTTTTTATTTTATAATATAAATTGATATTAGGAGAAGTAAGTAGCGAATTTGCACATTCGGAAATAGAGTTACTGTTAACTGTTTGGTGTGAATTCATATAAGACATAAATTTTTCTGGGTTTTTACCATATGTATTAAAGTAATTAAGAATATCTGCAATCCCCCCAAATCCACCGGATTTTTCTATTTGTCTATTAATGCTTAATTCGTATTTGTTTTTAGCAATTATAAGTTCTTCATTTTCAATACCAGATTCACTTACATTTTTAATTTCATTTATTATTTTTTTATAAACACTATCAAAGTTTTTTTCATTTGTTAATGTAGCAGATATTTCAAATTCTCCTGCCAATTCTTGTGAATAGTGCCCAACGTATACATCTTGAGCAAGTTCTGTATCAGTAACTAAAGATTTTTGTAGTCTACTTCCTAATCCATCTCCTAATATTAGCGAAAGTATACTCATGGCATCTTCAGTTGTACTAAAATTTTGTGATTTTGTTGGCCATCTTATTATGACTTTAGGCATAGTTGCAGGACTTTGCCCCACAATTTCATGATTCTGAGTTTTATTCAAAGAACTATATTGTTGTGATTTCAATATAGGTTTTTTAGAAGATTGAATATCACCGAAATATTTTGTTATCCATTGAGTTGCTTCATTTATATTAAAATTCCCGGAAAGAGAAAGACTTGCATTAGAGGGAATGTAATATGTTTTATGAAAATCTATTGTTTCACTTAATTTTGCATTGTTTATATCTTTTTCTATCCCTATTGTTTGCCAATTATAAGGGTGTGGATTCGGGAATACTAAGCTTTGCATAAATTCTTCACTATCACCATAAGGTGAATTTTCATAGCTTTGTTTTCGTTCCTGAATAACAATTTTTTTTTCTTTTTCTAATTTTTCTTCATTTAAGGCTTCTGTCAAATAGCCCATTCTATCTGATTCCATAAATAAAACTCTTTCCAAGTAATTTGGGCTTATGTTTTGCCAATAATTAGTACGATCAGTATTTGTAGAACCATTAAGGCCTCCTGGTTTTACACTTATAGGTTCGATTATAGAAAACCAATTTGAATCACAGTTTTTTGACCCTTCGAACATTAGATGTTCAAATAAATGAGCAAACCCTGTCTTCCCCTCTTTTTCATTTTTAGACCCAACGTGATACCAAATGTTTACTGCAACATACCCCTTGCTCGTATCAGAGTTAAGTATGAAATCCATTCCGTTATTAAGAGTGTTTTTTATTATCGAATAATTGCTTTTTGTCATTATAATGTGTCCTAAAATCTAATTTTATAGCAATAAAGTTTTGATTCCAAGGTATAAGAAGTGATAAAATTTAATTAAACAAATTAATAATGAAATAAATTCGAAGAGGTAAAAATGAAAAAAAAGAAATCCAATTTACAAAAAAATGGATTTGTTTATTTGATAATTGCATCAACGCTTTTTGCGTTGATATTATCATCAATGTCTAACCCGTTTGGCGAAACCACAAATATTTCTGTAAGCGAGACGTTAGAAATGATAAGTGATGGTAGCGTAAAAGAAATAATTGTTGAAGGAGAAAAATTAACTATCACCTCTAAGGATGGGAAAAAATTCACTTCTTCCAAGGAAGCAGGTGTGAGTTTGATTGAATTAATGAAAGACTCTGGCATTGACCCTATAAAAAGCGATGTAAATATAATTGTAAGTGGTAGAAGCGGATGGAACACAGCATTTAATGTACTGTTTAGCTTTTTACCCATCATATTTTTTGGAGGATTAATATTATTTATGATGAGACAGGCACAGGGTGGTGCAAATCAAACATTTGGATTTGGGAAAAGTAAGGCTAGAAAATTTACTGAGAATAAAACGGGAGTTACCTTTAAGGATGTAGCTGGTGTACAGGAAGCAAAAATTGAATTGGCAGAAATAGTAGAATTTTTAAAGGAGCCTGGTAAGTTTAAAAAATTAGGTGCTAAAGTTCCTAAAGGGGTGCTGTTAGTAGGTCCTCCTGGAACAGGCAAAACATTACTTGCAAAAGCTGTTGCAGGTGAAGCCAATGTTCCATTTTTTTCCATTAGTGGGAGCGAATTTGTAGAGATGTTTGTTGGAGTAGGAGCATCTAGGGTTAGAGACCTTTTTTCACAAGCAAAAACTAATTCTCCCTGTATTATTTTTATAGATGAAATTGACGCAGTCGGAAGACACAGAGGATCAGGACTAGGCGGAGGACATGACGAAAGAGAGCAAACTTTAAATCAAATTTTAGTAGAAATGGATGGTTTTGAGTCTAAAGGTTTCAACATCATTATTATTGCTGCAACTAATAGGCCGGATATATTGGATCCAGCTTTATTAAGACCTGGAAGATTTGACAGAAGAGTTGTGTTAGATGTACCTGATATGAAAAGTAGAACAGAAATTTTAAAAGTTCACTCTAAAGGAAAGCCAATGGAAGAAGGTGTGGATTTGTCTAAATTATCGGAACAAACTCCAGGGTTTAGCGGTGCTGATTTAGCAAACTTGATGAATGAGTCTGCAATACTTGCTGCAAGAAGAGAAAAAGATAAAATAGATCATGAAGATATTGCTGAATCGATAGACAGAGTTATGGCTGGGCCAGCAAAAACAAGTAAAGTCTTAAGTAAACACACAATAAAAGTAACTGCTTGTCATGAAGTTGGGCATGCACTTTGTGGACATCTTATTCCTGAAGCAGACTCTCCGGTTAAAGTTTCTATCATTCCAAGAGGACATATGGGAGGGTACACAAAATTTTTACCTGTCGACGAAACAGCCTTGCATACTAAAAAACAACTAGAAGCACGAATTGTTGTAGCATTAGGTGGCAGAGCAGCTGAAGAAGTTGTTCTTGGAGAAATTACAACAGGAGCAAGCAATGACATGGAACAGGCTACTCATATTGCTAGAACTATGATTATGAAATATGGAATGAGTGATAATTTGGGACCAAGAACATTAGGAAAAAGAGAAGAGACTGTATTTTTAGGTAGAGAGGTTTCTGAGCAAAAAGATTATAGTGAAAGTGTTGCAAACCAAATTGATGAAGAAGTAAGAGATGTTATTACAAAAGCTTATGATAAATCTAAACTGTTAATTAAGGATAATATGAATACTCTAAACGCTGTTGTCGATTATTTAATAGATAATGAAACTATCGAAGGCGATAAATTGACTAATTTATTATCTACATAATCTTTATAGGCGCATATTGAAAACAAAACTAAAAAACGATCTATGGGTATGGATTGACTTGGAGATGACAGGATTGGATTCTTCCAAATGTGTCATAGTTGAAATTGCATCTGTTGTAACTGACACAGAACTAAATATAGTTTCTCTTGGCCCAGATATTGTTATATTTAGAAATGAGCAAGATATGGAAACATTAGAAGATTGGCCAAAGAAAATGCATAAAAAATCTGGATTGCTTGATGATATTAAAAACTCTAAGACTTCTTTGATTGATGCTGAAAAACAAACTTTGGAATTTGTTTCAAAATATGTTGCAAATAATTCATCTCCTTTGTGTGGTAACAGTATTTATCAAGATAGAATTTTTTTAAAAAAGGAAATGCCGGAATTAGAAAAATACTTACATTATCGAAATGTTGATGTTAGTTCTTTTAAAGAATCTTATATTGCTTGGGGTGGTGATAAAAATAAATTACCCAAGAAAGAATCATCTCACAGAGCAATGGGAGATATTGTTGAAAGTATCAATGAATTGAAATGGTATAAAGAAAATTTTATTTCTTTAATTTGAATACTGGTATTTCTTTCATTTTATGTAAATTTGGTTTTCGTATTTGATTATATTTTTTTAATAATTCTAACTCATTTTCAGTATGTAAGTCAGGTGATTTATTCAAATTATCTAATTTCATTGCATTTTCTAATTGTTGATAATTTAGTCCTTTTAATTGATCTTCATCCGTTCTTCCATCGTCCCAAAGTCCATCAGTGGGAGCAGCTTCTATAATTTTTTTGTTGATACTTAATTCCTTTGCCATTTCCCATACATCAGATTTCATGCAATCACCAATCGGAGATATATCAACTCCTCCATCTCCGTATTTAGTGAAAAATCCGATGCCAAAGTCTTCGATTTTATTTCCTGTGCCTACTACAAGCCCATTGTTGTTACCTGCTATTTGATATAAACCTAGCATTCTTAGTCTAGATCTTGTATTAGCTAGAGCATGCAAATTTGAATAATTAATGTTTGCAAACATTAAGTCGATTGCAGAAAATATATTTGTCATGTCAATTATTTCATGCCTTACATTACTGTATTTTTCAGTTAACCACGAGCCATGATTGATACTTAAGTTGTTTTGAGATTCAATTTGTTTTATCGGCATCGATACTACTATAGTGTTTATACCTGTTTTTGCGCTAAGAGTTGATACCACAGCTGAATCTACTCCCCCTGATATTCCAACAACTAAAGTTGACATATTATTTACCTCAGCATAATTCTTGATCCATGCAGTAATATTTGAATTTAATTTTTTATAATTCATAATTTATTAACAAAATCTTCTATTCTATTTAATGCTTCCAAAATATTTTCTTTTGAATTAGCAAACGAAATTCTTATATATCCTTTTCCTTCCTCTCCAAATGATTCTCCTGATAGGGTTGCCACACCATTTTCTTCAAGCAGTTTGCTTGCAAATAATTCACTTGATAACCCAGTCTTAGTAATATTTGGAAAAACATAGAATGCACCTGAAGGGTTAGGACAACTTATATTTTTAATATTATTTAACCCATCTACTATTAAGTCTCTTCTTGACTTAAATTCACTCACCATTTTATTTACACTTTCTTGGCTTCCTTTTAATGCTTCTATGGCAGCAATTTGTGTGAAACTTGCAGTGCAAGAATTACTATTTGTTACTAATTTTGTAATTGGATCAACTAATTCTTTTGGAAATATACCATATCCTATTCTCCATCCTGTCATAGAGTATGATTTGGAAAATCCGTCTAATATAATAGTTTTCAAATTTAAATTTTTGTAATTTGAAATACTAGAATGGGATCCCTCGTATAAAAATTGTGAGTAAATTTCATCTGAGAGTATTGTAATGTTTTTGTCTTCTAAAATATTAGCAAGCTTGGACATGTTTTTAGCATCAATTGCGCTACCACAGGGATTGTTTGGAGAATTTAGGATGATTAATTTTGTATTTTCGTTAATTAATGATTCTACTTTGTCTATGTCAAAATTATATCCAAGTTTTTCTTCCAATTTCAATGGCACAGCTTTACCTCCCACAAAATTGATCATAGATTCATATATTGGGAATCCAGGATTAGGATACAATACTTCGTCTCCTGGATTAATAAGAGCTAACATAGTGTAAAACATAATAGGTTTCCCACCAGATGTTATTACGACTTGTTCTTTATCAAAATCATATGAACGAATATTTTTAGAATATTTTTTAATTTCCTCTTTTAATTCATCATATCCTGCTGAAGGATTATAACCTGTATAGCCATCATCTAATGCTTGTTTTCCTGCATTTATAATATTAGTTGGAGTATTAAAATCAGGTTCTCCTATTTGTAGATGGATTATATTTTTACCTTCTGCCTCAAGTTTTTTTGCTTTGGCTAGGACTTCAAATGCTGTCTCAGTACCTAGTCTATTCATCCGATTGGCTAAATTTATCATTTTTATATCTCGATTGATTTTATAAATACTTATAAATTATAGCACCAAGCGATACAATATATTTAGAATAATGAAAGGATGAAATATGCATTTATATCTTGCAGTACCAAGAGGCTTTTGTGCCGGAGTAGTAAGAGCTATAGATATTGTTCATAAATCACTTCAACTGTTTGGGAGTCCTGTATATGTTAAACATCAGATTGTTCACAATAAATACGTTGTTGCTGATTTAGAGAAAAAAGGAGCTATTACTGTTGAAAACATTGAGGATGTTCCGAAAGATTCTACTGTGATTTTTTCAGCTCATGGCTCTCCTCCAAAAGATTATGAATTAGCAAAATCAAAAAATATTAAGATTATTGATGCTACCTGTCCATTAGTAACAAAAGTTCACAATGAAGCTATTAAATATAGTAAACAAGGAAGAAAAATTATATTAATTGGACATAGAGGCCACCAGGAAGTTGTTGGAACTATGGGTCAAGTAGATATGATTCTTATTGATGACAGAGAAAAAAACAATGTCCCTGAATTTGATACTCAAGAACCTGTTGCAGTCTTATCACAAACTACTTTATCTATTGATGACACAAAAGAAATTTCAAAAACCTTAAAGCAAAAATACAAAAATTCTATAATAAGAAATGATATTTGTTATGCTGTAACAAATAGGCAGAATGCTGTAAAAAAATTAGCAACATTAGTAGATATAATAATTGTAGTTGGCTCTGACACTAGTTCTAATTGTGTGCGTTTAAAAGAAATGTCTGAGAGTTGTGGAACAAAATCTATATTAGTAAATTCTGTTGAAGAAATTAAAACAATGAATCTAACCAAATATTCTAAAATTGGTATTACCTCTGGTGCTTCAACTCCTGAGGTTTTAATTGATGAATTTATTAATTTTTTAAAACCTTCTGAAATTAATACAGTTGGAGATAATGAGAAAGATATAAATTTTGTTTTACCGAACGAGGTATCTAAATGAAAATCAATTTACTGAGCCTATCTGATGGTGCAAAAAAAGCTCGTGGTGTAGTTGTGATTATCGATGTATTCAGAGCTTTTACAACTCAATCATTTGCTTTTGAGAAAGGAGTTCGATCTATAATCAATGTTGCAGACATAGAGCAAGCATTAGAATATAAAAGTAATAAATTAGGAGATATGTGCATGGGGGAAATTGACGGGAAGAGACCGACCGGTTTTGATTTTGGAAATTCACCATATGATTTGGATAGCACAAGCATAAATGATAAAACTTTAATACATTGCACTATGAATGGAACCACAGGAGCTGAATTAGCCCAAAATGCTAGTTTGATTCTTGGAGGAGCTTTGATTAATGCACGAGCAACTGCAGATTACATAAAAAAATTATCTCCTACTGAAATTTCATTAGTATCAATGGGTTCTAGAAGTACTGATAATATTGAAAGAAGAACAGAAGAAGATGAATTGTGTGGTATATACATAAAAAGTATTTTAGAAGATTCTCCTATAGACCCAAAAAGTATAGTTGATGTTATTAGTTCTTGCAAAGAGTCAAAAAAATTTGGTGATCCATCTCAGCCTCAGTATCCAATTTTTGACAAACAACAGGCATTTAGAATTAATGAATTTAATCATCCTATTATTATATCTAAAGAAAATGAGATTTTATTTTCAAAAATAATTTAAAAAATTTTCTTTTTCAAATTAGGAATTAATTCTTTTATTTCGGTTGATCGAGATTTGGTGAATATATTGATTATATTTTCATTATTTATAAAATTTAAAAATGATTTGAAATGATTATCAAAAGAAGAAGATTTTGAGATTAGTATATTAGAAATTATGCTATTAGAAAAAGTAAATTTAGTTAAATGATTTAATTTTTTGTCTTCAAAGCCAAATAATATATTTCTTAATTTATTTCCTTTTAATATTTCTGTTCCAATCAAGCTCTCCCAATTTTTTTGATATTCGGAAAATAAATTTTCTGAAAAATCATTGTTTACAATTCCTTTTTGTATAGTTTTAGCTGCAAGCTCTCCAGAAATTTGTGAGTAATATATCCCACCTCCTGTTACTGGTTTTACTAATCCTGCAGCATCACCTACAACTAATATTCTTTCTGCATATGTTTTTTTTAATGGATGTATTGGTATCCCCCAAGTTTTAATATTTTTTTCTATAATATTTTTCAATTTAAATTCGTTTTTAATTTCTGACATAAACTGAATTAATATTTTCCTACTTTTATCTTTAGTTAAAACTCCAATTAATATTTCATTTTCTTTTGTTGGGACTATCCATCCAAATCCTTGGAATCCAAACTTTGATCCGAGAAAAACTTTTGTATTTTTAATTAAGGACGAATTATTAGTAGGCATTTTCAACTGGGAGCCATTAAGAATATTTTCGTTTTTTATAGAATTTATATTTAATTTATTTATTAATTTATTTTCTAATCCTGAAGCTAATATTATTGATTTAGATAATATCTCTTTTTTTATCCCATCTGATTTATATGAGATTTTTACATGATTTTTTGTAAAATCAAAATCTATTACTCTAGATTTATAAAGTATTTCAGTATTATTATCTTTTGCTTTTTGAATTATATTTTGTATATATTTTACTCTGTCAATAATATATGCTTTTGGATTTTTGGATTCCAAGTGAAAAGTTTTTTTTTCAGGATTTGTAATGTCTGCTGAACTACCTTCACTAAATATTACATTTTTATCTATTCCATATTTTTCTACGCATTCTATTCCAATTATTCCTGTGCAAAGTTTATCTCCTAATGATTCTCTATAATCTATTAATGCAATATTTTTTGTTGTTTTTGACAATTCATAGGCGGCTCTTGCTCCAGACGGACCCCCTCCTATGATTACGCAATTGTATAATTTCCCACTCATGTTTCTATGTTAATTGTTTGTAAAATTGTTTAACAATAATATTCTACGAATAATTTGATATAAATAGGTATTGTTTATTATCTTAATTAAAATAAGATTGTTTTAGTTTTATTACAATTAAAAAAAATTCATGAATATACTTAAATCAATATCTAATTTAACAATGTTTGATTCACTTAAATATAAAGACTTTAGAATGACTTGGATTTCTAATATGTTATCGGGTTGTAGTTATTGGACTTTCTCGGTTGGATTATCTTGGTTAGTACTTCAGGAAACTGGAAATTCTGCAAATGTAGGAATTATAATTTTTGCTAGTATGTTACCGTTTTTACTTGTTTCACCTTTTGCGGGATACATTTCAGACAAATATGACCGCAAATCATTGGCCTTGTTGATGTATATCCTTAACACAATTTTCTGCTTTATTCTATTTGTTTCCTCACTATTAAATTTTTATCCATTAATATTTCTAGCATCAGTCTCGTTCATTTTGGGAGTAATTAGAACATTCCAAGAACCAACAGTTTCATCACTAATCCCAAACCAAGTTCCTAAATCTAATCTTTTAAATGCTATAACTTTAAATGCAGCATCAAGGCATGGCAGCAGATTTTTCGGATTGTTAGTTGTGTCACCTGTGATTGCGATGGATATATTAGATGGTGGTCAGTTTTTGTTGCTATTTAGTTTTTGTTTTCAATTTAGTAGTACTTATTTTATTTCTAAGATTCAAACTATATCATCAGGTGAATCATCAACAGATTCTGATATTTTGAGTAGTATTTTTAAAGGAATTAAATATATTTATACTAATGGCTTGATATTCATTATTATTTTGACTGTTGCTGTTCATTGTGCGCTGGTAATGTCTTATGAAGCTATTTTGCCAATTTTTTCTCAAGAAGCATTAAACGATTCATCTGGAGAATTTTTAGGATACTTAATAATGTTTTTTGGCGCAGGTTCATTAATTGGGAATTTAATTTTATCATCTGCTAAAACAACGAAACTTAAATCATTTTTATTTTTAATGTCATCATTAGGTAGTGGTATTTTTCCAATACTATTGGGATGCGTAGTTTTACTTCCCGATACTTACAGTTTTTATTTAAGTATGATATCAATCTTTTTTATTGGAGCATCCCAAGCTTCATTTATGTCAGTGACTACAACAATGGTTCAAAAGATTGTTCCCGATGGAATAAGAGGCCGTATAATGAGTTTGTATTTACTTCATGCAGGAGGGATTATGGCTTTTGGGAATCTTATTCTTGGAAGCTTAGCTGATTACATAGATTATAGTATGCTATTTATAGTTACGGGTGTAGCATTTTTGGTTTATTTTTTGTTTTTGTTTATTACACAGAAAAAATTTAGAACTGATATTATATCTATAATTTAGATCTTAAATAAAAATAAATATATGCTTAGTACTGTAATAATTCCATGTGCAGGCAGAGGATCCCGTCTGTATCCTTTGACTAAACACACAAGTAAACCAATGCTTGAATTAGGAGATTATAAAATTATTGATTATTCAATTTCTGAATGTCTGTTATCTCAATTTAACACAATAATAATTATTTCATCTTCTGATGATTTAGATTTAAAAAACCACATTAATAATATTTATGATAATAATAATTTGCCATATATTAAGGATATTAATGAATTTAAAGCTAAATTTATTGTTGTGGATCAATTGGTACCAAAAGGGCTTGGTGATGCAGTAAATTTAACGGCTGATTTTGTTAAAGATAATTATTTTGGAATTGTGTTACCAGATGATTTCTTGATCTCTAAAATACCAAAACTTAAAATAATGAAAAAAATTTCAGCAGATATTAAATCTAATATATTGTTAGGCAATTTGATTCCAGATGAATTGAGAAGTAATTTTGGCATAATAGAAACTTCTGATAGTACTGATAATATTTATAAAAAAGTAGATTCTTTAATTGAGAAACCTGATTTAGATCAAACAAATTCAAACATTTCTGTGTTAGGCAGATATTTCGTCAGTGCGAAAATCTTTGAACATCTCAATAATACAAAACCAGGTTATGGAGGAGAAATTCAACTCACCGATGCCATGATCGAATTACAAAATGAACAAGATTTTTACGTCATAAATAATAGTGATTTACATTTTGATGTTGGTAGTATTAAGGGATATGAAATGGCAAATAAATATATCGCGGCTCATCTGATTTGATTATTATCTTTTATTGATTCTTCTAATAATTCAGCTATATCTTTTACTTCTTTATTTGTTTCTGATTTTGCAGACAATCCTTCTTCGAACATTTGCAGACAAAATGGACAAGCAACTGCTAGTGTGTCTGATTTAGTATCAAGAAATTCGTCTGTTCGTAAGTGACTAACTCTTTTTTCATTACTTTCTTCTATCCACATATGTCCTCCTCCTGCTCCACAGCACAATGCTTTATCTTTATTTCTACACATTTCCATTCTTTTCATACCGGGAATAGAGTCAACAATATCTCTAGGTTGATCATATATATTGTTGTGCCTTCCCAAAAAACATGGATCGTGATAAGAAACTGATCTAGGATTTTCTTGTATTGGTATTATAGATTTTTGTTCGATTAGAATACTTATTAATTCTGTATAACTTATAACTTCAGCATTGAATCCTAATGCAGGATACTCATTTTTTATTGTGTTCAGACAATGAGGGCAATGTGTAATTATTTTTTTAATATCATATTTAATGAAATTTTGAATATTTTGGTTAGCTAAAATTTGAAATAGGTATTCGTTACCAATTCTTTTTGCGGGGTCTCCAGTACATGTTTCTTCATTACTAAGTATTGCATAATTTACGTTTGCGGAGTTTAAAATATTAATTATAGATTTACTTACACTTTGATTCCTTTCGACTAATGCCCCTGTGCAACCTATCCATAATAAGTATTCAGCAGTAGGGTTTTCTGAAATTGTTTTTACATTTAAATTTTGGTGCCAATCTGACCTAGTAAAAGTCGTACCTCTCCAGGGATGCCCTCTTTGCTCAAGGCTTAATAAAGTAGACTCTGCTGTTTCAGGCATTTCTGATTTTTCCATTACCAAATGTCTTCTCATGTCTATTATAGGACTTATATGATCTATCCCCACAGGACATTCATTTACACATGCGCCACAATTTAAACAATCCCATATTTCAGTTTTAGATACATTGTTATCTATAACTTCAGCATTTGTTTTTGATGAGGTACTTTTCATTAAATTATTGATGAGGTACATTGGCGATAATTCTTTCCCTGTCATATTAGTAGGGCAGACTTCAGAGCATCTTCCGCAAACAGCACATGCAAAAAAGTCCATAATTTGCTTAGGCTTAAATGTTTTCAAATTATTTGCTCCAAAGCTTTCCATATCTTCCAGATTTGTTGGAGTGTCAATAACACCTGAATTTTGAGTACTTCCAAAGAAAAAAGACATTGGACTTACGAGTAAATGCAGATGCTTGGAAACAGGGATATATACTGCAAATGATAAGATAATTATTAAATGAAGCCACCAGAACATTTCATGCATTAATATATATGTCTCATTACTATATCCAAAATTCATGAAAAATTTACTTAGGGTTGTAGAAATGATGTGAAATTTACTTTCTTCTTCAGATAATATAATCTGGTTCATTGTCTCATAAAGTAAATGAGTTAACATTAATGATGCTATTAGTACAATAATAATTATAGATTCAGGTTTTTTTGTCAGTGAAAATTTCAATCTGGTAGGCGTTAAAACCCATCTTCTTATTAGAGCAGATACTAATGCCACAAATACTAGTAAAGCTAATATTTCTAAATAGTTTAGGTAAATGTTTTTTATAAAACTTCCAAGTATTAATTCAGAAAACTTATTATTTATTGAATCACCGAAAATAAATAATAAGTAAGATAAGCTATAGGATAAAAATGATATAAAGATGATAACATGACCTATTCCTGATCTGTCGCTTTTTATATTTGTTCTTTTTAATACTTTTTTTTGTCCCAATCCATTTATAAGAACACTTTTGATTCTATATGACAAATCTGAGTATTCGAGTTTATAGTTAGAACTCATGATATGTCTTATCACTCTATTATAAAAAAGAAATAGTGATATTAAAAACATCACAGAAGTAAGGCCATATACCCCTATCCAAGTAGGAAATAAGTTGAAAAATGTTTGAGGAATTGTCATTTTAAAAATTATATATTTATAATACCAAGTATATCAATTTTGACTAAATACAGTAATGAAGTGTTGCAATTAATATGTTCACACGATACCATACTATTTCTTTTAAATTAAAGTAATATAGTTATATTTTATGGTAGAAAATCAATTTGAAGCTAGAAGAGCTATTTTGGTTGGAGATGTAGGCGATATTAGGCATCAAAGAAATGCTGCAGTCCTCAGAAATAATTCACTTAATCCAAGTGTTGCAATTGAATTTTATTCATCTCAAAATGGAACCGTTGCTGGACTAAATGAAGTTAAATCCTTATTAGATAAAGTACTTCCTGATACTGGTTGCGAATTATGGGCACTAGACGAAGGCGAAGAAATTAATAAAAACGATGTCGTTTTGAGAATTATAGGACCTTATGGAGGATTCGGATTATACGAACCAGCAATTAACGGGATACTTTCTTCTTGTTCTGGGTGGGCAACTGCTGCCCATGAATGTGTTAAAAATTCTGGTGAGATACCAATTCTTGCTCGAGTGTCTAAGTATGTGCACCCAAATGTATCTGAATTGGCTGATTATTCGGCAGTAATAGGAGGAGCTACTCAATGCAGTACTAGTCTGGGAGCTAGAATTAGTAATTCAACCACATTTGATACAATGTCTGATTCTCTTTCCATGCTTTTTGGAGATGCAGTTATTGCTGCAAAAGCATATGATGCTACCTTGCAACCAGATATTCAAAGAATTTTTTCTATAGGAGCTATTGAATCTGTTAATCAAGAAGCACTTAAAATTTCGGACACCCTTAAAGAAAAAACAAGAGGAGTTGAATTAGTTATAGATAAATATAATTCTGGAGATGTTCATGTTATAAATGAGCTGAAAGTTAGACTAGATAACGCAGGATATAATTATGTGGAGATATATTTGTCAGGTAATGCAATTAATCCTGATTCTATAGCCGATCTAAACGAAAATTCTGTTCCTGTGCAAGGTATTATTGTTGAAAAATACATAGGAACTGCTTCACCAATTCCTTTTAGTTCAGAAATCAAACAGATTGATGGGTCAGCAGTTGCTCGAAATGGAAAGATCCCAGGTCTGACTAATAATACTAAATTAAATAAATTGGTTTAACCCGCACTCACATTTTTTTCAAAATTAGCGATATTGTATTCTTTTATAAATTTCACCTTGTTTGGCAGATCATAGTATTTATTTCCATCAGAGCATAATAATTCATCTATTTTATATATATGCTCTTTATTAATTTGGATAAGGTTTGAATTTTTTTCTATTATTATTTTTATTATTTCTTTTCTTATTGACTCAGGTAAAATTTTAAAAATAATCAAGTCTTTTATTTTAAAATTATTATTATGTTCTGATACTAAGTTATTATAAAAATAATTTACAAAGCCTTCTTCTGAACTATTTTTTATTTTAGCAATATCACCTAGTTTAATAAGAGCATTTATTACTTTAGGATTAATATCTTCTAGTCCAGGTATAATTTCTTTACGAATTTTATTTCTTGTATACTTATAATCATCGTTAGATTTATCAAAGATTGGATTTGTATAATTCTCAGTACAAATTTTTTCTGTTATATCTTTTTTAATATCAATTAATGGTCGAAGGATTGTAAATTTATTATCGTTTATTTTCTTGATAATAAATTTTCTTATACCTTCAATCCCTTTTAATCCTGACCCTCTAATAATGTTAAATAGTATCGTTTCTGCACTATCATTTGCTGTGTGACCTAATAAAATAATATTTGAATTGAATTTTTGAGCGTTGATAGATAATTTTTGGTACCTTAATATTCTAGCGGTATTTTCTAAAGATGAATCATGTAAATTGTCAAATTCGTTTTTACTTATATCAGAATATGAATAAGAAAAATTTAATTTTTTTGCTAATCGACTCACAAATTCTTTTTCTTTAAGAATAGATTTCTCATCTCTAAGTTTATGGTTAACATAATGCAATTGTATATTAATGTAGTATTTTGACACTACATTTGACATTATGATTGCTAGAGCAGTTGAGTCAGCTCCACCTGAACATCCTAAAATTATATTAGATCCAGGATTAATATTAGATTTAATAAAAGGAAGTACCTCATTAGATACTTTCTGCGTTATTAGCATAACTATAATTTTTTTTCGTTTTCAGAAAATGAAATAGAGTTATTTTTTTTTGTAACTTGTAGTAATTCAAGTTTTAGTCCTTTCATTTCTTTTACCTCAAAAATTAAATTATGAAAATCTATTTGATCTCCGTTTTTGGGTATGCGTCCTAATTTTTGTGTTACAAATCCCGCTGCTGTTTCATAATCGCCGTCTGGAATTGGTATTTCTATATCTGAATCTTCTAGTTCTTCATTTAGATCTTGAATACTTATTCCTCCGTCTATATTAAATGTATTTGTATCAATCTCTATTAATTCTTCTTCAGGTTCTGTTCCTTCCTCTCCAAAATCTCCAACTACTTCTTCAAGTAGTTTTCTTAGTGTAAGTACTCCTGATAAGCCTCCATATTCATCAATAATTATTGCTATTTTATCTCCAGAATTTCGCATTTCATTAAATATTTCAAAATTTCTTTTTGTCTCTGGTACAAAATATGGTTCTCTAATTAATTCTTTTAATTTTGTATTATCGTCAACAGTTTTTTTTGATAAGCTCATTAAAATATCTTTTGAAGAAATTATTCCGACAACATTGTCTTCTGAGTCTTCATATATCGGGAAGCGTGAGTGGCTATGCTCAGAATAGGCATCTTTGTATTGTTTTATTGTAGATTGAATTGAAAGTGACACTATTTCTATTCTTGGTGTCATTATTTCTTGTGCTTGCGAATCTCCAAACCTAAATACATTTTCAATCATTTCTGCTTCTTGAGGTTCAAGAGAACCTTCTTCTTCTCCAATATCAATTAAAGTTAGCAATTCTTCTTCTGTTATTGAATTTGATGCTTCCTTGCTATTCATATTAGAAGTATTATCTATACCTTTTAAAATTAAAGTTAGTAGATAAACTATAGGTGCAAAAAATATTTCCAAGAAACGCAAGGGTCTTGCGTAAATCACTGTTACAGATTCGGAAAGTCGTACCGCAATGGCTTTAGGCAACACATCTCCAAAAATGACTAAAATTATTGTACCTACTAAAGTTGTAAGAAAAGCAGTTTGGATTTCGTCGGCTGTTATTTTGAAAAATACCGCGCTAAGTAGAGCAGCAAATCCTATATTAACTATAGCATTACCAACAACAATTGTAGATATTAGTTTGTCTTTGTTTTCTAATAATTTAGCTACTAAATCTGCACCTTTTTTCTTGTTATTAACCATATGAAAAATCTTGGTTTTTTGTATTGAAAGAAAGGCGGCTTCAGAGCTTGAAAAAAACGCGGATAATACTATAGAAATTATAATTAAAATTATTTCTAGTATCATATTTTAGTTTTGATTATCCTCGTTATTTATAATAGTTACAACTTTTGATTCTATTTCTTTGGCCATTTTATCATTTGATTTAAGGAATTGCTTTACAGCCTCTTTTCCTTGCCCAAGCCTAGTTTCACCATATGAATAGAAAGATCCACTTTTAGAAATTATTTCATTCTCTACGCCAAGTTGGATTATATCAGCTTCTCTTGAAATTCCTTCATTATAAACAATTTCAAATTCAGCTGTTCTGAACGGAGGTGCAACTTTATTTTTCACAATTCTAGCTCTCACTTTGTTTCCAACAGCTACAGTCCCACTTTTTAATGTTTCAATACGTCTTAAATCTATTCTTAATGAACTATAAAATTTAAGTGCTCTTCCCCCCGGTGTTGTTTCAGGATTACCAAACATGACACCTATTTTTTCACGTAATTGGTTGATGAAAATAACAGCACAATTTGAAGTGCTAATTACTGGTGTAAGCTTTCTTAGAGCTTGGGACATTAATCTTGCTTGCAGTCCTATGTGTGAATCTCCCATATCGCCTTCTAATTCAGCTTTAGGAACTAGAGCAGCAACACTATCAACTACTACTAAATCAACAGCACCACTTCTGACAAGATACTCACATATTTCAAGAGCTTCTTCACCTCCACTAGGCTGAGATACCAATAAATCATTAAGATCTACACCGCATCTTTTAGCGTACCCAGGATCTAAAGCATGTTCTGTATCGATATAAGCGGCTACGCCTGAATTTTTCTGACAATTAGCCATCACATGATAAGACAATGTGGACTTCCCTGATGATTCTGCGCCAAAAATTTCTGTAATTCTTCCTTTGGGTACTCCATGTACGCCAAGAGCAAGATCTAGGTTGATTGAGCCAGTAGATATAGCTTCGACTTTTAAATTACTGTTGTCTGAGCCTAGTCTCACAATTGATCCTTGACCAAATTGTTTGTCTATTTGGCCTATTGCTTGATCTAGAGCTTTCGTTCTATTGGGGTCCATTATTTAGTAGATAATATAATTTCTAAATTTTACCATTTAATTGAGTATCAAACAACATGATTTAAATTTTCAATTTCTTTTTTGGTGTTTTGTATTTGCGATCTTTCCAAGTAGATCCATAGAATAGATTGTCAGAAAACGATCTTGCAGCTAATAGTATCACTAAAGAAATTAGAATTGGAAATGATAGAGGAGTAGTTATGGAATAGTTAAATCTATAAGTTACAATTGACCAAGAAAGTATAAGGAGTATAAATAGAGTCACACTTAATATAATAAATTCTGAATTTTGCTCCATTCCCATCAAGTAAAGCGCAATAGGAAATGTAGAAAACAAAACAAATGATAACAGAATTAAAAATATGCTTAAAAATATAGATATACTATATCCCACCGCAGGAAAAATGTTTTTAGCATATCCTCTTACAAACTCTTTGTTACTATTGTAGGTTCTAGTTGATATTCTTTTTTCTCCGTCATACAAATTCCATTTTAATTTTTTTTTCTTTATATTTCTTCCTAACTGAAAATCATCAACGGGATTGTCTTTTATATTTTCAAAGCCTCCTATTTCTAAGAAAGATTGTTTTTTGAAAAGCATAAATTGGCCAAATGTTGCTGACAAAAAAGATGCATTTAAAGTCAAGGCTAATTTCATAGGAAGCCAACAAACAATAAACCAGGATATTATTTTTTTCATTGCATTATCAGCAACTAAGAAAGTTTCTCTGTTTGGGACGAGTGACAGAAGATCAGATTTGTCTTTTTGCAAAGTAGCTAGTGTATCAGATAATATATTTTTATCTATCTTAGTGTCAGCATCTACAAATAGAAGATAATTTCCTTTTGCTTTTTGCGATAATTGATGACAGGCCCAATTCTTACCAAGCCAACCTTTTGGTAAAGCTTTTCCTTCTATTAATTTTATATTTTTGTATAGTTTAGTGTATTTTTCAATTATAAACTTTGTATTGTCATCTGAATTGTCATTTAATATTAACAATTCAAAATCTAGATAGTTTTGGTTGATTATAGATTGTATTGTTGATTCTATTACATCTTCTTCATTTCTCGCTGGCACTAAAATTGACACCAGATCTCTTGTGATCAATTTTTGTTTTGTCTTTTTAGGTAATTTTTTTAACCAAAAAAAATTAGTTAACCCTGTAATCACATTGAATGCAGCTATTATAATTAGCCCAATGTACCAATAAATAAAATTGTTTTTTATAAATATATAATTAAAAAAAATATCAGTCATTTGATTTTCATTCTTAAAACTATTTTGTTTTTATATTCTTTTCTATGTTTAAAGATTATAAACAATAAGTTGATTATAATCCCAAAAAATAAATATTGAGTGTCAAAAGAAGTAGAGTTTCTAAATAAAATATAAATTCCGAGTGTTGAGAAGGCAAGAGTAACCGTTATAGCATCATTTTTTTGGATTGCTTTAAGAATGGCTAAGCTAGGCGTAATGGTATAAAAAGCTTCTAATCTTGTGATTGCTAACCATGTACCTGCCGTGACTGCCAATGACTTGCCTCCTTTAAATTTTAATAATGGTGAAAATCCATGACCCAAAAGAGAAAACACAACAAAAAGTATCATTGTCGAATTGGATATTGGAGAGTTACTTATTGCATAGTAAATTGGTATTCCTGATTTTGAAATTTCAAATATAGCAGCAACAAATCCCCACACATTACTTCCAGCTCTAAATACATTTACAGATCCGGGGTTTTTATCTCCAAAATTTCTTATGTCAGAGTTTAGGTTAACTTTTCCTATGTAATATGCCCACGGAATTGATGAAGAAATATAAACAATTAAAACATATAGGTAATTTATATTTTCGGGATTCAAATTCATTATTCAATGATAATATAGATTTTAAATTATTTCAGGAATATTAATTAATTACAAAGAAGTTTAAACATTATATTTGTAACAAATTCCCAAGATCTGCTATTACTTCTTTTATTAATATTTATTATTATAGAATGATAGTTTTAATTTTAATTACATAAGCAAATGGAAGATATAAAATCATTAAAAATAGGCATTATTGGAGCAGGTGCCTTAGGAGGATCTATAGCTTTAGCATTGAATTCTTTGGGATATGAAATTCCAATAATATGCAGTAGATCACGAAGTTCAGCAGATTATTTGTCATCCAAACTTAAAGATTCAAAAAGTGCAAATAGTTATCAGGAGATTTCAGATAAATGCAATGTTATTTTTATTACCACGCCTGATAAAAACATAAAAGAAATATCTGATTTAATTTTATGGAAATCGAACCAAATAGTTATTCATTGCTCAGGGGTTTCTGATTTAAATGTTTTAAGTAATTCCAAAAAAAATGGAGCTTCTATAGGAAGTATGCATCCTTTGTACCCTTTTTCAGACATGGATTTGGGAAGCAAAAATTTAAAAGATGTAACATTTGGGATTGATGGTGACGATCAGGCAATTGTGTATATTAAAAAAATATTGGCAGATCTAGAGTCTATTCCAATAGAAATAAATTCAGATTTTCGTGCTTTATATCATTTATCAGGAGTAATGGCTGGTAATTTGTTATTAGGCTTGGGATCTGCAATTTCTGATATTTGGGAAAAAATCGGTTTGGATAGATCAATTGGTTCAAAATCATTGATACCTATGATGATTAACAGCTGTGAAAATATTTTAAAATTAGGAATTCCTAATTCTATGGCTGGACCTTACGTTAGAGGTGATGCACAAACTATTAAAATGCACCTTGATGCACTTAAAAAAGATCATTCTGAATTATTACCCTTATATATTGAATTAGCAAAAACGAGCATAAAATACAGTAATGAAAAAGTGGGATTAGAGCAAACTCAATCCGAGGAAATATTGAAACTATTAGAGCTTTATTCTTAACATTAATATGTTGTATCATTTATATATGATTGTATAACTTGAAATTATAAAGGAGCAAGTATGTCAACAAAAACAAACTTTAAGGTTATCGGGAAATCTCCAATTAGGCACGATGGTACTGACAAAGTCACAGGAAGAGCTCTTTATGGCGCAGATATGAATTTACCTGGTATGTTATATGGTAAAGTTTTAAGAAGCCCTCATCCCCATGCAAGGATAAAATCTATTGATATTAGTAAATTAAAAAATCACCCTGAGTGCAAAGCTATTGTCACTTCTAAGGACTTAGCAACTTCTCCCGAAGTAACTAAAGAACCACTATATGGGCAAGTCAGAATTACAAATGTTTTAGCAAGTGATAAAGTTTTATACAAGGGACATCCTATTTTAGCAATTGCTTCTGACTCTCCAGACGCAGCTGAAGAATTATTAAGCTTAGTAAATATAGAATTTGAAGTATTGAAAAGCGCTACGAATGTGGAAGAAGCTATTCAAAAAGATTCGGACATCATACATGAAAATTGGGAAAAAACTAAAGACCCATATGATGTTAATCCTGAAGGAACTAATATCGGCACCATTGAAGTATATAAATTAGGAGATGCAACTGACGCTTTGAAAAACTCTGAATATACAATTGAAAGAGAATTCAGAACTAAAACTGTTCATCAAGGATATATTGAACCTACAAATGGGACAGCTTGGTGGAGGCCGAATGATAGATTAACGATTTGGTGTAGTAGCCAAGGGCATTTTGGAATTAGAGATTCAGTAGCGATGGTACTTGGTATTCCTTCATCTCAAATTACTGTTATTCCAATGGAAATAGGCGGAGGATTTGGAGGGAAATTATCTGCATATTTAGAACCATTAGCTGCTATTTTATCTAAGAAATCAGGGTTGCCAGTAAAAATGACAATGAGTAGATCAGAAGTATTAGAATCTACTGGACCTACTTCAGGAAGTTACCAAAAGATAACTATTGGTTATAATTCAAAGGGAGAAATTAGCGCTGCTAAAGCTATTATGATGTTAGAAGCAGGTGCTTTTCCTGGAGCTCCAGTTAGTGGAGCTGCATCAGCTATTTTTGCACCATATAATATAAATGATGTACAAATTGATGGATATGATATCGTAACTAACAAGCCGAAAACTACTGCTTATAGAGCACCAGGATCCCCTATATCAATGTTTGCTGTTGAGAGTATGATAAATGAGATAGCTGAAAAAGTTGGTGTAGATCCTGTAGAACTGAGAATTATGAATGCTGCTAAAAAAGGAACCAGAAGAGCTGATGGTGTTATAAATGGTACGATAGGAGCTATTGATGTAATGGAAAGTATAAGAAATCACCCTCATTACTCTATGCCTTTACCTGAAGGAGAATTTGTTGGAAGAGGAATATCGCTAGGTTTTTGTAGAAATAACGCAGGTGTTTCGAGTGTGATTTCTAATATGTTACAAGATGGTAGTTTTTCACTTACTGAAGGATCAATTGATATAGGTGGTAGCCGTACTGCTGTTGCGCAACAATTTGCTGAAGTCCTCGAAATACCAGTTGAAAATGTAATTCCTCAAATTGGAGATACCGATACTATAGGCTATACTTCAGTTACAGGCGGCAGTGGGGTAACATTCAAAACTGGATTTGCAGCCTTCCATACAGCCCAAGATATCAAATCTCAACTTATTAAAAGAGCTGCTTTAATTTGGGATACTTCGGAAAAAAATATAAATTATAAAGATGGTGTTTTATACCATTCAAATGATCCAGAATTGAAGTTAAGTTTAAAAGAAATTGCAGGATTGCTTTTTGAGACAGGTGGCCCGATAACTGGAAAATCTCATATTAATCCTGCGGGTCAAGAAGGATCTTATGCTGCAAATATTATAGATGTTCGAGTTGACCCTAGCACGGGTAAAATAGAAATCTTGAAAGTTAGTGCTTTTCAAGATGTTGGTAGGGCAATACATCCAGGATATGTAGAAGGCCAAATTCAAGGAGGAACTGCTCAAGGAATTGGGTGGGCTCTGAATGAAGAATATTTTATGTCACAAGGTTCAATGAAAAATAATAGTTTTCTTGATTATCGTATTCCTACTTCTTTAGATCTTCCTATGATCGACCCAATTATTATTGAAGTTAATAATCCCAATCATCCTTTTGGAGTTAAAGGAGTAGGTGAATCAAATATAGTACCACCACTGGCAGCTATATCACATGCTGTTTATAATGCCATAGGCAAAAGAGTATATGAATTGCCTATGAATCCAGAATCAATATCAAGAATTATTAATGAGAAATTATAAAATCTATTTTCAAGGAAGAATCTTATGCCAAATAATCAAGAACAAGAATTAAAAGATAAAGCAAGAAAACTTCATTTTAATTCAATAGTAGTTGACACGCATGCAGATACAATTAGCAGGATGGTTGATCCTACTAATAACACACATGGTATACACGATGACCCAGATAGAGCTAGAGGCCATTTCCCGATAGAGGATCAAGGTGTGGATATATCAAAAAGACTTGAAGATGGTCATTTGGATTTACCTAGAATATTCGAAGGTGGATTGAGTGTTCAATGGTGGTCATGTTTTGTGTACTCTGGATATATCGCAAAAAAAGAAACAATTGATAGATCTCTTGTATTAATAGATGCTTTAAAAAGATTTGAAAAGATGCACCCAGAGCAAATTGGGCTGGCATTGACAGCTGAAGATTGCAGAGAGATGGTTAAGCAAGGAAAACACGCCGTTGTTCCGTGTATAGAAGGAGGACATGCCATTAATGACAATTTAGCAGTTTTAAGGCAATATTGGGATTTGGGAGTAAGGTATATTACACTTACTCACTTTAATACAAATAACTGGGCGGATAGTTCGACTGATGCTTCTAAAAATAATGGTTTAAGTCTTTTTGGCGTAGAGGTTGTGAAAGAGATGAATAAATTGGGAATGGTTGTAGATATCTCCCATGTTTCTGATAAAACTTTTTGGGATACTATTGAGGTTGTTAATAAACCGTTAATGGCTTCTCATTCATCTTCATGGGAAATATGCAAGCATCCTAGAAATATGAAAGACGACATGCTTAAAGCTGTTGCTACTAACGGCGGGGTTGTTTGTGTCAATTTCTATCCTGGTTTTGTTGGGGAAGAATTAAGAGTAGCTAATGAAAATTTAGAAAATCAAATGTGGGCAGAAATTGATGATTTAGAGCGATTTGCAAAAAGATCACCTAGCGGACACTTTGATAAATCTGCAGAATATTTAGAAAAAGAAAAACTAAATATTAGTAATAGATATGAAATCATAAGAAAAGATATTCCTCTACCTACTTTATCTGATGTTGTTGATCATATTGATCACATGGTAAAAGTGGCAGGGATCGATCACGTTGGACTAGGTTCTGACTTTGACGGAATACCTGAAGGACCTGTTGGATTAGAAGATTGTACTAAATTCCCTAGTATTACTGAAGAACTTATGCGAAGAGGATACTCTGATTATGACATACAAAAAATCCTAGGATTAAATACAATGAGAGTTATGGAAGAAAATGTCGGGAAATAATTTCTAGTTTGATTTATATTTACTTTAATGAGAATGCTAGTGCAATACACCCTGGGCCAGCATGTGTCCCCACAACAGGTCCGATACCAGTTATTGTTATAGGCTGATCTAACTTACTCGAATCTATTTGTTTAACAAGCTCTTCTGCTACTTCCGGCACATTTCCATGAAGAATAGCAATTTCTGAAACAGAGTTTATATCTCCCATATCATTGATCATAGTTGATATAGCTTTTTTAATTGTTCGTGCTCTACTGTGAGGAACAATTTCTCCATCAACTGTTGTAATTATAGGTTTAATATTTAATATTGATCCTAACATTGCTCTAGCTTTTCCTATACGACCGCCTCTTCTGAGAAATTCCATTGTATCCATAGCTACAAATACATTTGTCTTATTTGCAGTTTCTACTGCTATTGATTCTAGTTCTTTTAATGATTTCGCAGATTTTGTAGCTCGAGCAGCACTCATGGCTGTTAACCCTTGTGCCATAGAAGCAGTTCCTGTATCCACAATAACTACTTTATCTGTACTTAGTGTTGATATTGCTTGTTCTGCTGAGTTTATAGTGCCGCTTAATTTTGCAGAAACATGCACTGATAAAATTTCAAATCCTTTATCTAGAAGTTTAGTGTAAGTTTGGACAAACGCATCTGGAGAAGGTTGTGACGTAGAAGGATGATTTGGATCTGTATTTAATCTATTAAAAAATTCTGTGTTTGATAGATCAATTCCATCTAAGTACTGTTCAGTTCCGAATATAACAGTTAACGGTACAACAGTTATGTTTAATTTTTTTGCAATTTCTGGTGAAATGTCTGATACGCTGTCTGTTACTACTGCTAATTTCATTTCTTCTCCTGATAACATTTATTTAATAGTTTGAATATTTTAAAGTTTATGTGATTTATAATCAACCAAATAAGACTTTAAAAATAAATTATGCTTTTTTTGTTTTTAAACTTTTATTTCTGTTAGGAAAACACGTTTTGCATATTTCGCATTTTGTCCCATCACATCCTCTAGCAGTACAGTAAGTTCTTCCATAAAATATTATTTGTAAATGTAATTTATTCCACTTATCTATTGGGAAAATCTTTTTCAGATCTTTTTCAGTTTGCTTTACATTTTTACCATTAGTTAATCCCCATCTTTGGGCTAGTCGGTGTATGTGAGTATCCACAGCGAACGCAGGCTGACCGAAACCTTGTGACATCACAACACTTGCAGTTTTATGCCCCACACCTGGTAACTCTTCTAATGCAATAAAATTATCGGGAACATTACCTGAATATTTTTCGATAAGTATTTTTGATAATTTAGATATATTGGATGATTTTTGTGGCCCTAATCCACAAGGTTTGATGATTTCATAAATATTGTTTGTATCTAGTTTTGACATATCATACGGGTTGTCAGCTATAGAAAACAGTATTGGTGTAACTTGATTAACTCGATCATCAGTACTTTGTGCACTTAGTAATACTGCTATTAGAAGTTCAAATGTATTATTGCTTTTTAATGGAATAGGAGTATTTGGATAAAGTTCTTCTAGTCGATTTAATATATAAATAGCTCTTTCTTTTTTTAGCAAAGTATTACCTTAATTTAGACTTGATTATTATTATTTAATAAAAACATATAAATGTAACCCTGAATTATCTTTAAATTATTTTAAACCTGAAAATTTAAACTAAAATTAACATATCAAAATAAGTAGATATATATATATATAAAAAGTATAATTTGTATCTTTAGTAAATCACTATATTAAAATGATAAAAGTTGGAATAATAAATGTTACTGGATATGGAGGCTCTGAGCTTGCTAGAATTCTCTACAATCATAAATCAGTTGAAATAGTTTCTGTTACAGGAAGAAGCATGGCTGGGAAAAAACTTAATGAAGTATTTCCACATTTATATAATATTGATTTAACTATTAATGAATCTATAACAGAAAATTGTGATGTTATATTTTCTGCTTTACCTCATGCTGCTAGTGCTGAACAGATAAAAAATTATGTTGATGATAATGTGAAAATTATTGACTTAAGTGCAGATTTCAGACTTAACGATATAGCTGATTATGAAAAATGGTACGATACAAAACATCCGCTTGAAAGTTATTTAAATAAATTTACATATGGCTTGACAGAGATTTACAGAGATCAGATTAAAACATCAAACTATGTTGCTTTGCCAGGATGCTTTCCTACTTCAACATTATTAGCACTTGCGCCTGTTTTGAATAATAAATTAATTAACCCTCCAATTATTGTGGATTCTAAAACTGGAGTTTCAGGAGCAGGTCGAAAACTTTCACTGAACACACATTTTTCTGAAGTAAATGAAAATGTAAAAGCTTATTCTGTATATGGTCACAGACATCTTTCTGAAATAATTCAAGAATCAAAATTATTTGATAATAGATTTGAAAATAAAATAACTTTTTTAACTCATTTGGTTCCTATGACAAGAGGTATATTAACTACAATTTACACTGATTATGATAGAGAAGGTATAAATAGTAATGAACACCTTAAACAAATCTTTAGAGATTATTATAAAAATTCACCATTCATAAAAATTGTTGACGAACCACCTTCAACTAAAAACACCTTAGGTTCAAATTATTGTCATATTTTCCCGTACATAGAACCCAATAGTGATAAATTAATTTTACTTAGTTGTATTGATAACTTAGTAAAAGGAACTGCAGGTCAAGGAGTTCAAAATATGAATTTAATGTTTGGATTGAGTGAAACAGAAGGTATAATAGACTTAGCGTTATATCCTTAATTTTATTTCATTTATATTTTAAAAATATTATAATTTATTATATGGCCCCATCGTCTAACGGTTAGGACACCACCCTTTCAAGGTGAAAATACGGATTCGAATTCCGTTGGGGTCACCAACAAATTACCCTCCGCCAACTGCTTTGACAATATCAACTCTGTCATTGTTTTTGATTTTTGCAGTGGTCCATTCCGATTTTCTTATTACTTCTTCATTTACAGCTATTGCAATATTGTTAGATTGCAGATTTAGTAATTGAACTAATTCATCAACTGTTATAGGTGTATTTATATCGTTATTTATATCGTTATTTAAGGTAATCATTTTTTATTTAAGTAAAGTTTTTTTGATTTGTATTATAGCTTTTTCAGGATCATCATCATTAATTATACCTGATTTTATTGCTACCCCATTAGCTCCGGAATTTATTACTAATTCTACATTGCTTTTGTTTATCCCTCCAATTGCAATAATTGGTGATTTGTAGATTTTTTTTATCATAGCAAATTTATTTATTCCAATTGGATTTAATGTAGGATGAGTTTTTGATTCAAAAATAGTTCCAAAAACAATGTAATTTGGATTAATAATTGATTTTATATTTTTGATATTATCGTAATGCACTGATTTGCCAATTATTAATTCGTTAGATATATTTTGAATCTGATTTTTCCATTTTGATTCTTTTATATGAATTCCATCAGCAAGTGATTTTTGAGCTAGCTTGGAATCAGAATTCACAATTAATTTTGATTTTGGAAAATTAGTTTTAAGCTTGTTAATAACTTCTAATTTTTCTTGAAATTTATTACTTACATTGTCTCTTAACTGTATAATATTCACTCCGTATTTTAATGACATTGCAATAAATTCTTCAGCTTCTTGAATACATTTGAAGTCATTAAAAATATCTATTACCAGCATTAAGTAATATTCTAGTTTGAAATTTTTATTTTGCATTTATATCCCGCTTTCTGGACTGCTCATTTTCCCATGATCAACTTTAGGAATTCTGCCAGCCAAATATGCTTTTCTTCCAGCTTTCACTCCTAGTTTAAATGCATAACCCATTAATGAAGGGTCGCTTGCCCGAGCAATTGCTGTATTTACCAATACACAATCAGCTCCAATTTCCATTGCTATAGAAGCATCTGATGGAACAGCGAGCCCTGCATCTACAACAACAGGTACGTTCGACTGTTCAATTATTATTTTAATTTCTTCTAGAGTATGAATGCCGTTACCAGATCCGATAGAAGAACCCAAAGGCATAACAGTAGCACACCCAATATCTTCTAATTTTTTTGCAAGAACTGGATCAGCGTTTATATATGGCAATACTGTGAAATTATTTTTTACTAGATGTTCTGCTGCTTCATATGTTTGCACCGGATCTGGTAGCAAATATTTGGAATCAGGTATCACTTCTAACTTCACCCAATTTGTGCCAGTTAATTCTCTTGCTAATTCAGATATATAAATAGCTTCCTTAGCAGTTTTGGATCCGGCTGTATTTGGCAAAAGTGTATAAGAATCCCAATCAAAAAAATCTAATATAGATTTTTCATCAGGTGTATTCAAGTTTATTCTTCCAATGGCAACTGTAATTATTTCAGCACCAGATGATTTGATAGACTCTACCATTTCTTGATTAGATTTATGACGACCTGTTCCAACCATTAATCTGGATTTAAAGTTTTTTCCACCAATTGTTAATAAATCTTTACCTGACATAATTTAAAATTGAGAAATATTTGATTTTATTTTGCTCCAAGATCCTTGATTATACTTTCAACTCTTTCTACTAAATCGTCTATTTCATCTTTTTTCACAGTTATAGGAGGTGCAAGTTGTATTCCTATAGGTGAAGGTAATCCGATCATTTTATATTTATTATATAAAGCTCCTAGTCTTTTAGGCAAATCTGGAAATGGCTCTTTTGTTTTTTTATCTTTAACAATTTCTACTGCATTTAATAATCCTTTCCCGCCTCTTACATGCCCAACAATGTCATATTTGTTAAGCTCTTCAAGTTGCTTCATTAAATAGTCTCCCATTTCTTTGGAATTTTGAACTACTTTTTCATCTTCCATAATTTCCATTGTTTTAACGCCTGCAGCTGTGGAAGCAGGGTTTCCTCCGAATGTCATAAGATGAGTGAATGTTTTACTTTCATCTCCTATAAATGCTTCAGATATTTTTTTTGTTGCAATTGCTCCACCAATAGGAAGGTATCCACTAGTGCACGCTTTTGCAAATGTAATTATATCTGGAGTAACGTCCCATTGGTTAATTGAAAACCATGAACCTGTTCTTCCAAATCCAGTTATTACCTCGTCTGATATCATTAGTACTCCATATTTGTCACATATTTCTCTAATCATTTGGAAATATGCTTTGTTAGGAACATGTATTCCAGTCGCGGTAGATATTGGTTCTGCTATAAATGCAGAAATAGTCGAAGGATTATGTCCTAGTATAGCTCTTTCAAGATCTTTTGCATATTCTTCGCTTGCTTGCTCTTCTGATTTGGTACCAAACCCCAATCTATAGCTGTCATAATTTGCGATTTTAACACTTCCGGGCATTAAAGGCTCAAATTCATACGGAGGCCTTGTTCCTCCCCCCATGCTCATAGTTGCATATGTAGCTCCATGATAAGAATTTCTTCTACTTATAACTTTGTATCTTGTTCCTTCACCATTATTTATATGAAATTTCCTTGCCATTTTAATTGCAGTTTCATTTGCTTCAGCACCTCCAGAAACAAAGAATACTCTAGATTCTTTGTCAGGAGCATATGTAGCAATTTTGCCAGAAAGTTTTGCAGTTGGGGGACTGAAAGATCCCATAGGAGTGAAACTAACTTCTTTCATTTGTTCGTAAGCTGCATCAGCTATGTCAGTTCGCCCATGTCCAAGATTTACAAGCCATAAGCAAGAAGTTGTATCGTACCATGGCTGTTCATTTTCATCAAAAAGCCAAACGCCTTCACCTTTTGTTATAGTTTTCAGACCAGTTTCAGTTGAAACATCTCCAGCAGGTTTAGCATGAGGCCAAAAGTGCTTTTGGGCCATTAATTTAATATCTTCTAATTCAGATCCTGACAGTGGTTTTGTAGACATAGGTTTTCTCCTTTGTTAAGTAATTTATTAATATGTTTTTGTTCTCCAATGATTGTATCTGCTATCTATACCTCTTGCTATATTATGATATAGACTTTGGATTTCTTTAGAAATTTTCCCAGGTTTATTGTTACCAAGAGTATAACCATCTATTTGACCAATAAACTGAACCTCTCCTCCAGTACCACATATAAATGATTCATCAGCAACATAAAATTCTGTTCTATCAATTTCCCTTTCTTCTACTTCAAGCCCTAATTCGCTTTTAGATATTTCAATGATTGATTTTCTAGTTATGCTATCAAGAATACCGGACGTAACACTTGGTGTTATAAGTTTTCCGTTTTTAACCATAAAAACACAAGTGTATGTTGATTCGGAAACTTTTCCTTGGTTATTCAGAATTAGCGATTGATCATAATTATTAAGCCTTGCTTCTTCAGCTACGTATCTGGAATTTTGGTAATTAGCAATTGTCTTTATTCTCGGTGGCATTACATCATCTGAAATTCTTCGCCATGAGCTTACATTTACATTTAGCATGTTATCTGATGTAAGTAAAGAATCAATTGTTTTGACTGTAATTGTCATATCTCCTAATCTGTCTCCTGATGCCAAGAACCCAGGAGGACCATCTCCAAAGTATGCTAGTGGTTGCATGTACACATCTTCTTTGTAGTTATTCATTTTTATAAGATCAATAATTATTGATTTTATTTCATCAATATTAATCAAAGGATGCATTCTCATCATTTTCATAGATTCCATAAACCTTCCGAGGTGTTCATTTAGATGAAGAATGTAGACTTGATTATCGGATTTATTGTAGTACCCTCTAATTCCTTCAAAGACCATATTTATTGAACTCCACCCTAGCATTGATATAGGAAATGTGGCGTCTTTATATTTTAAAAAATCACCCGATTTCCATACATAATCAGGCTCAGTATTAACTTCGAACGTATTTTTTTTTACATTTTCAACTTTCTTAACCATAGAGATATATTATATTAGAATAAGAAAAAATAGAATAACATAATAATAGTTTATAATGTACTCGTATTTTTTTTAAATATAGTATCAAAAGAGGAATTAATAATGCCTATAAAACATGACGGCGAACCGTACAATAGAATCAACGCAGCAGAATTAATGAACCTTATCATTAATGATAATCCTAAAATTATTGACGTAAGAGAGGAACATGAATTTGATTCAGGTCATATCAAATCTTCAAATTTGATCCCATTACATCAAATTGAGGAATGGGTGACAAAAAATAATATTAAGGAAAAAATAATATTCGTGTGCCAAATGGGTGTTCGCAGTGCATTAGCTTGCGAGATAAGTTCTGCATATGGAGTTGATGAGGATTTCTTATTCAACCTCGAGGGAGGAATGAATGAATGGATTACAAATGGATTTGAAGTCGAATAAATGAGGAGATTAATATGTCAATTACAGTAGTCGGGTCAGTTGCTTATGACACAGTTTCTACCTTACATGGAAAAAGTGAACGTCAATTAGGAGGTTCGGCAATTTATTTTAGTTTAGCAGCTTCAAAATTCACCAATGTTTTACCTGTTGGAGTTTATGGAGAAGATTTCTTAGACAAAGATATTCAAATGTTGAAAAATAATTTTGTTGATACTTCTAACTTACTTAAAGAAAAAGGATTAACGTTTTTTTGGGAAGGTAAATATGATAACGACAATATGAACAACCGAGACACAGTAACAACTGATCTAAATGTGTTTGAGAATTTCAATCCAGAATTAACTGATTTGGCCAAAAAATCAGATATTGTTTTTTTGGCAAATATAAATCCTGAATTACAGTTAGAAGTTTTAGATATCACAAAAACTTTCAATCAAAAATCATTTGTTGGTTTAGACACAATGGATTTATGGATAAATAATTCGATGGAAATTTTGAAAAATGTTATAAAAAAATCTGATGTAGTTATGATTGATCAATCTGAAGCAAGAATGATAACGTCTGAAAATAATTTGAAAGATGCTGGTAATAAAATAATGGAACTGAGTTCTAAAAATGTGGTCATCAAAAAAGGGGAGCATGGAGTATTGGTATTTACTCCAAGAAACCAATTTGCATTACCAGGATTTTTAACAAATGAAGTGAAAGATCCTACAGGCGCGGGAGATTCATTCGCAGGAGCCTTTTTTGGGTTTTTAGATTGTGTTAAATCATATGATTCTAAAAATATATTTCTTGCTAGTGTTTTTGGAACAATAGTTGCATCTTATACTGTTGAAAATTTTGGAGTTAAATCACTTGTTGATCTTAATATTGATTTGATATATCAAAGATACGTGAGTTATTTGAAATTAATTGGATATGAGTATATCTTTAATGAAAATGAATTTAAGGATTATTTAAATTTATAAGCAAAACATAATTGTATTATCTAAATAAAATAAATATGCTAGAATTACTCGGGTCAATTAATACTTAACTTCTATTAATAAAAAGTTAATAAAATTGATTTTTAATTATTATTATAAGGGAAGACAGATGGCTGAATTAAAATATGACGTGAAAGACTTGAGTCTTTCATCAGAAGGATTAAGAAGAATTGAATGGTCTCAAAAAGAAATGCCTGTTTTGGCTCAAATTCACAAGAGATTTATTAAGGAAAAACCTCTGACAGGGATGCGAATTGGCGCTTGTCTTCATGTGACAACTGAAACTGCATATTTAGCAAAAATACTAAAAGATGGCGGTGCCGAAATTGCTATGTGTGCTAGTAATCCTCTAAGCACACAAGATGATGTGGCTGCAGCATTGGTGGCTGAGTATGAAATACCTACATTTTCTATTAGAGGTGAGGATAATAATACATATTATGAACATTTATCTCAAATATGTGACTTTGAACCTAACATGACAATGGATGACGGAGCTGATATGGTTGCCATGATCCATCAAGAGAGAACATCACTTATTGATAATATTTTAGGAGGTAGCGAAGAAACTACTACTGGAATAATCAGACTGAAAAGTTTGGCTTCCCAAAATAAACTAATGTATCCTGTTATTGCTGTTAACGATGCTGATACAAAACATTTGTTTGACAACCGATACGGAACAGGACAAAGTACTTTAGATGGAATAACAAGAGCAACTAATATTTTATGGGCAGGGAAGACTGTCGTAGTAGCAGGATACGGATGGTGTGGAAAAGGGATAGCACAGAGGGCTGATGGAATGGGATCTCACGTAATTGTTACAGAAGTTGACCCAGTAAGAGCACTGGAAGCTGTAATGGATGGTTATAGAGTTATGAAGATGGAAGATGCAGCAAAAATTGGAGATGTCTTTATAACAGTTACCGGTGGAATGAATGCAGTAGGAATCGAGGCAATTAACAAATTAAAATCTGGTGCAATAATTGCTAACAGTGGTCATTTCAATGTTGAAATTGACATTGAATCTTTAGAAAAAGAATCAGATTCTAGTAAGCAAATATTAAATTCAGTAAAACAATACACATTATATGATGGCAGGCATATATTTTTATTAGGAGAAGGCAGACTAATTAATTTAGCTGCTGCTGAGGGACATCCTTCTGGAGTTATGGATTTAAGTTTTGCAGGACAAGCTTTGGCAGCGGAATTTATTAATAACAATAGTTCGCAACTGTCAAATGATGTTCATGCTTTGCCAGAAGAATTAGATAAACAAATAGCTATGCTAAAACTACAAGGAATGAATGTAGATATTGATGTATTATCAGAAGAACAAGAAAAATATCTAAATAGTTGGGATATTGGAACATAAATTGGAGGTATAAAATGAGTTATGATTTTATTAATGCTGAATCTTATTTATTCACATCAGAATCAGTGACTGAAGGTCATCCTGATAAAATTTGCGACCAGATTTCAGATGCAATTTTGGATAGTATCCTTTCATTGGATAAAAATGCTCGTGTAGCTTGCGAAGTGTCGATTACAACCGGATTAGTAGTAATTATGGGAGAAATCAGTACAGACGCTTACGTTGACATACCATCAGTTGTCAGAAATGTGATTTCTAATGTTGGATTCAATGACCCGGAATTGGGTTTTGATTCTAAATCTTGTGGAATTATGTTGTCTATTAATGAACAATCACAAGATATTTCAAAAGGAGTTTCAGAATCATTAGAAAAAAGATCGAATGTTCATGATGAAAAATCTCTGATTGGGGCAGGCGATCAAGGCATGATGGTTGGTTATGCTTGTAAAGACACAGAAGAGCTTATGCCATTACCGATTACTCTTTCGCATAAATTGGTTCAAAAATTATCTCAAGTGAGAACTAATAACGAATTATCTTATCTTAGACCTGATGGAAAATCACAAGTAACGGTTGAATATTCAAATGGTAAACCAAGTAGAGTTGATACTGTGGTTATTAGCACACAACACAATCCTGAAGTAGATCAAGAGGTTATATTTAATGACATTTTGGAAAAAGTCATAAATACAATCATTCCAAGTGAATTGGTTGACGATGACACTAAGTATTATGTTAATCCTTCCGGTAGATTTGTAATTGGTGGACCTACTGGAGATACAGGATTGACAGGTAGAAAAATATTAGTTGATACCTATGGTGGGTTTGCTAGGCATGGAGGAGGAGCTTTTTCCGGCAAAGATCCTACAAAAGTTGATAGATCTGGAGCTTATGCAGCACGATATGTTGCCAAAAACATAGTTGCTGCTGGGATAGCTGAATCTTGTGAAGTTCAAGTAGCGTATGCAATCGGCATGGCCGAACCTGTGTCTGTATCTGTAGAAACATATGGTACAAGTAAAATTCCTTACCAACAAATAATCGAAATAATAAATCAGATTTTTGATTTGAGGCCAGCTGCTATTATTGAACAATTAAATCTTAAGTCACCAATTTATTTTCCCACTAGTTTTTATGGACATTTTGGTAGATTGGATTTAGATTTACCATGGGAAAAATTAGATAAAGTTGAAGAAATAAAAAAACTTTTATAAATGGAAATATATTTTCGGATATGAAAAAAATTAATTTTGGAACTGATGGTTGGAGAGGTATAATTGCTGATGATTTTATTTATGAGAATGTAGAATTGCTTGGCTGGAGCCTAATTGCTTTTGTAAAAGAAAAATTAACTAACCAAACAGGAGTAATAATTGGATTTGATAGTAGATTTAATTCTAAAGAAACGGCTAATCAATTAGCTAGCATTTTTTTGGACTCAGGAATTGACACTTATTTAGTGACTGAAGCAACACCGACCCCAGTAATAACTAATGAAGTTATTTCTAGAGGATGTGATTTGGGTATTATAATAACAGCAAGTCATAATGATTATAAATGGAATGGAATTAAACTCCGTGACTCCAACGGTGTTTCTCTATCAAAAGATGAACTGTCATTTATTGAATCTAATATATCAATAAAAAAACGTAATGAAATTTCTGAGAAATATGCACTTAATATTAAAGGATTACTTACTGAGATTTCTCCTAAAGAAGGTTACATAGATGATTTGAGAGAGAAACTGAAAATAACAGAGATTTCTAACTCTGACAAAAGAATCTTAGTTGATAATATGTTTGGCACAACAATAGATTATATTGAGAGTTTATTTGATGTAGAGGGTTCTCCTATTGTTATCGATGCAATAAACAACCATTTTAATCCAATATTTCCAGGAATAGCTAGACCTGAACCAATAAAAGAAAATTTAGAAAAATTATCTGAAAGAATTAAAAAAGAAAGCTATGCCTTAGGATTGGCATTTGATTTAGATGGGGACAGAGTTGGAATTGTAGATGAGAATGGAGATATTCTTGAAACATATGAAATATACCTATTATTACTATATTATTTTTTAGAATTTAGGAATGAAAAATTACCTATAGTAAAAAGTTTGTCTGTTAGTAATATTGTTACTGACTTAGCTTCACATTATAATATCCCAGTTATAGAAACTCCTGTAGGATTTAAGTATTTAAGTAAATATCTGATGACTAACAAAGCTATGATAGCAGGTGAAGAAAGTGGTGGATTTGGATTTAAAGATTTTAAAGATAGAGACGCAATAGTTAGTAGTGTTTATATTTTGAATTTAATTACAGAATCGGGTTTAAGTATTAGTAGTATTTTAGACAATATTAAAAAAATCACAGGAAATACTTTTATTTTAAGAAAAGACATAGATTTCAACCCAACAAAAAGAGAAAAATTGATTCACTCATTAGAAAAAATTAAACCAGACGACATTTATGATTTTGGGCTGAGTTTTATTGATGAAAAAGATGGAAAAAAATTCTCATACAATGACGGTAGTTGGATTTTGATCCGTATATCTGGAACTGAAAACGCACTCAGAATATACTCTGAATCTAAATCTGAAGAAACGCTAAATAGTATGATTACTAACTTGTTGAATAATATAGAAATTAATTAAGTAATCTTTACAATTTTATAATTCATTTCACCGGCAGGAGCTGTCACAGTTACTTCGTCGTTTTCTGCTTTGCCAACTATAGCCTTACCAAGAGGTGAGTCTACTGATATTTTAGATGTGTTCACATCAGCTTCAGGTGAAGAAACCAAGCTTATTTTTACTCTTGTTTTATCTTGTGTCATAGTAACTTTAGAACCAATCCTTGCCATTTTATTAGTTTTAGTATTCTTTTTAGTGCTTGTAATGACAGATTTTCTCATTGTTTCTTCAATTGTTTTTATTTGTGATTCTATTAGTCCCTGTTTTTCTCTTGCTGCTTCTAAGGGGGCATTTTCTCGGAAATCTTTATCTGCTGCAGCTTTATTTATTTCTACAACAACATCTTCTCTCTCCTTAAATTTTTCTTCTAAATCTTTTTTTAATGTGTTGTGATACTCTTGAGATATTTCTATAGACTCCTCTTCGTGTAATCTTGACTTAAGGCCTAAGGATCCAGATCTGCGCCCTTTTTTATTTCTTATATGATTGCCTAAATTAGAATTTGTAAATGTTACAGTTTCGTCATTTGAATCAGGATTATGTAAGAATCCTAAAAAATCTCTGGCAACTGTTAATTTTTTTGATGCGTTAAAGTTAGAGTGCTTAATATTTGTCATTTGAACATATTGCTCTATATAACTAGGTTCAATTAAGTTAAGGTTTATATTATCTAAATCGTCATTTTCGTTGTATGATTTAGGCTCCAAGCATTCATTTAGCCATATAATAAATGACGAAAGATCATTTTTTATACTTTCTTTTCTAGATTTTCTCATACGATTAGTGTACAAATTTACGGCTTTTATAAGATTGTCTGTAGGCTTGATTTTATTACTAGACATATTAACTCCTGTTAAAGTGTATTATTTCATTTCCCCTAAATTTTCCCCTATTTCTATGTTTATATCCAAAGGAACTAACAATTGTACTACATTAGTCATTGTATTGGTAAGTATATTTATTAGTTGTTTTGATTCAGATTTTTGGGATTCGAAAATAAGTTCGTCGTGAATTTGTAATAACATTTTACTTTTCATATTTTCAATATTTAATTTATCAGATATGTTTATCATAGCAAGCTTAATGATTTCTGCTGCAGTCCCTTGTATAGGCATATTCACTGCCATTCTTTCCCCGTGTGCTTGTACTCTTTGATTATTTGATTGTATTTCTTGTATGTATCTTTTCCTACCAAAAATAGTCTCTACATACCCCAAATTTTTTGCTTCAATTTTTGTTTTGTTTAGATAATCTGATATTGAAGGGAATCTATTAAAATACATATCAATAAATTCTTTACCCTGTTGAACGGTAAGGTTTGTTTGCCTTGATATCCCGTACGGACTCAAACCGTAAAGAACTCCAAAATTTAATATTTTTGCTATTCTCCTCATATCAGAACTTACTTTTTCAATATCACATTCATACATTGTTGCTGCTGTGAAGCTGTGTATATCTTCACCATTCTTAAATGCTTTAATGAGGTTTTTGTCTTTTGAGAAGTGAGCAAGAACTCTTAATTCTATCTGTGAATAATCTGCTGAAATTAGTTCTGAGTTAGCGCTATCCACCTCGAAAGCTGATCTTACAAGTATACCAAGACTGGATTTTTTAGGTATAGTTTGTAAATTTGGATCATTACTTGATAATCTGCCTGTAGTAGTTCCAGCTTGATTAAATTTGGTATGCACCCTTTTGGTATTTTCATTAACTAACATTGGCAGTGTTTTAATATAAGATGATAACAATTTAGATATCTCTCTATAATCTTGAATTAGATTTAGAAATTGCAGATTACGAGAGTCTTCTAAAGAAGGAGTGTAATTTGCTTTCAATTTATCATTTAATTTGTTTTTAAGATCTACAATTGACTGAGAATCTGTTGAATATCCTAGTTTTGTTTTTTTACTTTTAGGTAAATCAAAATCCTCAAATAAAATTTTGCTAAGCTGTTGAGGTGAACTAAGATTGATTTTATTGCCTGTAATTTCGTTCGCTCTAGACTGAAGTTTCTCTATTTTTTTTGTGAAATCTTCATTTAAAGAGCTCAGATAATCGATATTCAAAGGCACTCCATGTTGCTGCATTTCAATTATTATTGGAATTAATTTCATTTCAATATCATTGAATAGATCTATTAAACTTTTATTTTTCAATTCCTTATAAAAAATCTGCTTAATTCTAAAAGTGTATACTGCATCATTAATTGCATATTCTGCTACCTCGAAAATTTGTTTTTCTGACATCTTAACTTGGTCTTTTCCTTTGCCAATAATGTCTGTTATAGATTTCAATTCAACACCATATAAATCTTTTACTATATTCTTTAATCCCAAGTTTTGGTAATTCAATAAATGAGCTGCCAACAAAGTGTCAAAACTGAAATTTTTAATTTCAACATTAATATTTAATTTATTGCATTGGTTTAGTATTACTGAGTAGTCAAAATTTATGTTGTGACCAATTTTTAATATAGAATTTGATTCAAATATCGGTTTTAATTTTTCAAGGGTTTCTTTTAAAGATAAATTTTTGTCATTTGAATGCTGTAATGGTAAATAATATCCGTCGCTTTCATTGAAACATAATGAGATTCCAATTATTGGATTATCAATCAGATTTAGAGAGTCTGTTTCAGTATCAAAAGCAATTTCTTTTTGGTTATTTAATTTTAAAATCAACTCATCTAATTTTGATACAGTGTCAATTACATGAAGCCTAGATCTTTTTGTCATAATTGAGTTTGATTGATCAGTTTTTGTAATCGATTCTTTAAACAATGATTTTTGATACCTTTCTTGTAGTGAGTTAAATTCAAATTCTTTAAAAAGATCTATCAATCCAGTTTGATTGATTTCTGACAAAGCAAGTTTGTCAGAGTCTATTTTTATATCCATTTCCTGATTAATAGTAATAAGTTCTTTTGCTTTTATTGAATTTTGGTTGAATTCTTCCAAATTGTTTCGTAATTTTTGTTGAGGAATATTACTTATTTTAGAAAATAAATTATCCATAGTTTTATATTCATTTAAAAGTTTTATAGCAGTTTTTTTTCCAACCCCAGGTATACCAGGAATATTGTCGGAAGTATCTCCTGTAAGAGATTTGAAGTCTATTATTTGATTTGGGCTTAATCCCAAGTAAGTATTTTGTATTTCCTGTTCGTTGAAAATTTTTATTTCACCTGTTCTTGTTGTTGTGATTACAAATACATTTTTCTTAACAAGTTGGTGTAAATCTGAATCACCAGAAAAAATATAAATTTCATTAGAGTTATCAGAACTGAGTTTATTGCTCAATGTTCCTAATATATCATCAGCTTCGTATAGTTCTTGTGAAAATGATGATATGTTAGTATTTGGTAATTTTTTAGATATCAAATCTAGTTGCAATTTTAATTCATCCGGAGCTTCAGACCTGTTCGCTTTGTATTCAATGTATAAATCATTTCTGAAAGTTGGTCCTTTGGTATCAAAAGCTACTCCTATATGAGAAGGTTTTATTGAATTGATTAGTTTTAAAGTTGTATTAAAAAAACCATAAATAGCACTTAATTCTATACCTTCTTTATTTATCATGGGAGTTTTGATCCCATACCAAGACCTGAACATTAAGTAATGTCCATCTATGAATAAAAATTTATTTTTATTTTTACTATTTTTACTTATAATAACAATCCTTTAAAAAATATCATTCAAAATATATTGTAAGGTTATCTTTATAAATATACTATTAAATTTGTCAAAAAAAAACTTCGAGGAAAATTATGACTTATATTATTTCAAAAACTTGTGTAGGGCTTAAAGATGGTTCATGCGTAGATGTGTGTCCAGTTGATTGTATTTACACTACTGATAATGAAGATCAATATTATATCAATCCGGAAGAATGCATTGATTGTGCAGCTTGCGAACCTGTGTGTCCTGTAGAAGCAATATATGCTGAGGAAGATGTTCCAAAGGACCAAGAAGAGTATATTGATAAAAATTACAAATTTTTTAATTTGGAAAGATAGTATTAATATACATTTAAATTATGAGGGATTTAAATTATGAATTATAAAGATGAATATAAAATCAACGACTCATTTCGAATTGATTCAAAACAGTATTCTTACTGTAGTTTAGACAAATTAAATCAATTATATCCTGAATTAAATATTAGCAGCATGCCCAATGCTGTGAAAATTATGACTGAAAATATAGTAAGAAATGCATGCTTGGATGAAAATGAAGATTTTAATATCACTGATTTATCTCGTTGGGCAGATTTTAAAAATTCGAATGAAGTTCCTTACTATCCATCAAGAGTTTTATTACAAGACTTTACTGGAGTTCCTGTTGTTGTAGATTTGGCAAGTATGCGAGATGCTGTAAAAAAAAATAATGGAGATCCATCTATTGTTAATCCAATGGTTCCAGTTGATTTAGTAATTGATCATAGTGTTCAGGTAGATTTTTTTGGAACTAATAAAGCATTTATGGGTAACGTTGAAAAAGAATATGAGAGAAACAGTGAAAGATATTCTCTTCTTAAATGGGGACAAAAATCATTTAGCAATATGAAAGTAGTTCCACCAGGAGCAGGTATAGTTCACCAAGTTAATTTAGAATATTTATCACCTGTTGTTTCTGAAAGAGAATATAATAATATTTCTTTGGTTATTCCTGATACTGTTATAGGGACTGATTCTCATACACCTATGGTCAACGGTTTAGGGGTACTTGCATGGGGTGTTGGAGGTATCGAAGCTGAATCAGTTATGGTAGGACAGCCTGTATATATGAAAATACCATCAGTTATTGGTGTAAATTTAATAGGTTCTTTATCTAATCATGTCACAGCAACTGATTTAGTTTTGACAATAACTCAAAAATTAAGAAATTACGGTGTTGTTGGTAAGATTGTAGAATTTTTTGGAGAAAGCTTTGATCAATTATCTTTACCAGACAGAGCTACCATTTCAAATATGGCTCCAGAATATGGCGCAACTGCTTCTTTATTTCCTATAGATACAAAAACTTTGGACTACCTTGAATTGACTGGCAGGGATAAGCATCAAATTGAACTAGTTGAAAAATATTCAAAATTACAAGGACTGTATGGCGTAGATAATCAAAAATCATTTGAAGATGTTGTAACCATTGATTTGAGTGAAATAGAACAAAGCATGGCTGGGCCAAAAAGGCCACAAGATAAAGTTAAACTTTCGGACGTAAGAACAAATTTTACAAACTTTTTGTCTGAATCCAATGAATATATAACTGATTCTAGCAATCTTGATCATGGATCTGTAGTTATAGCTGCTATAACAAGTTGTACTAATACATCCAACCCAGATGTAATGGTAGGAGCCGGAATATTAGCTAGAAACGCAGTTAGTTATGGATTAGAAACGAAACCATGGGTTAAAACTAGTCTTGCACCTGGATCTCAAGTTGTAGACGATTATTTAAATAAAGCAGAATTAATTGAACCTTTAGAAAAACTAGGATTTCATATTGTTGGGCATGGATGTACTTCTTGCATAGGAAATAGTGGTCCTTTACCTGAACATGTGGCTAATAAAATTGATAATGAGGATTTGGTTACTTGTGCTGTTTTAAGCGGAAATAGAAATTTTGAAGCTAGAGTACATCAACAAGTTAAAGCAAATTATCTTGCATCTCCAATTTTAGTAGTGGCCTATGCTTTGGCAGGTACTTTAGACATTGATTTTGATAATGAACCAATTGGGACCTCTGCAGACGGGAAGGATATTTATTTAAAAGATATTTGGCCAAGTAAGGATGAAATTGATAACAAAGTGAATTTTTCATTGAATCCAAAGATGTTTAAAAAAAGATATGACACAGTATTTGATGGCGATAAAAATTGGAGAGAATTATCAGTGCCCGAAGGAGATTTGTATAATTGGGATGAATATTCAACTTATATTCAGCCTTTGTCTATATTCGATGATTTTACCAAAGAATTACCTGAACAAAAAAATATTACAGATGCGAGAATACTTGCAGTACTTGGAGATAGTATTACAACAGATCACATATCTCCTGCAGGTAATATTAGTAAAGACTCTCCGGCATCTAAGTATCTCCAGCAAAAAGATATTGCTCTTTTAGATTTTAATACATATGGGTCAAGAAGAGGTAATGACAACGTTATGGTTAGAGGTACTTTTGCAAATGTAAGGTTAAAAAACTTGTTAACTGACGTAGAAGGTGGGAATACTGTTCATTTCCCTTCCGAAGAAAAAATGAGCATATTTGAAGCTTCAGAAAGATACAAGCAAACCAATACACCCTTAGTAATCATAGCAGGATCAGAATATGGTAGTGGAAGCTCTAGAGATTGGGCTGCAAAAGGACCATACTTACTAGGTGTTAAATTAGTTATTGCCAAAAGTTATGAAAGAATACATAGATCTAATTTGATTGGGATGGGTATATTACCAGTGGAATTTACTAATAATGAAGATTTTGAATCACTAAATATGAAAGGAAATGAAATCATTTCCTTAGATGATATAGGACAAACAAAAATTCCTGGAAGTATTTTAAATCTTACAATTACTGATGACAGCAATGTATCAAAATCTATAAAAGTCAAATCTAGAATAGATACTAATGCTGAAGTGAACTATTTTACCAATGGCGGGTTATTGCAATTTGTTCTAAGGAAATTATTAAATAAATAAAATTATTTAGAAACTATTTCTTTTTTAATTTTAATTATTTTTTGTGATAAGTTTTCATCATTAGCTTTGATTAGGTACGAATCAAAACTTCCTGCTTTATCTATATCTCTTATCGCGCTTGTTGCTACTGTTATATTGATTTTTTTACTTAATACACTGCTCCAAAACGACATTTTTTGTAGATTTGGGTTAAATCTTCTTTTATTTCTATTTTTTGCATGACTGACATTATTTCCTGATTGAAAAATTTTGCCAGTTAATTCACATTTTGCCATGACTGCCTTTATCTTATACGGTATATTTCTTATAATAATAATAATTCAGATGAATTATTCTATCATTCAATGAATAATTTGTCATTTATATCTCAATAATAAAAATATGAAAACTGTAAAAAAATTAAATGGATCCGATTTATTAGAAATTTTAATTTTGGCTAAAGATTTAATTTATAAACATAAAGATGATATTAATCAATTAAATGTTTTTCCTGTTCCTGATGGTGATACTGGTACAAATATGTATTTGACTTTGGAATCTGCATTGAAAAATATTGAAGAATTAAAGCAAAAAAATATTAATCAAGTCAGTAGATATATAGCTCAAAATGCAGTTTTAGGCGGGAGAGGTAATAGTGGAGTTATATTATCTCAAATTCTTCAAGGATTATCTGCTGGATTAGATAATATAGAACAATGCGATGTTAATGAATTTGGAGCTTCTTTAGAAAGTGCTGTTAAAGCTAGTTATAAATCAGTTAGTAATCCTGTTGAAGGTACTATGCTAACTATAATCAAAGCTTTCTCGGATTCATGGAATCAGTCAAAATTGAAAACTGATTCATTTACTTCCATTATCCCCAAGGTTTGCGATAAAACTAGAGAAGTATTGCTAGACACTCCTAATATGCTAAATATTCTAAAAGAAGCAGGTGTTGTAGATGCAGGAGGACAAGGATTAATAGTAATTTTCGAAGCAATGAAAAGCTACATTTGCAAAGAGGAAGCAGATATTGAAAAAATTATGAACAAACCAAATTCCGACGAAATTTCTTTAAGAACATACTTTGACGAACACTCAGATGATGAGTGGGGATATTGCGTACAGTTGGTAATTAACGGAGAAGGAATATCGCACGATGTTGTGAAAAAGGAAGTCAATAAAACAGGTGGTTCCACAGTAATTACTGGTATTGATAACTATGTTAAAGTGCACACTCATTCAGAGGACCCTGGAAGTATTTTGAGTGCGTGTGTAAATTTTGGTGATCTAATGGAGATTAATATTGAAAATATGGATAAGCAATTTGAAGAATTTGCTAAAAAAGCCTCCACAACCATCATCTTCTGTAGTAAATGAAAACCAAATATGTTCAATTATTGCTATTTCTAACGGGAAAGGGTTTGACGAATTGTTTTTTAATATTGGCGCGGACGAAATTGTTTCTTGTGGTAATACAATCAACCCTAGTGTAGAAGAAATTTTAGAATCAATATCTAAATGTGACACTGATGATGTTATTGTGTTATCAAATGATAAGAATGCCATTATGGCTTGCGAATCTGCTTCTGAAAAAAGTAAGAAAAATGTCAGTGTTATTAAAACTCAATCTGTTGCACAAGGGCTTACTTCAATGATTGTATTTAATAACGAAATTGATATGCAATCAAATTTGGAAAATATGAAAGATTATATTAAAGATATAGTTTTTGCTTCCATTTCTACTTCGTCAAGATCAGGTAACATGGATGGGACAAATTATCAGAAAGGAGATTATATTTCTATATTCGAAGGAAAAATTTTAATTTCCGAATCAGATTTGCTTGAATCATTTAATAAAACTATTAAATCTATGGATCCAAACAAAGATAGTTATTTGACTATTTATTGGGGGGAAATTGGCGACTCAGATTCTATTGAACAAAAACTAATAACTCTATATGAAAATATAGAAATAGAATTCCAAAATGGTGGACAACAAAATTTCATTGCATCTTTAGTATTAGAATAAATATAACATGCATTCCAACCCGCAAAATAGAGATATCGTAAGCGAAAATCTCAATATTTTTAAAAAAATCATAATGTTAGAAATTTCTAAAAATTATGAAAATAAAGCTGTAGTTGGGGGAGGATTGGATGGGTATATGGAAACTAATGCACAATATTTTGCTCATCTTACCCGGACTTATCAAGACAAGTATGGAAAGAAACCCATTTACTCTGTATTAGATTCTGCAGGAAGAAAAATATTTTGTAATAGGCTAATTGAAGAAATCGATTTTTTGCTAAATGATAATAAAAATGAAAATTCATCCAAACCTAAAAATAAAAAAATAGAAAAAAAATTAACCCTTGATTCAGAAATCAAATCACTAGGAAGAGTTTCTTCTAAAGTTATAAACATGTTTAAGCAAAATCAGATATTCACTCTTTATGATGTTTTGACTTTTTATCCAAGAAGGCATAGAGATTTTAATGATATAAAAAAAGTTAATGAATTAATTGCTGGAGAGATTCAAACTGTTGTTTTAACTGTATGGGAAGCCAAAACTATGCGATATAGAAATGGAGTAAATGCAACAGTAGGTATTTTAGGAGATGATACAGGAAATGTAAAAGTTCAGTGGTTTGGTAGGAGTTGGCTGGTTAAACAATTGAAACCAAATGCAAAAGTTATTATTAGCGGGAAAGTAAATGTATTTAGAGGAAGCATATTATTTTCAGGAAATTTTGAATATGAAATTATTGATACTGATTCTCAAACTGACTTAACTCATGTTGGCAGATTTGTTCCGGTTTACCCATTGTCAGGGCAAATTCATCAAAGAACTATAAGGCAAATAGTAAAAAAAACACTTAACTTAGTTGGCAATCAAGTTCAAGAATTCCTTCCAAAATCTTTGATTTCTAAACAAAATCTGATGAATTTACCAGATGCCATAAAACAATTTCACTATCCTGACGATATACATAAATATGCCAATGCAAGAAAGAGAATAGTTTTTGATGAATTTTTTTTACTACAATGTGCTTGGTTATTAAAAAAACGAGAACAAAAATCTACGCAAAAATCAAACAAAATAAGAATCTCTTGGGATTTTGTGGATGGTTTTTTTCAGTCTTTAGATTTTGTTCCTACTCAGTCTCAGGTTCAAATAATAAGAGAAATTACTAAAGATTTAGATAAACATGAACCTATGTCAAGAATGCTACAAGGTGAAGTTGGAAGTGGCAAAACACTTGTTGCAATTGTAACTGCTTTATCGGTTATAGAGAAAAAATTTCGTGCAGCAATTATGGCGCCCACAGAAATATTAGCTGAACAACATTATATAAAAACATTAGATTTATTTAAAAACAAAATACAATTAAGTGATTTTCATACATCAATTTCATTAGCAAATAATATGAAAAATATAACAATAGGTTTATTTTTAGGAAGTATGTCTGCAAAAGACAAATTAATTATGTCAAAAAATATTAATAATGGTGAAATCGATTTGATAATTGGAACTCACACACTCATTCAGGAAAACATAAAAATTCCTAAATTAGCTTTAAATATAATTGATGAACAACACCGATTTGGAGTTTTGCAAAGATCTTCTATCAAATCATCAGATCAAATTCATCCACATACTCTTACTATGTCTGCTACTCCTATACCAAGAAGTTTAGCGCTTACCGTTTATGGAGACCTTGATTTATCCGAATTAACTGAATTACCTTTTGGTGAAAGAAGAGTTAAAACAAAATATATTAAATCATCAAGATTAAAATCAGGTTATAGTCATATTAAAAAACAAATCGAAGAAGGCAGGCAAGCAATTGTGGTTTGTCCTTTGATAGAAGAATCTGAAAAAATGAATTCAGATTCGGCGCAGAAAATATTTCAACAATTACAATCAGAAATATTTCCTCAATTTAACGTTGGATTAATTCATGGAAGATTAAAAATCAGTGATAAAGAAAACATTATGAATAGTTTTAGAAACGGAGAAATAAATATACTAGTAAGTACAACAGTTATAGAAGTTGGTGTAGACATTCCTAATGCAAGCGTTATGTTAATTTTAAGTGCAGATCGTTTTGGAATGTCTCAATTACATCAACTAAGAGGCAGAGTAGGCCGTGGTGAACATGAAGGTTTTTGCATTCTGGTGTCTGATAATGACAATGAACATACTATTGAAAGATTGAAAATATTTGAACGCATTACTAACGGGTTTGAATTGTCTGTAGAAGATTTAAGAATTAGAGGAGAAGGTGATGTTATGCAAACCAAACAAAGTGGAATTCCTTTGTTTAAGGTTGCAAACTTGATACAAGACCGAGATATTCAAGAATCTTCCAGAACATTAGCGGAAGAATTTATCTCAAGTCAATACGAAGAATTTGCTAGAAATACAGATTTGTCTGAAAGAATATATAAAATTAAAGATCAAATGGAAGGCAAACTAAATTAGAATAAGAATTAATTGTATTATTTTTGTTAGTAAGTGATGTAAAATAATATCGTGAAATTTTTATTAATCGCTATGTAAAATATGAAATCGTATCAAAAATCAGAATCTAAAGAGTGGGCAAGAGAGTTTTTGAAAGGACAATGGTCTACTTTAGTTACCCCATTTAATGATCAGGGCAATATAGACGAAATGGGTTTGAGATCAAACATTGAATATGTCAAAAGTTTAGGATCAAATGGAGCTGGCTGTTCCTGGGGAATGGGAGAATTTTGGAGCATGACAACTGAAGAGAGAAAAAAGCTGATGCATATTGTAATAGATCAAGCTCAAGATTGGCCTGTTGCAGCTCATGTAACCCATACTTCTGTAAAAGACATTATAGAATTGCTATCTTATACTGAACAAATCGGTTACGAATTAGTAATTATCGGAGCCCCCTATTTTGCTACAAGAAAGCCATCCCAAGTTATAGATTTTATAGAATATATTTGTAGTAAAACTAATTTGGCAATCATGTATTATAATTCACCTCAATTTGGAACTATATTAAATGAAACTGAGTTAGATCAAATCGTTAGTATAGAAAATATAGTTGGTGTCAAAGAAGCAAGTTTCAATAAGGAAATTTCAATTAATTCACATAAGTTATTAGGTGAAAAAGCTATTATTAGCACACCTGATGAATGGATCTTTTGGGAAGGAGAAAAATCAGGATTCCAGCAACAAGTAATGTTTGCTAATACTTCTGATTGGAGATTTGACACACCTGAAAATAATAGTTACACAAAATTTGTGCAAGATGCTTGCAATGGCAAAATCGATAATAATTTATATCAAGATCAGATTAAAGAAATAAAACAAATATCTGACAATTGGTGGCAAAAAACAGTTAGCGATGCTGGAGGAGTATTACCTGTTGCATTGTGTAAATATTGGGGAGAATTAGTTGGCATGAAAAGCGGAGGACCAAGACTTCCTGTTAAAGATTTGAATAGTGTTGATAAAGAAAAATTAAAAAATGAACTGATTGATCTAAATAAGTTAAAAATTTCATTAAATGTTTAAATGAGGTAAGCAAATGTTATTATTAGTAAGTGTGCAAAATGTAAAAGAAGCTAAGGAAGCAATCAAAGGAGGCGCAGATATTGTAGATGTAAAAAATTTACAAGAAGCCTTAGTAGGATCTGCTCATCCAAACACTTTTAAGGAAGTTAAAATTATTGCTCCTGACCCAATTCACTCAAGTTTAACTTTAGGAGTTGTTCCAAATCAAATAGGAACAGTTGCTATGGCTGTTCATGCAGCTGGTCTTTTGGAAGCTACGTCAGTAAAGGTTGGATTCATGCATGATGAATATGAACACGCACTTGATACATTATTAGCCTGCAGAGAAGCTTTAGATGGATCTAATACTTTATTAATAGGTTCTTTATTTGCTGACAATTTGATTTATGAAAATGGGCTGAATCCATCATTAATGGTTAAATTAGCTATAGAAGGAAAATGTGATGGATTTTTAATTGACACTTTAGTTAAAGATGGAAGAAACTTATTTGATTTCATGCCGGAAGAAGAATTAAAAGAAATGGTTATAGAAGCTAAATCTAGAGGTTTAAGCACAGCTCTTTCAGGGCATTTAAAATTAAGTGACTTAGATGAACTTGCAAGAATCAACCCTGACATAGTTGGTGTTAGAGGAGCTGTTTGTACAAAAGGGGATCGTGATGAAGGTGTCCACTGGGAAGCTGTTAACCATTTTAAAAACCAGCTAGAATTAAGGAAATCTGGAGAACTTAAAGTACGAGAATCATTAGAAAATAATTTTAAAATTTCTGATAAATATTTTTCTAATGGCGATGTGATAATAGACGGACAAGGTAAATCATGCTCAGGGATTATAGCAGCTTTAGCAGATCAGATAAAAAAAGACAAAGAATCAATTGTTGAAGTGATTATCCCTGACGAATTAAATACTTATGATGTATTATTGTGGGCAAAAAACGATAATCACAGTATAATGGATCAACAAAAGGATGGAAGTGGTAATTTAAGAATATTATTAAAACCATAATTGGTCTTTATGGAAGAAGTAACAGCAGTAATTAGAGATGTAATCATAATAGGTTTCATAATAATACTAACAATATTATCCATATTAGGTTATATGAAATTAAATAAGTTGTTTTCCAAACTTGATTCTTTAGTTGAAAGTTCACAAAAATTATGGTCTTTAATTGGTTATCTAGTTTCACCAATGGATAAAATTAATTCTAAATCAATTGAAAAATTAGTTAGTTATATTAAGTCTATTAATATTGACAATGCAACCCAGAAAGCTAAGGATGCAACCAAATCTGCATCAGAAAAAATAAGGAGAAAAAAAAATGAGTGATAAAAAAAAGCAAAGTAGATTAAATAATTTATTTTTAGGATTTGCTTTAGGAATGTATTTAGGACCCAAACTTGTGAAAAAATTAAAACAAACTGAACTAACTGAAAATGAACGGATAAAACTTTTTGCTCTTAATATGAGAGATGCTACTCTTGATGTTATTGAATCACTTAGAAACTATCTAGATAGATTGGGAATTGAACCATCTAAGGATATATTCGAAGATATTGATAAACTAATTAATAAAGATAAGAAGCCTAAAAATGACGAAGATTAGATAATTCTTGTCGATACAGGGTATGATCCTATGATTTTTAGCATACTTGTCATTTGTTTTACCTGATTAAATATATCTTTTAGCTTTTCTTCTTTAATGTGACCATTTATATCCATCCAAAATATATATTTCCCTAATTCTTTTTTTGAAGGTCTTGATTCTATCTTTGTAATATTTATGTTTGCTTCTGAAAACAATTTCATAACATTAATTAATTGACCAGGCTTATCAATATCTGAAAAATCAAAGCAAAAAGAAGTTTTATCGTTATTTGTTTGGGTAGCAATTTTCATTCCTAAAACAGCAAATCGGGTAATGTTTATTTTTTCGTCTTGAATGTTTTCTGCTAATACATTTAAATTATTTGATTTTGCATTTCTCGAATGAGCTATAGCTGCGTAAGCATTTCCTTGATCTATTATGTTTTCAAATGCAGCTGAAGTACTAGACGTATTTATCAACTCAGCTTGAGGTAAATTTTTTGATATATATAATCTGCACTGTGAAAGAGCTTGAGGATGAGAATATATTTTAGTAATTTCTTTTAGATTGTACTTTTTATTGCTGATGAGTGAGTGTGCTATATTAATCATGATTTCTGATTTGATATTTACTGTGTAGTTATGAATGAGAGCATCTAGAGTAAAAGTTACTGATCCTTCTATGCTATTTTCTATTGGTACGACTCCTATGTCTGTAATTCCATCTTGTACAGCTTCAATAACAGAAGGAATTGTTGGCATTGGAAATAATTTTTCATTTGAATATTTTGATATGGCTGCTTGTTCACAATATGAGCCTACTGGGCCTAAATATGCTATGCTTTTCATGATTTTGCTGCTTTTTATATATTAATATTAAGATAAGTATTCTAGCATTTTATCAGTATTATTGTATTCAGTGAGAATTAACAATTCATCATTTACATGAATTGTTTTTTCATTTGAAGGGATGTCTGTTAACCCATTAGATCTTATAATTAAAATTACTGAAGTATTTCTAGGTAAATTTAAATTCTTTATAGATTTTCCTACTATTTTTGATTCTTCATCTATTCTTATTGCAAGTATTGTTTTTTTAGGATTTGTATTTAATTCTGTTATTACCCATGGAGCTAATAATGCTGTTTCTTTCTCTATAGATTTTAATAATAAAGATTCTATATTTATTACCGACTCTATTCCAAAAAAAGAAAAGGTATTGCTAAAATTAGAATCATTTACCGTATTGATAATTTTTTTTACTTTGAATTTTGATTTTGCAATCATGCTAATTAAAAAATTGTCTTTATCTGACTTTGTAGCTGCAATGAGTACGTCAGCTCTATTCATTCCAGCAACGGCTTGAGTTTCAATATCACATGCATCACCGTTTTGGCATATAGGTCCAAAAATTTGATCAAAATAATGGCATTTATCTAAATTTTTTTCAATTATAGTTATTTCATTTTCGTGCTCTGAGTACCATTCAACAAGACTTTTTGTTAAATTATTTACTCCCACTATAATTACATACATTTTACTCCCAAAAAGAACTTAGATTTTTTGGTAAATCCCAAGGATTAAAAGTAACTATATCCTCTTTTTCAAATAAATTGTGATATTGATTATTATTTACGTGACAAAATATTTTCTCTGAATTTTCTGAAGATTTAATAAGAGCCGAAAATAAAATATTTAATTTATAATCATTTGTAGCGCATATTGTTAGAATATTATTTGAATGTTCATTTGAATTCAAATAATATGAATTTGATAAGTTTTCGGATTTCAAATTTATTAGATTTGAATATTTGTTTAAAGAGATAATATTTTCATTTTGTTCCTCTTTGTCATAAATCAATGTAATATTATAATTTTTATTTGACTTTACTAAAGATTCCAAAATAAAAATGGATATATCTGATAATCCTATTATTGTTACATTGTTTTTTTTAGATGTCTTATTCATAAATTTTTTATTTTTTATATATTATCGTTGGGCAAATTATATTGTTAAGTATGTATGAAGCATTAGATCCAATAATTGCATTTGATCCTTCTTTTTCATTTGCTCCAATAATTAATAATTTAGGTTTATTAATATTTACTATTTCAATAATTGCTGAACCAGCATGTCTTGATTGAATAATTTCGCCGTACATTTTTGAAATTTTTTTATATTTAGTTTCTATTTTTTTTAAAATGTTTTCAGCATTCGCAAAAGATTTTTCATCTTCTACATCCAAAGCTTTTGATTTTGGAATAATTATTACATACAGTAAACAGATTTCAGTGTCTTCATCAGAAATTTCAATTGCGTTTTCAATCAAATTGTTATCAAGGTATGAACCGGAAATTCCTACAACAATCTTATTGCTTAATTCAGTTTTTTTTGATTCTATTTCTGACTGAAAAATACTATTTATTCTCCAAACATTTTATCAATTAGCTCATTATTACCAGCTAGAATTAACACATCATCCTTTTTTATGACTTCATTTATATCAGGATTTAGAATAATATTTTTTGACCTAATAATTCCTAATGCTGTTAAATTATATTTATCTCTTGAAGTCCCAATATTTAATTCTTTTAGTGATTTGCCTTTCTGATTTTCTGATACTTCTACTTTACTGATACCATAATTTGCAGTCATACCCATGTATTCAATAACATTTGGATTAAATAAATTATGAGCCAATTGAGCCCCCATTTCTTGTTCTGCAAGAAGTGTTTTATCAACTTGTATTCTTTTTAAGGCATTTCTTTGAAGTTCATCTTGTGCTCTTGCAACCACATAAGGGACACCTATTGATTTTAGTAAAACAGATGTCATCAAACTAGATACAGTGTCAGAACCAATGGCTACTATTGCAGCATCATATGAAGCAATACCTAATTCCCTTAGAGTAGATTCGTTTGTAGCATCACCTGAGACTGGATAAGTCACTTTTCCAAGCATGTCTTGAACTCTTTCTTCGATTTTGTCTATAGCAAGAACATCGTGGCCTAAATTATATAATTCAGTAGCAACGCTTCTTCCAAACCTTCCAATTCCTATTACTGCGACTTGTTTTTTCATTTTATTTCCTTAACCTATTGTAACTCTTTCTTCAGCATATTTGAACAATTTAGGGTTATTTATATTACCCAAAGCTAGAATCAATGTTATTGGTCCTATTCGTCCGATTATCATTAATATAGTTAATATTATTTTCGATCCATTTGACGCTATTGCAGTAAACCCTGATGATAACCCAACAGTCCCAAATGCAGAGCATATTTCAAATAAAATTTTATTTGATTCAGTGTTTTTTTCAATATTTGAAATTATTATTAAAGAAAATATTACAACTATTAGTCCCACTATAGCTATTGTTATACATCTTTTCACTTGATCATCTGGAATTTCACGACCAAAAATTGAAGTATTTTGAGATCCTGACAATGTACTTTTTACGAATGCAAATATGACCATAAATGTATTAACTTTGATTCCTCCCGCAGTGGATGCCGAAGCTCCTCCTATAAACATTAATGCGGAGCACCAAATAACAGTGGATGAATTAATCAAATTAAATGGTAATGATGAAAATCCTGCGGTCCTACCACTTAATGAATTAAATAGAGAATGCTTAGCAGAATCTACTGATGAAAGTTCGTTTAGAACTCCGTTGCCCGATTGGGATTCTAGCGTGAAAAAAACGATGGTTCCTATTGTATTTAAAAATAATGTTGAAGATATTACTATTTTGGAATTTAGTGAAAATCTTTGCCATCGAAAACTTTGAATGAAATCTAAGAATACCAAGTAACCAATACTACCTAGAAATAGGCCACTGCCAATCGTTGTTAAAATTTTAGAGTTATTTTCATAACCACCAAGCAACCCTTCATTGTCAAAAAATATAAAACCGGACCCATTAAACGCAGAAATTGAATGTGCTAATCCTTGCCAAATAGCATTAGATAAATTCATGTCTGGCATAAATATTAAAGTTAAAATTATAGCTATAACTAATTGTACAAATAAGCTATACGAAACAATCAGCCCTAAAGTAGAGACAATATTACCTATTTGTATTCTCCCTAATGATTGAGTGTCTGCTATAGATTCTCTTAATAAAATTTGCTGTGTTAATGATATTTTTTGACCAAACAATTTTAAAATGAATGAAGAAGAAGTCATAAACCCAATGCCGCCTATAAATATAAAAAAGACTATGATAGCTTGTCCCACAGGAGACCAGAATTGATTTGTGTTTTCTACGACAAGCCCAGTTAGTGTGAATGATGACGTGGCTGTGAAGAATGCTTTTATTATAGAATTTTGCTCAGGATTATTTACTGAGATGGGAAGTAGCAACAGAATTGTTTCAACAAATATTATTGAAAGATAAATTATTAATAATGTAAGAGAAGGGTTGTATAATTTTTTTTTCAGATCAAATTTGTTTGTAGAAATATTTATAGGACTTATAGATTCAAGTCTTGAAATTCTAACAATATTAGATCCAGGTTTTGGGTTATTATTTCTTCTGTTCATTATGTTTTAAAAAGATTTATGTATATATAATAGTTTATATATAAGAAATTGTATGTAAATCATGAAATATGAGGAATTTTACAAGTATTCAATAAAAGAAACCGAAGATATTATACAAGAAATTAATTTTTCTGAAATACGATTGGTCTTTGCTTTACTTGGATCTTGTCAAAGATTAGTAAAATGGCTTTTGGATAAAGAAGGGATATCTAAAAATTTAATAGGAATTAATATGCCTTATTCCAAAGAAGCAATAGATGATTTTTTAGGCTTCAAACCCAGTAATTATGTTAATTCTAAAACCACAGCTAATTTGGCTGAAAAAAATTATCTAAAATATTATAAAAATAATGATATTAAAAATGAATTTATTTCCATTGCTGTTAGTTCATCACTCAAAACTAATCGAATTAAACGATCAAATGATCTTGGCTACATCACTATTTATAATGGAGAAAAATTATTAATGTATAAAATTGAATTTGTATCTAAAAAACTTACAAGAGTAAAACAAGATTTTATTATCAGTTTTTATGTGCTTAAAATAATATATTTTAATTTGTTAAAAAGTAAATATGAACCTAAATCATTTGATCTTGATAAGATTAAAATATCAATCATAGATGTGTGAAAATGCCAGAATATATTGAACAATTAAAAAATAGAAATGAGGGATTTATTCATCTTGATGAAAATCTGAATATTATTAATAACAAATATTCAGAAAATATTTTTTTAAATCGCCTGATATTTCCTGGTAGTTTCAATCCCCTACATATTGGACATGAAAAACTGCTAGATACTGCAGTTTTATATACTAATAAATTGCCAATATATGAAATTTCTATATCTAATGTAGCCAAATTAAATTTATCTGAAAATGAGTTAATTGAGAGAGTGCAGCAATTTGAAGGAAAAAGCCATCTACTCATAACTGATGAACCAACTTTTTTTGGTAAATCCAAACTATTTCTTGGAGCTGATTTTGTGATAGGAGGCGATACTTTGATAAGATTGTTTGATGCTGATTTTTATGAAAATTTAGATAACATTCAAGAAATTATTGAACATTTAATTAAATTAAAAGAGAATGGAACTAGATTTATTATCGGAGGAAGAGAAGTGAATGGGAGGTATGTGAATCTAAACAGTGTTGATATACCTAAGGAAATTAAAGAAATTTTTATTCAAATCCCCAGAGATGTCTTTGAATCTGATGAAGCATCTAATAAAATAAGAAATCAAAATAGTGAAAAATGATATGTTTGATGATTTAAGACAATACGTTAATTGGTTAAAAGAAAAGAATCTTATTACAGTTGTTAATAAAAAAGTATCTTCAGAGCTTGAAATAACAGAAGTTGTAACTAGGCTTATTGAAAATCAAGGGCCCAGCGTTTTGTTTGAGAACGTTGATGATAATAAAATTCCTGTTGTTGCAAATTTGTTTGGATCTGAATCTAAAATGTCTAATGCTCTTGGTGTTTCAAGTTTAAATGATCTTTACGAAAAATCTAATGATATTATTTCATTGATTGATAAAGAAAATAATTCGTTTAAGGAAAAAATAGACACATTATTTACTGTTCTTAATATGAGAAAAATAAAACCAAAACATGTTAAAAATGCTCCCTGTCATGAATTGGTATATGATACATCTGATTTTAATTTACATGATTTACCAGCTTTGAAATCGTGGCCATCAGATGCTGGTAAATATCTTACGTCTGCAATGGTTATTTCTACAAATCCAATTAATCAAAAAAGAAATGTAGGTATGTATAGAATTCAAATTTTGGACGAATTAAATGCTATAATGCATTGGCAATCTTACAAAGGTGGATCACAGAATGAGAATCACGCTAAAGATTTAGGTATTTCAAAAGTACCTGTTGCTATAGTATTAGGATGCGATCCCGTTTCCATGTGGTCTGCTTCTGCTCCATTGCCGCCTGATATAGACGAATTTATGCTTTCAGGTTTTATACGCTCAAAACCAGTTGAATTAGTTAAATGCAAATCAATAGATATCATGGTTCCTGCTCATTCTGAAATAGTTTTAGAAGGTGAAGTTGATTTGAACGACTACAGAGACGAAGGTCCTTTTGGTGATCATACTGGATATTACTCCCCGATATCTAAGTATCCAACTTTCAAATTAAAAAAAGTAACTATGAAAAAGAAACCGTTATTTCCTGTAATAACAGTTGGAAGGCCTATAAAAGAAGATTACTTTTTAGGTAAAGCTAGCGAAAGATTCATGCTACCTGCATTGAAAAAAATCACTTCTGAGATTATTGACGTTAATATGCCTGCAGAAGGTATTTTTCATAACTTTATTATTGTTTCTATAAACAAGAAATATCCTGGACAAGCAAAAAAGATTATGCATACTATTTGGGGACTTGGTTTACTATCATTAACTAAAATTGTAGTTATTGTAGATAAATGGGTTGATATCCATAATTTATCTGAAGTATTTTGGAGAATTGGAGTAAACATTGACCCAAGAAGAGATCTAATGATAACTGAAGGCCCTGCTGATGATTTAGATCATTCATCTGAATATTACAGATATAGCGGGAAACTAGGTATTGATGCTACTGAAAAAATCGAAGGTGAACCAAGAGTTAGAGAATGGCCTGATGAAATAATAATGGACAAAAATATTATTGAATATGTAAATAAAAATTGGGAATCTTATGGATTCGAAATTAAATGAACAGGATCTTATTACTTTCTAAATCAGTTAAAATTCACGAAACTTTATTTTCTTTACCTTTTGCTTATTTCGGTTGCCTTTTAGCAAATCAGGGGAAATTTGATTTTTATTTTATTTTTTTGGTTACCTTAGCTTTATTATTTGTTAGAACTTTTGGTATGGCATCAAATCGTTATATCGATTATGAAATAGACAAATTAAATGAGAGAACTCAATCTAGACCATTAGCCTCTGGTGCCCTGTCAAAAAAATCAATCATTGTTGTAATTTTAAGTTCTTCTTTGCTTTTTGTAATTTTGTGTTTTTTTATTAATAACTTTGCTTTTTACATTAGCCCTTTTGTACTAATTTTGATGTGGATTTATCCATTTACTAAACGATTTACATTTATGTGCAGTTTTGTTTTGGGATTCATATTGTCTATTGCACCTATGGGAGGATGGGTAGTTGTTACGGGAAGTATAGACATTGATATATACGTATTAAGTGCAGCTATCATGTTGTGGGCATCAAGCTTTGATATGATTTACCATACACAAGATTATGATTTTCAAAAAATATATAATTTAAAATCTTTTGCATCACGATTTGGAATTATAAATACATTTATTTTTGCTGTATTTTTAGATTTTTTATCAATGTGTCTTTTTGTTTTGTTTTGGTATATGTATGATTTGAATCTGATTTATCTTTTTGGCTGTGGAATTGGCTTGATAGTACATATTATGAAATACTTAAGAAATTGGCCTAAATCTGATAAAATAAATTTAAGACCAGAATTTTTTAGATGGAATACTTTATTTTCATTGCTGATATCTGGTTTTGGTATTATTTCTATAATTTGAAATGATTTATGAATTCTGATCACCCTGTAATCGTATCAATAACTGGAGCAAGTGGAGTAATTTTGGGTTATAAAGTTATTGATGCATTACTTGAAAAAAATGAAAAAGTATTATTTGTATGCTCCTCTGCTGGCAGAATGGTTTGGAAAGATGAAAAACTGCCTAGCTTTGGAGAAACTATTGAGAGATGGGATTCTTCTGGTAGATTTAAAATGTATAGCAATGGAGATTTTTACTCACCGATTGCTAGCGGAGGATTCAAATCTAAAGCTATGATAATTGTTCCAGCTAGTATGAATACAATTTCCTCTATTTCCAATGGAATTACAGATAATTTGATAAAAAGAGCAGCGGATGTGATGATAAAGGAAAAAAGAGAATTAGTTTTAGTCCCTAGGGAAACTCCACTTAATGCATTACATTTGAAAAACATGGCAAAATTAGCTCAATTAGGCGTCAAAATATTCCCTCCCAATCCTCCGTATTACTTGTTTCCAAAAAATATAGAAGATATAAATGATTTTGTAGTACAAAAACTTTTGGTAGCAATAGGTGTTCAAGACAAACTGCCCGGTAATTACATTTATAATGAAAAAGAATAAATAAAAATTAATATTATTTTGAAATTTACCACCAAAATGTATTGACCCTATATTTTGTATTGAATATACTACTCATCTTGGAGCTCCGAATTCATTGTTAGCGCATTTTGAATGCGTTTCTTTTTTTTGGAGTATCGTTCTTTTATAATTGAATATTTTTTGAGTCTTAAATTGAGAAACAAGTTTTTTAATGTAAGGTCAAGTTATTAAGGGTATAAGGTGGATGCCTTGGGTCCAAAAGCCGAAGAAGGGCGTGGCAAGACTGCGATATGCCTCGGTTAGTTGTCTAGCAAACT
>JBJLGN010000030.1:0-107688 GCA_045564835.1 Dehalococcoidia bacterium
ATAATTGAATCTAATTGACTAAGTACAGAATTCCCAAAAAATATTTTTGTTGGATGAAACCAATTATGATCATTATTTTTATTTGTAGGAATATTGGTCATAAATTAGTTAATTTTCGATTAATAATTTTTGTGGATCTTCAATAAAATCTTTAATTCTAACTAAAAATTGAACAGCTTCTCCTCCATCAACAAGTCTATGATCATAAGTTAATGCAAGATACATCATTGGTCTGATCACTACTTCGTCGTTTATTACCACTGGCTTCTTTTTTATTGCATGCATACCTAAAATACCAACTTGCGGGGGGTTAATTATTGGAGTAGAAAACATTGAGCCAAATGTACCTCCATTTGTTATAGTAAATGTGCCACCAGTAAGGTCATCAATGGTAAGTGTTTTGGATTGAGTCTTTTTTACCATGTCTACAATCCCATTTTCAATTCCTGAGAATGATAAATTGTTTGCATTTTTTAATACTGGAACTACCAATCCTTCATCAGAAGCAACTGCTATTCCAATATTGTAATAATTTTTCATGATAATTTCATTTTCTCCCATTTCAGAATTCAAGTTAGGGAAGTCTATTAATGATTGAACTACCGATTTTACAAAGAATGACATGAAACCTAATCCTACTCCTTTTTCTTCTTTAAAACTTTCTTTGTATTTAGTTCTTATTTTCATTATTTCGGTCATATCAACTTCATTATATGTAGTTGTCATGACGGTATTTAAATGTGCTTCTTTTAACCTTTTAGCAATTGTTTCTCTTCGTTTCGTTATTCGTTTTCGAGTTTCTAGTTCACCAGTAACTGTAGTTTCAGTAAAAGGTGCTTTTGTAGCAGCAGGGGAGTTGTTGCCAGACAGTTTTTCATTTATGTCGTCAACTGTGATTTTACCTGCCCTGCCTGAACCTTTAATATTATTAATATCAATGTTATTTTTGTCAGCTAAATTCTTTGCTAACGGAGTGATGTTTATTTCGCTACTAGAATTTTCATCTTGTTGGTCACTTTTAATATCGTTAGTTACATTACTTGAATTAGCTTCATCATCTGAAGATTGTTTTTCATTATTACCTCCATCAATAACATCTGGATTGATGGTTCCTAAAACTGTACCAACATTAACTATTTCTCCTTCAGCTATATTAACGTTTTCTAGTTGTCCTGATGCTGGAGCTGTAACTTCTAAGTTAACTTTTTCGGTCTCTAATTCTAATATTGTTTCTCCAGCTTCAATAATATCACCTTCATTTTTTACCCATGCTCCTACTGTGGCTTCTACTATTGATTCGCCCATTTCAGGTACTTTTATATCTATACTCAAAATTAACCTCTTTATTTTAATTCATTAAATTTTGTTGTTATCGCTTCGATTTGAATTTTATGTAATTCTGACGTACCAACAGATGTGCTAGCTCTTTCAGTAGATCCATAATATTCTAACTCTAAATCATTTAATATTGAACTTTTATTTATCTGATTTGAAACAAATTGCCACGCGCCTCGATTTTTTGGTTCTTCTTGTATCCAAATTATTTTATTAATTTTTTTTGTTTTTATTTACAAATGATTCAATTTCATTAGATGGAAAAGGATAAAGTTCTTCAATAGAAATTATAGAGCAGTTTTGATTTTTTGGGATTATTGTTTTCATCTAATAGATCCACTATTATTTTTCCAGAGCATAAAACTAGAACTTCAGATTTATCTTTATTTTTTGAATCGTAAGTTAATACTTTTGAAAATTCCTTTTCTACAAAATCATCAACAGAAGATGCTGCAAATGGATGTCTTAACAGACTTTTTGGAGTCATTATTATCATTGGTGTAATGCTTTCTGTTTCATTAGCTTGCATTTTTAAAGCATGAAAATATTGAGATGATTTGGAAGGATAAATTACTCTGAGATTGGAATCAGCGCATAAGCTTAGATATCTTTCTAAATGTGCGCTAGAGTGATTTGGTCCTTGCCCTTCATATCCATGTGGCAAAAGCATAACTAGCGATGAATTAATTCCCCACTTTGAAAATCCTGAGGAAATATATTCATCAATAACAGTTTGAGCATTATTAACAAAATCTCCAAATTGAGCTTCCCACAGTACAAAATTATTTTCTGAATTCAATGTGTATCCGTATTCAAATGCCAATGTAGCCATTTCTGTTAAAGGACTGTTTTTAATATGTATTTCATTTTGATTTGGGAAGATATGATTTAAAGGTATATATTTTTCCCCACTATTTATATCATGAAGCACCGCATGCCTTTGACTGAATGTGCCTCTTTCTGAATCTTGCCCTGTGAGTCTAATATTCATCCCTTTTTCAATTATAGACCCTAAAGCTAATAGCTCTGCGTGGGACCAATCTAATTTTGAATTGTTATTTAAAACTTCTTGCTTTCGATTTAGTATTCTTTCCAAGCGACTATTAATCTTTATATTTTCAGGTATGTTAAATATTGCATCATTAATAATTTTGAATTGTTGTTTACTTAATTTTGTTCCTTTGTAGGAATATTCAGAACTAATATTTGTATTATTTCTAATAATATTTTGAGAAATTTCTGATGATTTGTTAAGATTTGGATTTTCTAAATCAGCCTCTAGTTTTTGATTCCATTTTTCAAAATAATCTTTTGCTATGTTATTTATTTTATTACCATACTGGGAGGATAATTTGTTTGAATATATTTCTTTTAAAGAAGGGTGGGATTTTATTCTTTTATACATTAATGGCTGTGTAAATGAAGGTTCATCACCTTCATTATGGCCATGTTTTCTGTAACCGACCAAGTCTATGATGATATCTTTTTTAAATATTTTTCTATACAGATAAGCTATGGAAGCAACTCTTAAGCATGACTCTACATCGTCTGCATTAACATGAAGAACGGGTATATTGTATGCTTTTGCTATATCAGTGCAATACCTTTCTGATTTTGAATCTTCTGGTAAAGTTGTAAAGCCAATTTGGTTATTTACAACAATGTGTATTGTTCCACCAACGTCATATAAGTCTAGATCTTTCATGTTGAATAATTCTGAAACTATTCCTTGTCCAGCAAAACTTGAATCTCCATGAGTGAGTATGCTAAGTGATTTGTCTTTTGATTTTTGTTTGTCAGATATTATATTTTCTTGTATCGATTTGAGGTATCCATTTACTACAGGGCTTGCTAATTCAAGATGGCTAGGGTTATCTAATAATTTGACTTTCAATTCATTAATTGAAATCTCAGATCCGTAGTGATATAAAACATCTTGCATCCACCCTGGAGGATTAATCTCATCTGGTATTGTATTTAAATTAACTTTACCTTGCTTTAGATAACTAAAAACTTCAGAGTATGGAAGCTCAAATAGAGTAGCCATTACACTTATTCGACCTCTGTGCTGCATACCAATAGACATGTACTCCATAGAGTCTTTATTTGACAAGCTAATTATTTTATCTAAAATTGGGATTAATGAATCTTCTCCCTGAATAGAAAACCATTTTTTTGCAGGAAAGTGTTTAGACAAGAATTCTTCAAAAGTATCAACTTCTATTATTCTGTTTAATAAATTTGTTTGCTCTTCATAATTTAATTCAAATTTCTCATTTTCTATAAGATTTTGTAACCATTCTATTTCTTCTTGATTATCGATGTGGTGAAATTCGTATCCAATGGTTGATGTGTAAATATTTTTAAGTTTTTCTGTTGATCCATTGCTATTTATAGAGTAGTCTCGCTTAGGTTTAAGACCCAAAGGATCTATGTCAGCAAACTTATGTCCTTGTTTTCTTATATCATCAAGTACAAAATTGTTTTCATGCCCTATGTTATTTATTTCAGAAATATTTGAATTGTCTTGATTAGGGGTATTTGATTCTGATGCAGTTATAAGATTTTTGAAATCACTTGAATTAAAAAAAATTACGAGATCTTCACCTACGCTCTCAGGATCTGTTATGTAATCGTCGTACAGTCCCAAAATATAGGCTAGATTTAAATCCCCAAATTGATTGTTATTTGCCATGATAACTATATTGTTCTATTTATCAGAAATAGTGAAGTAAGTGTATTATCGATTATAGTTATATTTTTTTCAATATTATATGAATCAATATTGAGAAGTTTTAAGGTCTTAAGGATATTTCTGACAATAGTTTTTTAGTTGATATTATATGCTTGTTTATTTTTAGTTCTTTTGGATCTAATCCTAATGCGAGTCCAACTAATTGAGGAACATGAATTATTGGAATATCAATTTCTCTTTTCATCATCCCGGCAGCACGATTTTGATATTGATCTAAATTAAGATGACATAGAGGACATGGAGTAACCATAGCATCTGCTCCTAAATCTTTAGCTGTACTAGTGTGATTACCCACCATTTTTAAAGCAGCTTTTTCGTTGATGGTTAGTATGGGAAACCCACAACAAGCTCTGCTTCCTGAGTATTCTGTTGGCTTAGCTCCTACCCATTCTGTAAGATCTTCTAAACAAGTTTCTCTTTCTGGGTTTTCATAAAATCTAAGAGCTTTACTAGGTCGTACAAGATAACATCCATAAAATGGGGCTAAATTTAAACCATCTAGCTTTCTTTTTACAAGAGACTTGAATTTTTTTTCACCAATTTCTTCTACAATTATCCAAAGAAGATGTCTAGTAGGTGCTTTTCCAGTATATTCTAAGCCTTCTTCTTTTAATGTCTCATTTATTTGAGCTCTATACTCTTCATTTTCTAATCTTTGTTCAGCTTGTGACATTACTCCTTGGCATGTACTACATATAGTGAGAATTGCTAAATTTTGTTTTTCAGCTAAGGCAATATTTCTAGCATTAAGCGTATCTCCAAGTAATTGGTTTTTTTCTTGAAGAACTCCTGCCCCAGTACATGAAGCAGATTCCATTGCTTTTTCATCTAGTTCAATACCTAGTATTTCAGCAACTTTAATTGTTGAAGTGTATAGTTCTGGTGCTGCACCTTTTGCTACGCAACCAGGGAAAAAAGCAAATTTCATTATTTCTTCTCCAATTTATTAAATATATTTTTTAATTTATCTTTATTTTTAATAGAATGAGAAAGGAAAGGAGGTCTTTTGCCTGCTAGTTGTGCTGCAATAGCAAGTGGCAATAGTTTTATTAATTCTATTATGTTGAAAAAACCTTTTGTTTTTAAAATTAGTAGTGTTTCATTTAATATACCTGAACTTTTTACCAAGCTTGTAAAAGCATTTGCATGTTTTGGGCCATAACCTTTATTTATTTTTTTATCCATAGAATTTGCCCTCATTGCCATAATTCTAGCCATTGGATCAACGTCCTTTGGACATACTTCTACACACTGCATACACCTTGTACAATCCCAAATTCCTCCATCCTCAACTAGGTTAGAGAGTCTTTCATTTTCAGTATCATCTCTTGGGTCTGCTACAAATCTGTAAGCTTTAGCTAGTGCTGCTGGACCTAGGAAATCATCTTTAACTTCTAATACAGTACAATCAGATACACAAGCTCCGCACATTATACAATTCATAACACCAACTAAGTGGACCATATCCTCGTTTGGAGCAATATATTCAGCATCAGGAGCTTTATTCTCTGGTTTCAAATAAGGATCTACAGCAAGCATTTTATCCCAAAAAGGTTTGAAATCAGCTGTCAGATCTGTAATTACAGGCATGTTACCAACAGGCTCAACAATTACTTTATTATTTTTTATAACTGATGTTAATTTAGTTTTACATACTAGTTTTGCTTGGCCATTTACTCTCATTGCACAAGACCCGCATATGGAAGCTCTACACGCACATCTAAGAGATAGGGTACCATCCATTTGCTCCCTTATTTTGATAAGAGCATCTAGTACTGTGAACCAATCTTCGACTTCTACATCGTAGTCCTGATAATAAGGCTTGTTATTATCAACTTCAGGATCTTGTCTTCTAATTGTTATTTGAACTGTTTCTTTTGCAGTTTGTACCATTAATACTTCCTTATTTCAGGTTTCCAATCAGTGATTTTAACTTCAGAGGTGTAAAAATTAGGCTTACCATCTTTACTTGACACATGAGTATGTTTTAGCCAATTTTTATCATCTCTTTCCGTCATGTCAGTTCTAAAGTGAGCTCCTCTGCTTTCTTTTCTTTTCTCGGCACCAATACACATAGTGAGAGCGACATCTAGCATATATTTTAATTCTAAATTAAAAATTAAATCTGTATTGAATATCTTGCCTTTGTTGTCAATTGAAGTTTTTGGATACCTTTCTAATAATTCAGTTATTTTATTTTTAGCCATATCAATACTTTCTGTATCTCTATAAACACCAATACCGGATGTCATTGCAACCCCCATTTCGTTTCTCAGTGTTGCTGATCGCTCTCCATTTGAACGATTAACTATTTCTTCTAATCTTTTTGTTTCATTTTTTAATTCATCATTATTTTTTGTTTGAGATTTAACTGATGATACATAGTCTATAGCTGCTCTTGCAGATCTTCTTCCAAAAACAATTGTATCTAACAGTGAATTAGCTCCCAACCTGTTTCCCCCATGCACGCTAACATTAGCACACTCACCTGCAGCATAGAGTCCAGGAATATCAGTTGCACCCGAAGAATCAGTTTTGATACCACCCATAATGTAGTGCATAGTGGGTTTAACTTGAATTGGCTCTTTTGCTAAATCAATATCTCTAAATTCTGTTGCAACTTCTTGTAAATATCCTAATCTTTCTTCAATTTTTTCTCTGCCTAAATGCCTAAGGTCAAGAAGTACACAGCCATCAATGCCTCGACCCTCATCAATTTCAGTTTGTTCAGCTCTTGAAACGACATCTCTTGATGCTAATTCTACATATTCAGGTGCGTAAACTTTCATAAATCTATCGCCCTCAGAATTTAGTAGATATGCCCCTTCACCTCTGGCACCTTCGGATAATAGTATTCCGTTTCCAGCGAGTCCAGTTGGGTGATATTGAATCATTTCCATATCCATTAATGAAGCTCCTGCATCATAAGCGAGAGCTAATCCATCACCAGTACATATTAGTGCATTAGTGGACGGTTCGAATATTCTTCCGGCACCGCCTGTTGCTAAAATAACAGATTTCGCTTTTATAATTTCTAATTTACCAGTGTGCATGTCCATGGCAATCACACCTCTGCACACGCCGTCTTCGATGATTAATTTAGTTACAAACCATTCTTCATAAACTCTTGCATTTTGTTTAATAGTTTGCTCGTATAGAACATGTAACATGGCTGATCCAGTAATAGCGCCAACAAAAAATGTTCTAGCTACAGTTTGACCACCAAATCTTCTTGTTCCTAATTTTCCATCTTCACCCCTACTAAATATGACCCCCATATTTTCAAGTTCAATGAGATTTTCACCAGCTTCTTGGCACATTATTTCAACTGCATCTTGATCAGCTAGGTAATCACTACCTTTGATTGTTGAAAGAGCATGGTCTCTCCAATCATCGCCTCTGTCGGTCAAGGCAGCATTGATACCTCCCTGAGCCGCGCATGAGTGTGATCTAACTGGGTGAACTTTAGAAAGTATAGCAGTGTCTTTGCCAGCTTCAATACTTTCTAAAGCAGCTCTTAATCCAGCTAAGCCTGCTCCTACTATTAAAACATCATGTTCGTACATTTGGCCTCACATTGAGATGTAGATATTTTATAAAAATACAACGAATATGTTATCATTTTTTTTTGTTTTTTTTTAGTTACCATATATGTGATTCAATGTTAAATTAAAAATATTTAGGAATTATCAAGAATTTATCATCTGTTTTTTGAAATAATTTTTAATTTCTCAGTAATTGATTTTAATAGATTTGTATAAGATTCTTGAAAAAGTTTGATGCCTTCATACTGAAGTTTCTGTGTAACTTGATTTAAATTAATATCATAATCTTTAAGTTTTTCAAGTTTGATTTCTATTGATTTTTTATCCCATTTCTTATAGTTTTCAGGCTTTCCTGAATTAATGAATTCTTCAATTGTTTCGTATGGTATTGTATTTATAGAATCAGGTGCTATTAATTTGTCAATGTATAAAGTTTTTGAATAGTCTGAGTTTTTCGTACTTGTGCTTCCCCATAATGGTTTTTGCAAAGGTCCTGAAATTTGATTTGGGAATTTATTTAAAAAGTTTGCGTATGCCAATCTTGAATTTAATATTGCAATTTCTCCTAGTAAGTTAGATTTATTATCTTTATTACTAATTAATTTGTCTATTGCTGTATCTACTCTACTTACAAAAAATGAAGCAACGGAGAATGGGAATTTATTTTCATTATGTTTTGAACAACCATTGATAAATGCATCTGCTACATTTCTATAATGTTCTTGATTGAACATTAAAGTTGCATTTGTGTTTATTCCAATTTCTGTTAATTCCTTTATAGCTTTAACTCCTTCTTTGGTTGCTGGTACTTTTATTAAAATATTTGGCATATTAATTTTTTTATGCAAATGTATTGCCTGATTTATAGTTTTGTCTGTGTCATGAGCTAAATCGGGAGAAACTTCTATGCTTACATACCCGTCACGCTTGTCTGATAAATCATAAGTTTGTAGTAGAAGATCGGCAGCATTTTTAATATCAGTTATACTTAAAATTTCAAATACTTCGTAACTAGAAATAGAAGGATTGTTTTTTGCTAAAAATTTTATATCATTATCATATGATTCTGATTGTGAGATAGCTTTTTCAAAAATTGAAGGGTTACTTGTTAGTCCTGTTACACCTTTGTTTATTAAAGACTTCAGTTCACCTGATTTAATTATTTCTTTGCTTATATAGTCGATCCAAATAGATTGATTATTTTGTTTTAAGATTTCAATATTATTCATTATTTTGCAATTTCTTTAATATTTTATTCATATGATAATTCAAAGATATTCCCCTAGTCAAAGCAAAGAATAGGTAAGCCACCCAAACTCCATAGTTACCCCAAAAATTTGTAATTGAAAATATTGCTATAAAATAAACAATAGCAGATATAATCATTGTATCTCTCATTTCTTTAGTTTTGAGCATACCTGAAAAAGCACCATCTAATTGAAATGACCATACTGAAACAATTGGGAGAAAGCCAACTAAATAAATATATTTATAACTTTCAGTTCTTACTAATTCTATATCTGTTAATAAATTTATAAGATTATTGCCAAATATTAGAAATATTAAACTGAATATTAAAGCTGTTATAATTCCTGAAAAGAATGCATTTTTGTAAATTTTCTTAAGTTTATGGATGTTTTTTCCAGCAAAATTTTCACCAATCAATGGTGATGAACCAAGTGTTGGTCCATCAATCGTTAAATAAGAAACACTTATAAGTTGCAAAAATAAACCATAGGTAGCTAGCACGGTTGAACCTAGGTTTGTGGAAACATATGTCCCCACAATATAAATTGATTGAAGCATAAATGTACGTACGAATAGATTTATAAAAGATTTACCCAGGAATAAAATTTCTATTTTTGAGAGAAAACCAATAAAAAATTTTATTTTCAAATCTTTAAGTATTTTTGCAACTTGGAATATTAAAAATACAAGAGTTAGCCATTGCGATAACACAGTTGAGTAAGCAATTCCTATTAATTTCAGATCGTAGTAGAACGTGAAAATATAAATTGATGATATGTGAGATATTCCTAAAACACTCCAAATTTGAAATATTTTCTTGGGTTTTTTTATTCCTAAGAACCATGAGCTTGAAGATACAATAATTAATTGAGGAGCTATTCCTAATATACTAATGGAATAATAATCTTTTGTTAAATTCTCAATTATAGGATTTTGATCATATATATATGAATATAAATTCCAAAGACTTGATTGAAAAACAATGATTATTAGTGAAGCCCCTATCATAAAAGTAATACTAGTATTCAAGATTCTCAAAATTTTATCTTTTTCATTTAGTCCTTTTTGTTGTGAAGTGAATCCTGTGATTGCCATCCCAACTGAACCAAATACCCAATAAAAAGGATGAATTATACTATTGCCATAAGCTAAAGATGCAAGAAAATTTTCGTTTTCCAGATGGCCTGCAACATATGTGTTCAGTATTCCAATTATAGGCTGCCATAAAGACCCTAAAATAAATGGAAAAGCTATTTTCCATATTAGATTTGTGTCTTTTCTATTTATATCATTTAACATATGTAAAGAATTCAAAATGGTGGAGACGGGGGAGAGTCGAACTCCCCGTCCAGAAAACACTTAGCTAGAGTGTCTACAGGTTTATCTGATTGATATTAAGCTTGAAGACTTCAATCAGAAAGAGTTTATTCAAGCTTTCCGATTAAATTTCTTCTCTGAACTATCGGTCTTTCAGAGTTATACCCCGATTTTCGTCATCATATTATTCTCTCGGGGGAAAAATAATACAATGTAGCAGTAATTAAGCTGCTAAAGCTAACTGTTTATTGTCAGTTAATTTTTTTCCATTGTTTAACGAGTTTTATGGTCCTCGACCTGCAACCCCGCTTCATAAATTCCCTGTCGAAACCACGCGTCCCCGTTTATTAAGCGAAATTATAGTAAGGTAAAATATATTGAAGGTCAATATATATAGATTACTGTTTAATGTAAATAATTGTATTGTTTGTTGAATAAATTGATAGTATGGTTTGAAAATACTATGAGAGGCCGTATGGATAAAAAAGATAATAAGATTTTGAATTTATCAAAAGTTGATTATTTTGCTTCTCTTAAGTATCCAGACTTTTTTAAGATGTGGATGGCTAGTTTATTTGCAGGTTCATCTTATTGGGCACTAATAGTTGTTCGTGGTTGGGTTGTATACCAAGTATCAGACAGTAATATGCTAGTAGGATTAGTTACATTTGCGGCTATGATACCAAGAGTTTTGGTTACTCCTTTTGTAGGTTACCTGTCTGACAAATTTCAGAGAAGACGAATTCTTCAAATTATGTTTTTAATTAATTTTGCACATAATTTGGGATTAAGCATCTTGTATTTTATGGATTTAATTTTACCTTGGCACCTTATAGCTCTAGCTTTTGTTCAAGGTTCTGCAAGAGCTGCTCAAATGCCATCTGGACAGGCATTAGTTCCAAATATAGTTCCAAAAAACAATTTGTTAAATGCTGTAGCTTTAAACATGTCTACTGTTCATGCTACAAGATTATTAGGACCACTGGCAATCGCGCCTTTTCTAACATACATAGGTACTAATGAAAGCTCACTAAATGGAACAGATTTTGCGTTCTTTATATGTACAGGTTTTTATGCTCTTAGCTTAGTATTTGCATTAATGATTAAAAATGAATCTACTGGAAAAATGAATTCAGAATCATTTGTCAAAAACCTAGCGGAAGGATTAAAGTTTGTTCACTCAAACAAACCGTTCTTGGTAGTAATAGGAATTACTACCTTCCATTGCATGTTGACTATGTCATTTGAATCAGTATTGCCTTATTTTTCAGTTAATAAACTAGGTGCTGAAGGTGGAGCCGTAAGTTATTTAATGATGTGCGTTGGGGTGGGATCTTTATTTGCCTCATTATTGCTTGCAGGAACTGCAGATGAAAAATTCAAAGGCAAGTTATTTTATTGGTTTGCGGTTTTGAGTGGCGTGGCACCTATTTTCTTAGCACTTTCATCAAATTTGTATTTATCTTTATTAGCAACTATTTTTATGGGAATAGGGCAAACAGGATTTATGATTATTGTACATACTATCATTCAGATAATGTCACCTGATTACGTAAGAGGTAGAATTGCAGGAGTTTATTCTATGTATGTGGGTGGAAGTATGGCTTTTTTTAATTTCATTAATGGACTATCTGCAGATTATATTGATCCAGGTTATTCTATAGCTTTTCAAGGATTGATTTTTGCTTTGATTGTAATTTTATCTAGAAATAAAAATAAAGTATTAAGTTCAATATATGCTGGTGATTCTAATAATTTGTCATCGTATAGTAAATTATAAAATTTAAAATTGGAGATTTTTTTATGAATGATATAAATTGGGGAAAATATAGAAAACAATTTAAAACTTTTGAGAATGTAAATTATTTAAATACCTGTTCATTAGGTTTACTCTCAGATCAAGGGAAAAATTCTTTGCTAGAATACATTGATACATGGACTGAAATGGGAGCTTCGGCTTGGTACTCTGATTGGATAGAAAAAACAAATTCTTTAAAACAAGAGTATGCAAATTGTATTAATGCTGATGTTGAAGAAATTGCTATACTTCCAAGTGTTTCTACTGCAATTTCGGTAATTTTATCTTGTTTGGATTTAAATCAAGATGAAGAGCTTATTACATCAGAATTAGATTTTCCCACTATTTCCCACAATTTTAAAGCTCTAGAAAAAAAAGGAAAAGGTAAGGCAATTATTGTAGATTCTGAAAACATGGAATATGTCGATGCAAATAAATTTATTTCTAAAATAAATAACAGAACTAAATTAGTTGCTACAAGTAGAGTTTTTTTTCTAAGTGGTTTTATAAATGACTATGAAAAAATAATGCATTCTGCCAAAGAACATAATGCATTATTTTTTTTAGATGACTACCAAGCTACAGGTCAACTACCCATAGATGTTAAAAAGAAAAATATTGATATGATGATATCTGGAGGTTTGAAATGGCTTTTAGGTGGGTCAGGTATAGTGTATATGTATGTTAATAAAAAAATCCAGCAAAAACTTGAGCCATCTGTTACAGGATGGTTTTCACACAAAAGACAATTTGAATTTGATCCACATACAATTGAATTTTCTGATTCTGCTACTAGATTTGAGACAGGAACACCTGCTATAAGTTCAGTTTATCCAGCAGTAGAAGGTTTGAAAATGGTTAATGAGATTGGTGTTAATAATATTAGAGAGAGAACACTTTATTTGACACAATTGTTAGTTAATGGCTTAATCGAATTAGGCTTTAAAATAAAATTACCTGATGATTTAACTAACCATGCAAGTATAACAATGGTTTCATGTAAAAACCCTGCAGCAGTGGTTGATTCTCTTAGGGAAAACAATATCATTGTAGACCATAGACCAGGCTCAGTTAGGATATCTCCATTTTTTTATAATAACGAAGATGATATAAATCATTGCATAAAAGTTATGGCTGATATAAAAAATAAAAACTCTGATTTGTTCTAAGCTTTAGTCTTATTATTTTTTCTGATGTTCCAAGCTAAAAATAGCAACACTGATGTTATTATAAAAATTATTACTAAATAATTTGAGATATCTAAAGAGACTTGAATTATATTTTGTATGCTTTCTCCGAAAATATGCATTAATATTCCTATTAATGCATACCTGAATGTTCTTCCTAAAATTGAGAATATACTGAATCTTGAAAAGCTATATTCAACAAAACCTGCTACCCATGCAATTATTTTGTAAGGGATAAACGTTATGGCACAAAGTAAAATTATCATATCTCCTCTTTTTGAAAATTCTTTTCTAGCCTTTTCAAAATGATCTATATTGATAAATTTATGTATAAAAGTTGTGTATTTTTTATAAACTTTATTTGCCAACAAATAACTTGTCAGACCTCCAAAGTAGCTGGCAGAGACACAAATGAATATGAATAACCATAAATAATCAGGGTGGTAAATAGTGGAAAATATTAGAAATGGATCAGGTGGGATAGGGCTAAACAATGAATCTGTGAAAGATATTATGAAAATAGTTAATATCCACACGTAAACTGGTAAATTAATTAAATTGTCAAAAATCAAATCTACAAATTCTGAAAATATCATGACAATTTTATATTAAATTCAAATTGTTTGTTTTTAAACTTAGATTTTACGAGAAAAGATTTGGAACTATTTAGTTTTATTGGAGCTTGAGTTCGAATTTTATTTTCAAATTCATCTATTTTGATTTTGATATTTTCATTGGTTATTGCAATATTATTAAGCATATTTTTATGAGATCTATATATTGTTGCTGCTTCTTCAATTTCTATTTTTTTAAAAGTTATTTTTTGACCTGGAACTGATTGTGCTAGTTTAGGAATGTCAACAGATGAAATTGTAGCAATCTTTGGATAGCCACCTGTTGTTCCTCTGTCATGTAATAAAACAATTGGTTGCCCATCACCCTGGAATTTGAATTGATCCCAAGGCTCCTCCTTCAGATATAATATCTGACTTAGATTTATGTTTTATTATTGGTCCACTTAATCTAAATCCAATTCTATTTGATTGAGGTGAAATCACATATTCTGACTCCAATAATGTTTTTATACTACTTGAATTAAAAAAATCATCATGAGGCCCCAATATTACTCTTAGTGAGTATGATTTTTGCTCGCTTATATAGTGTTTTTCATAATTAAAATTATTTGATAGAGGAGGTAGTTCGATATTGTTATTAATAAATTTTATTTTGTCTTTTTCTTTTAGTTGTAATCCTTTTTTGTGACCACCTAATCCTAGACTTGTATTTGTAGAATAACTTCCCATTGTTTTCTCTAGTGCAAATGTATTTTGAAATAAAATATAAGATCTTACTCCCCATTCAGTTTGCCCAAAAGTAAGAATCGAATTTTGTTTTACATATACAGGTGACCACATATTTATTTTTTGGTTGTTTATCATTGGATTACTCTTTGCTCCAGTGATACATATCCATTGTGGCGAATTAAATTTAATTTTTGGTCCTAACAGTGTGGTTTCAATCCCAGGGTTATTTATATTGTTGCCTAGTATTAAATTACCTAATATAAAAGCAGTTTGGTCCAGAGCTCCACTAGTTGGGACTCCAAATTTTTGGAATTTGTATCTACCTAAATCTTGGATGGTACTAAAAATTCCAGGTTCTAATATAGTTAGTGATGATTTACTATTCTTTGATTCCATCTATTTTAACTTTAAATTTGTTTTTACTTATTAATGTTTCTAATTCTTGATATTCTTTCATGCTTTTTAATGATTCAAATTTTATATAATCACCTGGATTTACTAGTACTGGCGGGGTTCTTGTTGGATCAAATAATTTTACAGGAGTTTTACCAATTATTTGCCATCCTCCAGGAGTAGATGAAGGGTATACTCCTGTTTGAGTTTCTGCGATTGCTACAGAACCTGCAGGTATTTTTGTCCTCGGATTTTTCAACCTAGGAGTATTTAGTTTTTTAGATAATCCACCTAAATAAGGGAATCCAGGACTAAATCCTATTGCATAAACAAGATAGTTTGTTGAAGTATGAATTTTAATAACATCGCTTTTAGTTAATTTTGTATGTTTCATCACATTATCTAAATCAGGACCAAATTTACCTCCATAAAGAGTAGGAATTTTAATTATCCTTGATGGTGATTTATTCTTGGATTCTCCCAAGTTATTAAATTCTTCTAGTAAATAATTTTTCAAATTAAAGAATTCTATAATTAAAGGGTCATAATAAATTAGTAATCCTTTGTACGCTGGAATAATTTGAGCAAGCCATTTATGGTTTTTTTGTTCAATTATTTGAGCAAAATTATGAACCTTAGAATTTATTTCAGGATGAATAGATTCTCCTAAATCTACAACTACAGCAGAGTCTCCTGCTAATTTAATATCAGGTTTTGAAAATAATTTATTCATTGATTATTTGTTTTAGTTTAGTTATTTCTATACCCTGATTTCCAAATTCTTTATTTAGTTTTTTTGCCATTTCAACTGCTCCAGGTGTGTCTCCGTGTAAACATATAGTGTCAGCTTCGTATTCGATTGTACTCCCATCTATAGCTTCAACTTTTCCATCTTTGATCATTTTGATACTTCTTTCTACTACCATATCCGCATCGTGTATTACGGATCCTTCTTTTGATCTAGAGACAAGAGTGCCATCTGGTTCTACAGCTCTGTCAGCAAATACTTCAAGAGCTACTTTAATACCCATTGATTTTGCGATTTCAGCCCACTTAGATCCAGAAAGAAGAACTAAAATTAAATCGGGATTAACATAAAGCAGAGCATCGCATATTGCTTTTGCAGTATCTTCATTTACTAATGCCTGATTATACAGTGCACCGTGTGGTTTAACGTGTTGTAATTTTGTGCTTTGAAGGAATGCCGATATTGCACCTATTTGGTAGATAACATCATTTTTGATTTCAGAATACGATGCGTCTATAGATCTTCTACCAAAACCAACTAAGTCATTAAAACTAGGGTGAGCTCCTATTTCAACATTATTTTCTATAGCAAGATCGACAGTTTTTTTCATCCAATTTGGATCTCCTGAATGGAATCCGCAAGCTACATTTGCTGAGGTTATATATTTTATGACTTCTTCATCCATTCCTAATTTGTGCATACCAAAGCTTTCGCCCATATCACAATTGAAATCTATTTTTTTATTCATGTTTACTCCACTCATTGTATGGTTGAATTTTTAAATTAAAACTATTAGACTTTTTGAGATTGTTTAGAATATTCTATATCTTTTAATTATAATGTTTAAATAATAAACATATCAAATAGGAGTTGAAAAATTAATACCGAAACTATAAATACAGCTTTAAATCTTACTATTTTTGGAATTGCTATTTCGTTTATTATACTTACTATATTAATTATTTTTATAACTTTGATTAAATTTATTGAAAATAAAGCCAATAAATTTAACCTTAGAAAAGATGATCCAAATGTTAAAAAGGCTTTAGCTGCATCTGTTGCTGTTTCAGTAATGGAATCAGAATTAGAAAATTATAAGTAAATGGAGTAAATTTGGATTTATTTAATGATTGGGTAAAAACTACAGGAATTTATAATCTGTCTTGGGAAAACTTCGTTATGTTTGGCGTGGCGTTTTTCTTTATGTATCTTGCAATTAAAAAAAATATGGAATCTTACGAACTATTACCTATTGGATTAGGTGTTATAATTGCAAATTTACCTTTAGCAGGGATGGCTACTTTTGATCCATCTACCGGAGTTCATCAATCCTCAGGTATTTTTGGAGTAATCTTTTATTACACTTTATCATTTTGGAACATTCTTCCTCCCATTATTTTCTTAGGATTAGGAGCCATTACAGATTTTTCTCCACTAATAAACAATCCTAAAACTTTATTGCTAGGAGCTGCTGCCCAAATAGGAATTTTTGTTTCTTTTTGGGGAGCTTCATTAACAGGGCAATTTTCATTAAAAGAAGCTGCTTCTATTGGAATAATTGGAGGAGCTGATGGCCCAACTACTATATTTTTGACATCAAGCTTAGCCCCAGATCTTTTGGGAATCACGGCCGTAATTGCTTATTCATATATGGCTGCTGTGGCATTTATTCAACCTCCTATAATGAAACTTCTCACTACTAAAAAAGAACGTACTATAATTATGAAAGATGCTGGTCCAGTGAATAATAAGCTAAAAATTTTATTTCCAAATATTGCTATGTTTTTGATTATTCTTGTTGTCCCGAGATCAGCACCACTAATATCTATGTTTATGATTGGCAATATACTTAAGGAAAGTAATGTTGTCCCAAGATTAGTTGATGCAGCAAGTAATGAATTAATTAATCTTTCAACTATTTTCTTAATGATCACTATCGGCACGCAACTAAATGGACCTGAAGTTATTAATATAAAAACTTTGTTGATCTTAGGACTAGGACTAGTAGCTTTTGCTGTAGGCTCTGGCTCTGGAATTATACTTGCCAAATTTATGAATTTGTTTTTGAAAGAAAAAATAAATCCTTTAATTGGCTCTGCTGGAGTATCAGCCGTTCCTATGGCGGCACGTATATCTCATCATATCGGCCAAGAAGAAGATCCTAATAATTTTCTTCTTGCACACGCTATGGGGCCTAATGTTGCAGGTGTGATAGGCTCTGCTGTAATAGCTGGGCTATTTTTATCATTGTTAAATTAATTATGTAATGAAAAAAGAAATAAAAGTAAATATTGATGGCAATGATTATATTGTTGAAATGAGCATAAATGAAGACTTGAAGATTTCTTCTGTGAAAGTTGATGGAGAAATTATAGATATAGAAAGTATTACAAAAATTACCGGAAAAGAGATCAATAATAATAATATAAGTACAAAATTTATTTCTGAAAAAACTAATAATACTAATGCAATAATATTAGAGGATATTACAGCTCCAATGGCTGGAACAATTTTGAAAATTGGAAAAAAAATTGGGGATACTGTTAGTGAAGGTGATTTATTATTCGTTGTTGAATCTATGAAGATGGAACAAATGATAATATCTGATCTTTCTGGAAAAATTGAAGATATAACTGTTAATGTCAATGATCAGATTTCAGCTGGTGAAGTTTTGCTTAAATTTGAAAATTCTCATACTTCAGTTGTACCTGATTCAAAACAACCCGCTAAACAAATTGGAAAAACTATTGAAAATTCTAATCAGAATATATCGTCACCTATGGCAGGTGTTATTTTAAAAATTGAAAAAAACAAAGATGATCTTATTAGCAAGGGTGATTTATTAATTGTGATGGAATCCATGAAGATGGAACAGATGATAGTATCCGATTATGATGGAACTATAGATTCAATTGAAGTTTCTGTAAACGATCAGGTTTTGGCAGGACAATTATTGATTAAATTTAAATAGTTTGATTTAAGATAATAATTCCCATTCGTTCTCTATTTTTTTAATTCTTTCATTTATGTAAGTTAATTTTTTATTTATTTCTATAAAATCTGATTGGGAATCTTGTGTTTTACTAATTAATTCTTTTTGCTGTTCATATAGAGAGTCTAGTTCAGTTTCTAAATGATTTAACTTGTCATTTTTGATTTTTTTGATTTCTCTATGTACTATTTTTTGTTTTCTTTTTGTTTTTTTGATATTTATATTTTTAGATTTGTTACTTGTATCAATTACGTTGTCTTTTCTTTTAGATAAAAAATAATCATAATTACCATGATATCGAGTAATATGATTTTTATTTATATGTATGATTTCTGCGTTAATATTTCTGATAAAAGTGATATCGTGACTTACAACGCAAAACGTACCTTCATAATTTTTTAATAATTCTTCTAGTTTGATTCTACCATCTATGTCTAGATGTGTAGTTGGTTCATCTAATAGTAAAAAATTGGGAGGATTAGAAAATAATTTTGCAAATGACAAACGAATTTTTTCACCACCGCTTAAAACTTGTGTTTTTTTATAAATATCTTCTTTGTTAAAACCAAAATTTCCTAATATTTTTCTTAACTCATTATCAGACGCACTATTGTTTTCTGCTAATGTATCAAATACAGTAATATTAGGTTTTAGTACTTCCCCAAATTCTTGTGACTGATAACCTCTAATAACATTATGTCCTAAAGATAATTCTCCTTTTAATAATATTAATTTTTCGCACAATAATTTTAATAAAGTGGTTTTTCCTGCTCCATTAGCTCCAATAAAAGCATATTTTTCATTTTTATTTATTTCAAAATTTATTTCTTCAAGTATATTTTCATTTTTTTCATAACCAAAACTTCCATTATTTATTTTTATAATATTTTTACCTGATTTAGGCGGTGTTGGTATCTGGAAATTAGAGTTTGCAGTGGTTTTTGTGCTTTCTGTCTCTTCTAATTTTTCTAGCATTTTAATTCTGCTTTGTACTAGTGAAGCTTTTTTGCTGTTATATCTAAATCGATCTATAAATTTTTGTATTTCTGCTCTCTTTCGATTTAAATTTCTCTCTTTGTTTTCTATGTGTACGAGTCTTTCTGATTTTTCTTTAGTAAAATAATCGTAATTTCCTTCATACCGTGTTGCTACAGTGTCGCTTATCTCAATTGTTTTGGTAGTTAAAGTGTTTAGTAAATATCTATCGTGAGATATCATTAACATCGTACCATTATAATTTTCTAAATATTTTTTTAACCACTCTATTGCTGGAAGATCAAGATAGTTTGATGGTTCATCAAGTAATAAAAGTTCTGGGTCTGAAATTAATAATCTTGCAAGTTCTGCTCGCATTTTCCATCCGCCACTAAATTGTTTAAATGGTTTTTCTAAATCTTCATTTTTAAATCCTAACCCTGTCAATGCTGATTTAGCTAGGTATTCCAAATCATAACCTCCAAGAGTTAAATACTTTTCATTAAGATCACTTAGCTCTTCAACATCTTTTTTATTACCGGGATTTGATTGTAAAGATTGTGTTATAAAGTTTATTCTTTTTTGAATTGATTTTAACTCTATATTTATCTGCTGTGTATATTCTAAAATAGATTCGTCAGTATAAGAAAGCTCCACGTTTTGGTGCATATAGCTTGACTTTATGTTTTTTGGAACAGTTATTGTCCCTTGACTGGGTTCTATTTCATAGTTTATTAAATTAAACAGTGTTGATTTTCCTTGCCCGTTTGGCCCAACAATCCCTATTTTTTCTTGACTATTAATTTGAATATTTACTGATTTAAGAACATCTTGTGTACCAAAATTAATACTTACATTACTTAAATTAATCATGATTATTTTTGTTTTAGTTTTTAATTTTATTAGTTAGAATATTTATTGATATCATATAGAATACAGAAAGATGTTATTTTAATATACATAAAAATAAGGATGTACAAAATGCAAAATAAAAACTTACAAAAATATGTGTCAGAAGTAATAGGAACATATATATTGGTTTTTGTAGGAACAGCTTCAGTTGCTACAGCATTATATATTGGTGTATTAATGGGAATATTCCAGGTTGCAATTTTATGGGGAATTGGTTTAGCTTTAGCTATATACGCAACTGCTCCTCATTCAGGGGCTCATTTAAATCCGGCAATCACCTTGGCTTTATACTTTTTGAGAAAAAATGATATGGATATTTTTCAAGTACTTGGATATATAGCATCTCAGTTAGTAGGAGCAATATTGGCAGGTATTTCAGTTCTAATTATATTTGGCCCTTTCATTGACAGATTTGAAATTTTGAATAAAATCACTAGAGGTGGGGAGGGTAGTGAACTTACAGCAAGCGCATTTGGTGAGTATTTCCCTAATCCCGATATTCTCCCTCATGAATCTGGTGCTGAATTAGTAAATGCTTTTCATGCCTTAGGTGTAGAAGCCTTTGCTACAGCTGTTTTGGCATTTGTTATTTTTATGTCTTTAGATCCCAAAAGTGCTTTGCATAAAACCAGTGGCTTAGCTCCCCTCATTATAGGATTAACTTTAACTTTATTAATAAGTTTATTTGGATCAATAACCCAAGCTGGATTGAATCCTGCTAGAGATTTTGGACCAAGATTAGTTGCATTTTTTGCAGGGTGGGAAAAAATTGCCATTCCTGGCCCTCATGGAGGTTTTTGGATTTACATATTAGGACCAATTATTGGAGCGCCTATAGGAGGACTACTCTACGATAAAGTATTTAAAATTACTGATAAGAAGTAATCGCTCAGATTATTTTACTGCTTTAAGTAGGATGTAAGAATAGTAACTGAATAGTAAAATCTTCAATTAAATAAATTTATATATAATCAATTAAATATTTTTTAATAAATTAGTAAATTTTTCCGAACCTAACTTAACATGTTTTTCCCAATCTTGTACTCCATTTGAGTTCAGATTATCTGTGATATATTTGAAAGATATAAATGGTATTTTATACAGATATGAAATTTTGGCTAATGCGTAAGCCTCCATATCTATAACTGATATTTTTTCATTGTATTTTTTTTCTATATCAATCAAGTTTTGATCAAATTCAGTAATAAATTTATCTCCTGAAGCGCACAGATAATTTTTATTAATGGGATTTTTATATTTGCTTTTAAAATTTAATATAACTGGAGGTTCGTTTTGTTCATATTGATCAAATTCAAAAGCGGTTTGGCCTGGATTTAATCCAAACTCCTTTAAATACATATCATGTTGAATAAATTTTGTGCAATCTACTATTTCACCTATTTTCAAATCTTTACTCCCTGCAGTACCGTAATTGATTATATACGAAGGTAATCTATTCATAGATTCTAGTTTTTTTGTTAAATTATAAGCTGCATTAACTTTACCCACCCCAGTATGAATTATCTCACAATTTTCTGGTATATTACCTTGGAATTCAATTTTTAGAGCTACTGTAATAAGCATTTTATCTTTCATCTTCAGCATTTTTTATTGGTAGATATCCTATTGTTTTTTCTGCGTGACTAAGATCCCAAAATCTCCACTTGTTGTTTGAAACACCATAAACTATTTCTGAATTTATATTTGCTGCTGATATTGCTTTGTCAATTAATTGAACTAAATCTTCTTGATATAGTAGTGTTGCATAATGACGAATGTTAGTCTTTGGTGAGTTTTCTTTTATTACAGTTCCTATTCTGAGGGAAATAGATTCCAAATTATAATGTTCATAGTAGTACCTTGCTGTAGCTTCGCCAAATGCTTTCGAAATCCCATAATTTGAATCAGGTCTAATAGGTACTTTTTCATTTACTTTTACTATTTTAATTGGATCAAGATTTTCGTATTTACCATTAACTATAGATTTATAGGGTTCATCTTTTTCAAAATTTCCCACCGCATGATTAGAACTTGCAAATATAACTCTTGAAACACCATTGAGTTTTGAAGCTTCAAATACGTTTCTAGTTAATTCAATATTATTTTTTAGTACTAAATCCCATTCAGTGAGTTCAGATGCATTTGCAGCTAAATGAATAACTATATCTATATCTTTGAAAGCGCTATTTATTTCTTCAATCTTATTTGAGTTAATAATATGAGTTGGTAAATTTGCATTATCAATATTCTTAACTTTGTCCATACCAGTAAAGTTATATTTATGCTTTAAATTTTGATATATTATTGATCCAATTAGACCTGAAGAACCTGTAACAAGTATTTTTTTCATTTTAATATTTTTTGTTTATTGTACTATTAATAATAAATAATTTTTATTTTATTATAAATGGAGAAAAATTATGCCATATAATATTAATCATATACATTTGAAGTCTGAAGATCCTAAATCAACTGCGGATTGGTTTGTAAAAGCTTTTAATTTTGAAATTGTTTCTGATATAGTTCGTCATTTTGGAGATAGATTCTTAGTTACAAAATCAGAAAATGGAGTCACAGTTAATATTTCTGGAGTAAGAGACGGTGAAGAACTTGGTTCTTCAAATGATGATGCACATTTTGGACTTGAGCATTTTGGATTGGACACCGATGACATCGAAGCTGATATAAAAAGACTTGTAGATATGGGAGCAACCCATAAAGAAGGACCAATAATTAATACTGATGGAGGCAAAATAGGATTTATATCTGCTCCTGGTGGGATAAGACTTGAGCTTATTGAGAAATAATATGAATATTAAAAAAAAATATATTATTAAAAATGCAACAATTATAGATGGGCTTGGTTCAGAAAAATTTTCTGCTGATATTTTAATAGAAAATGGAATCATAAAAGAGATTGGCCAACTAGACAATATTGATTGCCATATTATTGATGCTGAAAACAATGTTGTTTCACCAGGATTTATAGATGTTCATAGTCATGACGATATAGCTTTAATTGTTTACCCTGAAATGGATTTCAAAGTTATGCAAGGAATAACAACAGTAATTAATGGAAATTGTGGGAATAATGTTATTCCGAGACATGGAACATTAGAACGATGGCAAACTAGATATCCTGATAATCCAATTCCTGAATGGAATTCTTATGATGAATATATTAATTTAATTAATTCCATTAAACCAAGTGTCAATTCTGCATTTATGGTTGGACACGGGTCTGTGAGAAATGGAAGTGGATTGAAAAACGAACATCGACTACCTACAAACAATGAGTACGATCTTATGAAAGGATGGATAAGAGAAGGAATGGAATCAGGTGCTGTTGGGTTTTCAACAGGATTGATATATGAACCCGGTAGATATGCCTCTTCAGAAGAGATAATAGAATTGACCAAAGAAATATCTAAATATAAGGGTGTTTATTGTAGTCATATGAGAAATGAAGGAGACAATTTATTACTCTCAATAGAGGAAACAATTAATATTGGAGAAAGATCTGAAACTTCTGTAGAAATTTCTCATCATAAAGTTTCAGGAAAAGATAATTGGGGATTATCTAAATCATCTTTGGATATGATTCATCAGGCTCGTAGAAATGGTATAAATGTACATTCTGATCAGTATCCTTATACTGCTGGCCAAAGTGCTCTTTTTGCTATACACCAAAACAATGCATTTACTGATGGGAAAGGAGGATTAGGAAAAATTGATGGGGATAAAATTTTAATTGCTCATTCTCCTGTCAATAAAGAATATGAAGGTAAAAAATTATCTGAAATTTGTGATGAATTTGATTTACCTGAGCAAGAGACTGCAGAAAAATTATTATCAACCGATCCTTATATACTTGCAGTCTTAGAATCTATGTGTGACGAAGATCTGATTAATATTTTATTGGACCCCTATACAATGATTGGTTCAGACGGAGTACCAGCATCAGGTGCTAATCCGCATCCAAGATTATATGGATGTTTCCCTAAAATATTAGGGAAATATGTAAGAGATGAAAAAATATTGTCCTTAGAGGATGCTGTATATAAAATGACCGGGCTCCCTGCAAAAAAATTTAATTTGAATGATAGAGGAACAATTGAAACAGGAAAAGTTGCTGATTTAGTTATATTTGATCCTGAAACTATAGAGGACTTAGCTACCTATGATAACCCAAGAGTTTATCCTAAAGGTATTAAGCATGTAGTTGTTAATGGAAATTTTGTTGTTGAAAATTCTAAACATACAGGAAGTAGAGTTGGTGAAATTATTAAACGATCATAAATAATTATGAAATTAAAATTTTTAGATAAAAAATATGTTGTTGTTAAATTACCTAAGAACTTCACTTTAAATAAAGAAATTCTTAATCTTTCTTTTTACAACATAGTTAAAACTCCAGATGAATTATCATTAATAGTTAGAAACGATGAGTTTAATTACGCCAATTATCCTCATGAAGATAATTGGTGTATATTAAAGTTTGACACAATTCTTGATTTTGAATTAACTGGTGTATTAGATAAAATAATTGGTCCTTTATCTGAAAATGGAATAAGCGTATTTGTTTTTTCTTCTTTTGATACTGATTACGTTATGTTTAGATCTGAAAATAAAAATAAAGTTATTTCAATCTTGAAATCTTTGAGATACGAATTTGTAAATTAGTATGAATATACAAAAAATAGAACATCAAATTGAAAATTTTAGAAAAGAAAATGAAGTTCCTGGAATTTCTATTTCAATAGTTAAAAATAATAAAATTGTTTATCAGAATGGATTTGGTTACAGGGATGTCTTAAATAAACTCCCAGTTACCCCGAAAACTATTTGGCCAATTGCGTCAATTACAAAATCTTTCACATCAATTTCTGCTCTTCAACTTGCTCAACAAAACAAACTCGATTTGTTCAAACCTATAGTTGAATACATTCCGTATTTTTCTGTTTTTGATAAAGATGCATCTAAAATAATTAATACTGATTTATTCTTGAAGCATGCTAGTGGGTTAGGGAGAACAGGTCATCAAGACAAATATAGAGAAGAAAATTATAATCCACTAATTATCAGATCTCAATCTGATCGTGAGCATAATATATTTCCAACTAGAAAAGCTTTAGTTGAAAATTTATATTCAGCAACCCAACAGAGTGCCCCAGGCCAATTTTTTTCTTATTGCAACGAAGGCTATGCTACTGTCGGGCATTTAATAGAAATTTTGTCTGAAACTGATTTAGAAGATTATTTTAAAAAAAATATTTTTGATAATTTAGATATGAATAATACACATACTGATTTTGACTCATGGAGAGAAGCTAATGACAGAACGTATTTATACTCCAATCAAAATAATAGTCCTTTTTATACAGGCATAGATCACAATCAATTTTCTGTTCTTGAATTAAGTAAAGATTATAAAACATTTTTATCTGCTGGTGGAATATCTACAACTGCTAATGATTTGTCTTTATACCAAATTCAAACAATGAATCTTATTGATTCAAAATTAAATTTGAATTCAGAATGGCTAAATAAAATGCAGAATATTAATATGCCATTTGGTAATTCTGGATGGGGTTATGGTTACGGGTATTGGATTTCTTATGCTGGTGATTTGAAAATTATTAAGCACTCGGGTGGATTGCCTGGAGTGAGTACTTTTTCTATTATGATACCTTCTGAAAAAGCTGGAGTTGTTGTTTTAATTAATAAAAATGAAGTAAAAGCAAGTAATTTAGCTGAAATTATTTTAAATGAAATGAGAGGTACAGTTTTCAGAGAAAATTTAAAGGATCCTTTAAATTTTCAAATTGACAAAAATTTTACTGATATAAATATTTATCAAGAATATTTAGGTAAATTCGAATTCCGACAAGGTATTTCTGAAGTTGTTATTCAAAATAACAAATTATGTATAAATACACCAAGTCGATTAGAAGCTACTCCTGAAAAATTAATATTAGTTCCTGTAGAAAAAGATTCTTTTATGAATTTATATGATGGCAGCTCGATATCGTTTGTAAGAAATAAAAATGGAAACATTTCACATTTCTTAAACGGCGGATATCAATATGTTAGAATTTAATTTAAATATGTTTCTCGAAAAATAACTCTTTATTCGGACCCCAATTTTCCAGCTTAAAGTAACCACATTTTTTGAAACCAAGATTATTGTGAAATTTTATTGCTCTTTTATTTTCTTCTTCAGTAGAACTCAATATTCTTGTAATTCGATCTTTTTTTAATTTTTGTTCTAAAAAGCTAAGTATTTTTCCCCCTACTCCTTGTCTGTGATAAGATTTGTGCACCCTTATTAGAGAAATAAAAGGAATGTATCCCCAAAAATATTCGTACCATATATATCCTATAAGCTTGGTATTCAAAGCACATACAATTACATTTTTGTTATTTATCGCTAGTTTTAATGCTTTTGATTTATGAAAAGACTCATTATTGTCTATTGTTATTTTTAATGAATTGTCTATTTTTTTAATTTCACTTATATCGGGAATTTCACCATTTCTAATGATTAACAATTTTTCATTTAACTTAATCATCCAATAACTTCTCTAAAATACCTTAGATAATTTAATCCTAGTATTTTTTTCAATTCTTCCTCATTAAATCCTTTTTCTGCTAATTTGACTGTTAAATTTGACCAATCACCAAAGTTTTTATAGTCTTTTATTCTGTATTCATCACTTATTCTGTGTTCTTCTCTAAATCCTGACCAATCAAATACATCAGGATTTCTTCTTTGTTCTCCTATTGTTCCTGGCATTGATTCAGGATATTCAATCATTGATCCGGTTTCAGGTCCATTTCCACAAATATCACTTCCAATTCCCACATGATCAATTCCCATGATATTTACTAAGTGTTCTACCTGTGAAGCAAAATCATCTAATGTGCCTAAGTGTTCTTTTTCTTGCATAAAACCTGGAACTATTGTTACTCCAAAAAAGCCTCCCGCATCTGCTACAGCTTTAGCTAAATCATCATCCTTAGCTCTGTCATGTTTAGCAATTGTATTACTATTAGAATGAGTTATTATGATTGGTTTTGTAGAGACCTCTAGAGCATCCCAGCCTACTTGTTGACTACAGTGGCTTACGTCTACTGCCATATTTAATGAGTTCAATTTTTCAACCATTGATTTTCCAAAGTATGTTAAACCAGATTTAGTTAACTCAGTACATCCATCACCAACAAAATTACTTAAATTGTAAGTTAGTTGTACTACTCTTAATCCCAAATGATAAAACATATCTACACGATCTAAGTTAATTCCAAATGCTAAAGTGTCTTGGAAATCTAGTATTAAGCCTCTTTTTCCTTCCGCATATGTTTCTTCTATATCATCTGCTGTTAGTATTAATTTAAGTTCTCCATCTAAAGAATCAATGATTCCCCTGGCTTGTGCAATTCCTTTTACTGATGCTTCGAATGCACCATCAACATCTTTCAATCCTACTGGTGGGCCAGCGTATGTTGCACTGCATATATTTACACCAGCTTTGTCCCACAAATCTAAATATTCTTTTTTTGCATCATTACTTTTACTGATTTCCATTGCAGCCATGCTAGAAAGTATTCCTGCTGCTTGATTTCGTTTATATCCTTTTTGTTCTAATTCGTTCAGTTTGATTTTCATATTATTGTTAAATAAGAACCCATTTGTTGCGGGAGGTTGCTGAGAATCAATTACTAATGTTTTGTGGTGTAATTCTAAAGCTTCTTCTTTTGACAGTACTTGTTTTCTTTCCATTTAATTATCCTTATTATTTAATTAGTGTAGTATTTAAATCATTTAATTATTAATATATGTCTTAAAATAAATTTGTCAATAAAGGAATTCAAATGTCAGAAAATAATAATAATGAATTTTTCCTGAAATCTAAAATGAGTGTAGACATTAATGTTCCTAATAAAATGAGAGATGGAACAATATTATATTCAGATATATATTCTCCTGAAAAAAAAGGTAAGTACCCTGTATTATTGTCTCGTATTCCTTATGGCAAGCATAAACCACGATATCACTCTTTATATATGGATCCTTTAAGAGCTGTTCAAAGAGGTTACGTTGTTGTTATTCAAGATGTTAGAGGAAAACATAGTTCTGATGGGGAATTTAATCCTTTTTTTAATGAATTTAACGATGGATATGATACTTTGGATTGGATTACAAATCAGGAATGGTGCGATAGTAATATTGGTATGTTTGGCATTTCATATCATGGAGCAACTCAGTGGCTTGCTGCTGCAACGCAACATCCTTCCTTAAAAACAATAATCCCAGGAGTTACTTCTGACTCTTATTATGATAGCTGGACTTATTTGGGAGGTGTTTTACAGTATTATTGGCTAACTCATTGGACTGTCGGAACTCTTGTTCTTGATGATATCAAAAGGAATCAAGATGAAATGTTAGAAAGAGAAAAATTGTCAAATTGGATATCTCAAAATATTAATTCCAAAAATATAAAAACACCGTTGAGTAATACAGACCTACCTCCTTTTAAAAAATTGGGGAATTTTTATTATGACTGGATTAACAATGATACTTATAACGAATTTTGGAAAAAGATAAGTCCAAAAGAGTATTTTGATAAAATCAATATTCCTGTTTTTAATATGGGTGGATGGTATGATGGATTTCTAAGAGGTACATTACGATGTTTTGAAGGAATGATTAATTCGTCAGACGAAAATATAAGTAATTCACAAAAAATGATTCTTGGACCTTGGACCCATGAACCTATGCCAAAACCCCTGGCTGGAGCTAAACATTTTGGGAATAAAGCTTCTGGAGAGTCAATAGATATGCAGGGCATGATGTTAGATTGGTATGACTCATGGTTAAAAAAACACGATCATAAAAGTAAGTTCAGAGTCCAATATTATACTATGTTAGAAAATCAATGGAAGCAATCTTACATGTGGCCCCCTGAAAACACTAAAAAATTAAAGATGTATATTCATAGTGACGGAAATGCAGAAAAAAATATCAATGGAGATTTAAATTTCAAAAAACCTGGCAAAGAGAAACCTGATGAATTTATTTATGATCCTACAGATCCTGTGATAACAATTGGAGGAGCTCATCTAGGAGGAGTTCCAGGTAGTTTTGAAACTGGAATTCAGAATCAATCTGAAGTCGAAAGCAGACAAGATGTACTTACATATACGACTGAGCCAATCAAAAAATTTTTAGAGATTTCAGGAAATGTCTCTGTAAATTTGTATGCAAAATCCAGTGCTGAAGATACAGATTGGTCTGCAAGGTTATGTTATGTTGATCATAATAATAATTCATGGAATATATGCGACGGAATAATTCGATCAAGTTTTTCTGAGAGTTTGGAAATCAGAAAAAAAATAGAACCAAAAACTATTACAAAATATAAAATAGATTTAGGCCCTATAAGTATTAAATTAAATCAAGGGATGAGACTTAGATTGCAAATTTCTTCTAGTAATTTTCCTGCTTATGAAACTAGCACTAACCTAATACAAGTGGATCGAAATGCCAATCCAATTAAATATGTTATCGCTAATCAATCTATTTATCATGACAATAAATTTGCTACAAATCTTGAATTTGACGGTTTAATTTAATATTTCTAAGTTTAATTTATTAGTTTTTGTATTCAATGGACAATTTTTGTATCTTTTGAAAAACTTATATCTGTTTTTCGCTATCAAATCGTAAAAAACATTAATAATAAAATCAGGAAAAACATTAATAATTATCAATGATTTGGACAATCCTTTAAATGTATTTACAATTTTTTTTATTGCTTTACTTTTTGTGTAATGCTTATTTTTTTCAATTACTACTACTGTATCAGGATCTAATTTCAAGTTGAAATCTTTTAGTATTTGCATTCCTGTTGTAGATTCCATCGCACAAATAATTATTTTATTATTATTTGGGATTCTATCAAGAATTTTAATTAATACGTTACATAAAGAGCATACTCCATCAAATAATATAAGTGTTTTATCTTGAAGTTCAATATTGTTTATTTTACTCATTATATGATTTAAATAATTCTAATGTTTTTTTTCTTGCTTCATAGTGATCTACTATTTTTGGGATATAAATTGATTCATTTAATAACCACGGTTCGTGTGCGAATTTGATTTCAACATTTTGTAACTCTGGTATCCATTGTTTAATAAAAATTGCTTTAGGATCAAATTTCTTACTTTGTAAAATAGGATTAAATATTCTAAAATATGGAGCAGCATCTACTCCACAACCGGCTGTCCATTGCCACCCTCCTGCGTTAGAGGGACGATCACCATCAATTAAATTTTGCATAAACCATTTTTCCCCCATTCTCCAATCAATTAGTAAATCTTTAGTTAGGAATGATGCAACAATCATTCTGCCTCTGTTATGCATCCATCCAGTATTAATTAATTGCTTCATGCATGCATCTACAACAGGGTATCCTGTTTCGCCATATTTCCATTTATTAAAAAGTGACAAATCTTGCTTCCATTGAAAATTAGAGTATTTCTCCTGAAATTCTGTATTAATACTTTGAGGAAAATAGTGATTAATATATAAATAAAATTCTCTCCACAAGAGTTCGTCTACCCATTTTTTTACACCTTTACTTGCATCTAAATTTAAACAGGTATTATACATTTGTTTAATAGAAATCATTCCAAATTTAATATAAGAAGATAATTTGGAGGTGCCATCTATATATAAATAATCTCTGTCATCTTTGTATGAGTGTATTTTTTTATGAATAAAATTTGAAAATATTTTGGATGCATTTTCTTCACCAGGTAAAAATTCACCTAATTGATTTAAGGTATACAAAGGAATTGGAATATCATTGTTTTTTTCAGGTAATTTTGTGAAATTAAATTTATTTATAGTAGATAAATTGTAAATTGTATTTTTGCTTTTCCATTGATTGGCAAATTGTGTGAAGACTTTATATGGAGTGCCTGCTTGGTTTAGGTGCGTTTTAGGGTTAACTAAATTATCGTAATGAACTTTAACATCAAAAGTATCGTTTAACTCATTAAGTTGTTCTTTGAATTCGTTTGTAAATTCTCCTGTGACATATATTTTTTTTATTTGATATTTGTCTGATAATTCTTTAAACGATTTTGAAGGATTATCACTTTTTAATTGTAGTAATCGACCACCTTGGAGTTCTATTTGTTTTTCTAATTTTTTTAAACCGTGGTATAAAAATGAATACGCTCTTGAATTTACATAGTCAGAGTTATTTAGATCATTTTCATTATAAATATAAATTGGCAAAATAAGCTCAGGATTTTCTTTTGCGGCATTTAGTGATTCGTTGAAATTTAATCTTAAATCGTTTTTAATCCACCATATAGATATACTATTTTTTGGGCTTTGGTTTTGATTTTTTGTCATTAGATGTTGATTTTTTACCGTAAAGTTCCTCTACTGAAACTAAAGCAGCTATAAATGCAATTGTAAAAACAAATACTCCAACTAAAGCTATTATTATTTGTATCATAATTATTTATTATTTTCCCCTGAAATTGTAATTGAGCCAACAAGTATTATTGACGAAACCCATACACCAACGAATATTCCTGACAATTCGTCCACAAAAAACCATAGCCCGATTGAAAACAAAAGGGATGCCATGGTTGGAATAATCCATAGTAGGTATAGTTTTAGTGAAATTTTTGATATTAAAGTAAACTTTGTGAATATCCAAAAACCAAGTATAGATGGAACCCAAATGGCAATAAATATACCTGGTTGTTTTTCAACGAAGAACCACATTAATATTGAAAATACTAATGAAATTAATGTTGCACCAATAAAACTGTAATTTATAAATTCTGATCTTTTCATGTTTTCCTCATTAAATTCTTTTTGATATAAAAAATTAATTTAGTGCCTATGGCAACAAAAATTATATATAAAATTCACAATAATATATATATAAAATTCACAATAATATATATATAAAATTCACAATATTTTAAATATACAACTTATATATTTGACATTTTAGAACATATGTTCTATTATTTGTTCGTATATCAAATAATCAAAGGAAATATTATGTCAAATATAAAAGTAACTATTGTTGGAGTTGGTGGAGCCGGTTGTAACACTATAAGCAGACTCAAAAGTAAAAAATTTACCAAATATAATATGTTAGCTGTAAATACTGATACACAAATGTTAGAAACAGTAAAATCTTCTGGTGTTTTTGCAATAGGACCAATTTTGACAAACGGTTTTGGTAGTGGAGGCAACCCCAGAATTGGAAGAGAAGCTGCTAAAGAAAGCCTTGATCAGTTATCCACTATATTAGAAGGTCAAGATTTAGTTATATTAACCACAGGACTAGGAGGTGGAACAGGAACGGGAGCCACTCCTGTAATTGCATCCCTAGCAAAAAAACTGGGAGCTCTAGTTATAGTAGTTGCTACACAACCCTTTGGTTTTGAAGGAAACTTGAGGAAGCAATATTCTGATAGAGCTGTAAAATCTATTTTAAGAGCAAGTGATAGCTTTATCGAAATAAATAATGACGGATTACTTTCTATGAATAATGATGATAAATCTTTAGATGAGTCTTTTAAGCAAGCAGACATTGCTTTGATAAATATTGTTGAAGAAATAACTAGTGTAATTGCAGATTCAGGATTGATTAACATTGATTTTGCTGACGTGAAAAATATGTTAACTAAATCAGGAAAAACTTTTATTTCCAAGTCTAAAATAAACAAGAATCAAAAGATGGATGATATTTGTTTAGATTTGAAACGTAATTTACTTATAAATTACAGTTTTAAATCTGCAAAAAAAGTATTGTTATCTATAAAATCAAGCTCTAATTTTTCTCTTAATGAATTAAACTTGATAGCTACTAAAATTTCTTCATTTTTAGACCAACCTCAAAATATATTAATTGGTGTGAATAATACATATCATAAAAAAAATATCATTGAAGCAACTTTAATTGCATCTGACCTGAAATTTACATTTGATGACACCGAAACATCTCCTAAATCTTTTAGTTTTACTGAGAATAACGATCAGACATATCATTCAAAAAATGAATCTGTTAAAATGAGTCCGTTATTAAATTTTAAAAAATTAATAAAATTACCAATTGGTTTTTAATTAATTTTAATAATTTATAATGTTATTAACCTCTTAACAAAGATTAAAATGAATTATTTTAAAGATGTTAATTCTAGAAAATTTTTTGAATTAGCTCCTGGTGCCAATGCTCAAACATTTTGGGGAGAACAAATGCTTATGTCTATTGTTCATATTGATCCCAATTCTATTGTCCCTATGCATACGCACCCACACGAACAAGCAGGCATGTTATTAGAAGGATCTTTAGATATGAAAATTGGAAATGAATCTAAATTACTAAAACCTGGTGATGTTTATATTGTTCCGGGCGGAATTGAACATTTTGCACAATCTTCTGATGATGGAGCAAAAGTATTAGATATTTTTTCTCCAGTTAGAGAGGAATTTAAATACTAAATGTCTATTACCGAAAATTCTTATACTCAATTAGGTAACTCACGCAAACCTCAACTTCTTCTTATCCATGGACTTGCCAGTAATAAATTTACATGGGATGTATTATCTCAATTCTTAATTGATGATTACCATATTACCGCAATTGATTTACCAGGACACGGTATGAATTCAAATCTTAAAACAGATTTTTCTTATCAAGAAATTGTTAATTATATATTACATTTAGAATCTCAACTTAATTTGAAATTTGATTATGTTGCGGGACATTCTTATGGCGCATCAGTCGCAACCTCTTTTGCTACTGATCCGAAATCTGAAATCAAAAAACTTGCACTACTTGATGGAGGAATGGTGCCTATGAAATTGATTCCTGAAATGAATATAAATAATTATAAAACCAAACTTTCTCCTCCTGATTTTACTAACCGTAAATTTGATAGTATTTCAGAATTTTTTGATAAAAATTTAGCTTTGAAATCTAACCCATACAGTCATGAAATTAAAAATGCTATATTATCTAATTTTGATCACACGAAAAAACCAAATCTTGAACCTTTTTTAAATAGAATTAATCATTTAAAAATTGTGGATTATTTATGGAAATATGATCCTGAAAATCTTTTGTCTGATATCAATATTCCTGTCTTAGGTTTGATGGCTTGTAAATTTGATAGCTTAGTTGATAGTATTTCTTACCGCTGCGATTATACAAATTATTTACAATCTATTAATTCTCAAATACTTGTTAATTGGATTTTAAATACTCCTCATGATCTTCAATTATATGCTCCCAAATTAGTAGCGAGAAAATTACTAAATCATTTTTCTTAATTTAATAAACTAATTTCTTTGTTATATTCCATTTTTGTGATTTCTATTTCAGGATGGTTTTTTTGTACTGATTCTACTATAGGTTTTATATCTACTTCTTTAGTACTTGGTGGCATCCAATTATCATGATGGCTAAAAATAATTTCCTTTGGTTTGATCAGTTCTAATTCTTTGTTTATAAAATCTACTAGTGACCCTTGTATTGGCTCGCCATCAATATTTCCTCTCCCTGCAGCAGGTAATATTGCTAAATCTGGTTTTATATCTTTTATGATTCCAGTCCAATGTCCAGGACTGTCTTTCCATAATATTCTCCCTTTTGGGGTGTCTATAACGTAAGCTAAAGCCCCTCCTTCTCCTCTAACTCCTTGCTCTGTTTCTTTCCTGTGTATTTGAGTGTTTGATAATGTATTTCCACTAGGCCCTGACATATTATTTAAAAATTCATTTACATTTTTCATTCTTTGCTTTATATCTAAATTTAAATCTCCCAAACATATATCATCCGACGATCCGCTCTTTGCCCATATGCATGAATGTTGACTAGGGAGTACCTTTATTTTCACATCTTTAGAGATATGTATACTCTCGCCTCCAGCTACAGGTATTAATTGCTTTTCATTTACTTTTTCTTTACTCATTATTCTTATTGTTTCGTATGAGCCAATTATTTCTGCACCTGTGTTTTTCCCGATTATATCAGCGCCCCACATATGGTCAAAATGAGAATGTCCTATAAGTATATAATCTGCTTTTTTTACATCTTTTGATTTTAACCCCACATCATCAGCTTCTGGAACTCTATCCATATAAGTATCTAAAAATAATATTTGATCATCGATTGTTAATCTAAATGTTGATACACCATACCAGGCTAATTTTACTTCCATTTTTTTTACCTCTTTTGATAAAATTAATTTTAATTACTTAATTTATAAGGATTTATTATGTCTCAATATGTAAACCAATTTGATTATAAAAATGAAGACAACACCTCTGATAATGCTAAAATTGTAGCACATTTAAAATCTATCAGAGCACTTTTAATCTATGTTGTGTTTTTATTAGTTGCAAATGTGATTGTTAGCTTAATAGCTTAATTACTCTATTTGACCAATTTTCTTTAAGTCTATATTTTTAATTGCTGGAATTAATTCATCTTTCCGTCGTGAAAAATGAGTCACCCCAACTATTAATGACATTATTGCGCACCATATTGATAAACTTATAGATTGTTCAATTATTAATGTTAGTACATTTAAAACTAAAGCTCCCAATAATATTCCCCATAGTGGACTTCTGGTGATTAGCGCTACTATTGCTATAGTTATTCCTGCAACAAATGATGGTATCGTGATCGTCATTAAAGTTATTCCTGCAACAACTGAAACACCTTTCCCTCCTTTGAATCTTAGGTATATTGGATAATTATGCCCTAGTACTGAGCAAACAGTACCAGTGTAGAATCCAATTTCAGATACTTCTAATTGTTTGCCTGTTAAAGCTATAGATATTGCTTTTATCAAATCTATGATTAAAACAAGTGTGCCTGAAGTAATATTTTGAGACCTCCAAATATTTAGAGCCCCCGAATTACCACTTCCGTGATCTCTGATGTCTTTATTTTGTTTGATTTTAAAATAAATATAAGCAGTAGGAATACTTCCTAATAGATACGCAAAAATTATATATATAATATTCATTTTTTTAATTAAATTTTTAATTTAGATATTATATACGAGTTTAACGATTGAAATAAACAGAACATATGTTCTAAAATATATTTTTATCATATTATATATTGTTTACAACATATGAGTGCTCCGTTTATTAAATTGATAGCTTCTGCAGGATTTCCTTCACCTGCAGAAGATTTTTTGGAACCAACATTGGACCTTAATAAATACTTGATTACTAACCCTCCTGCTACTTTTTGTGTTCGAGTTAATGGTAATTCTATGAATGGAGCGAGAATTAATTCAGGAGATGTTTTAATCGTAGACAGATCATTAGAACCTGAAAACAACAATATAGTGCTAGCTACTTTAAATGGAAGTTTTATTGTAAAAAAAATCATGATTAAGGATAAAAATATATATTTAATTTCTGATAATGGAGAACAATCTAAAAAAATTAAAATTGATGATCACATTGATTTTAATGTTTGGGGTGTTGTAACTTCTGTAATAAATAAATTAATTTAATGATTGCTTTATTAGATTGTAATAATTTTTATGCATCGTGTGAAAGAATATTTAGACCTGATTTGACCTTAAAACCAGTAATAGTTTTGTCTAATAATGACGGATGTGTCATAGCTCGTAGTAATGAAGTGAAAAAAATGGGAATACCAATGGGAATACCATTATTTAAAATTAAAGAATTAGTAAAAAGAAATCAAATTAATTTATTTTCTTCTAATTTTGCACTATATGGAGACATATCAAATCGGATAATGAATATTATTAAAAATGATATTCCGAATACAGAAATTTATTCAATAGACGAAGCTTTTCTAGATTTTAATTCATTAAGTAATTACAAATTAAAATCTTTAGATTTAATTCGGAAAATAAATCAATGGACAGGAGTTCCTGTATCTATCGGAATAGGGCAAACTAAAACACTATCTAAAATTGCAAATTTTTATGCTAAACAAAGCAATAATAATGTTTTTTATATACATAAATCTAATATTAATTTTTATTTGTCTAAAATTAACATTTCTGATGTTTGGGGCATAGGGCCAAATTATTCTAAATTGTTAAAAAAAAACAATATTTTTACTCCGCTTGATTTGATACAAAAAAATGATAAATGGATTATTAATAATCTTTCTATCAATGGACTTAAAATTGCTCATGAATTAAGAGGAGAAAAATGTTTTGATGTTAAATTTCATACGTCACCAAAAAAAAATATAAGAGTTTCCAGAACTTTTAGTAATGAAACTAATGATTATTTAAAATTACAACAAATTATTAGCACTTTTGCTTCTAAAGCTTCAGAAAAACTAAGACTTCAAAATAGCTTGGCTTCATCAATTTATATTTTTATTAAATCAAATCGATTTAAATTTAATGACACTAATTATAAATTGTCTGGTAAATTAAATTTTGATTATCCTACTAACGATAATTCTATGATTGTAAAAAAATCATTGAAAATTTTATCTGAAATTTTCTCATCTGAACAATCTTATAAACAAGCAGGTGTAATGTTGGGAGATTTTGTATATTCAAACAAATTTCAAAGAGGTCTTTTTGAAGATTTTAAACAAAAAAACAAACGATTACTATTGATGAAAACTTTTGATAATATCAACTTAACTTTTGGTAGTGAAACAATAAAACTTGCATCTGAAGAATTTCATGATAATTGGAGAACAAAAAGAAATAAACTTTCACCTTCTTATACAACTAAATGGAATGACATTTTGGTTGTTAACATATGAGATTATGGATCTGAACAATCTCTTGTATACCCACAGTTTGTGCACCTTAGTTTGCAATGAACTTCAATAATCATTACAGCGTTACATATATCACAATACTCATTTTGATTTTTCATAAATTTCATTTTCATAATACATATTCTACTAATAACTATTATAATTAAAATTGATTAATTTATTCTCCCTGTGGAACAATGATTAGAAATAGAAACATAATTTTTTTACTAGTTAATATTGTATTAGGATCAAGCGTGATTTTTTCTTATATATGGGGATTACAGTATGTAGATGATCCTGATCGCCTATGGGGAAATATTAGAAGTAATTATATTCCATATATAGTTTTTTCAATGCTTCTTGGAGCAATAGGGTATATGGCTTTTTCATATTTTTTTCTTTTTGTAAAAAAATTGTCAAACTTTGATACGAAAAATTTTAAAAAATTGATCAATTTATATATTTCAATTTTATTTTTTTCATCTTTATGGATGCCATTATCGATTTTGTATGTAGAAAACAATAATAAAATGATTTTGTTACTAGTATTATTAGTTTTATATATTGTTGCGTTTAGTTCATTATTACTTCTTAAATTTATTGTCGAAAACAAAAAAAATAATTCTTTGACATGGAAGCTGTCAGTAGTTGGCGGAATGCAATTTGTTTTTCATACACTTATAATTGATGCAGTATACTGGGGTTGGAATTTTGTTTAAAATTTGTCAGATTAGTATATATCTATTTTAAAACTAGGCATATTGTCTACTACTATAAAATCCAAAGCTGCTTTTTCAACAGTTTCTGATATATGAGCATCAACTGATAAAAGCTCTGATCCACTATCATCTTTTATTATCACATCTGTGTCAAATCTTTCCTGTATTACGATCCCAAAATCTCCTTCACCTTGCCAAAGTGGAAATGTTACTATTTTCAAAGTTTTTGTAGGGTCTTTTAGTCTGTCTGTTCTTATTTTAAGTAATTCTTGTTTTGCTTTGTCTGAAATTTTCATTTGTTTGTATGTAAATTAAAAATAGAATAAGATTAATTTATATAATATCTTTTTTTTACAATTAATGGTAGGAGGCTTATATGGCAACATATAATTGCAATGATTGTTCAATGGAAGTTAAAGGATTAACATGTGGCAAATGTGAATCTGAGTTAGTTTATGCAGAGATAGGAGACGATTCTATAGGAGTTTCGCAATGTCCTAATGGATGTGGGAAAATAAAATCTCCCATGTGCTGTGGAACTGATATGAATCCATCAAATTAAATTTTTTTGAATAAAGGCATATAATTCTTAATTTTCGATATGACAAGTAAAACACCTGAAAAAATTTTGTTAATTTTTGCTCATCCAGATGATGAAACATCTTCTTGTGGAGGAACAATATCAAAATATTCAAAACTTGGATCAGAAATTTTTGTTTGTACAGCTACAAATGGAAATAAAGGAGATTTAGGCACTGGTGATTTGGTTTTAAAAAGAGAAGAACTAGGCTCATTTAGGGAAAATGAAGAAAAAGCAGTCTTGAAATTTTTAGGAGCAAAAGACGTCATACAATTGGGATATGATGATCAAGGATTAGAATTATTGGATGTACCAATATTAGAAAATCAATTTTTTGATATTTTAATGGACATTAAACCAAATATTGTTATAACTTTCGGTGAAAGAGGATTCTCAGGTCATACAGATCATATTCAAGCTCATATAAATGCTAAAAATGCTTTTGGTAAATATGCGAAATTTTCACCAAATGCAAAATTGCTATACACTGCCATGCCCAGATTTTTTGCAGAATTCAGGAAGATGGATTTAAGTGAAAACGAAAAGTCTCCAACAATTGCAATTAATATTTCTTCAACATGGACAAAAAAAGTTAAGGCGCTAAGAATGTATAAAAGCCAAAACGATGCCCAGGAAATTGCAAAAATGTTTGAACAAATGTATTCATCAGATAATTTTGATAATTTTGGTGATTCAAAAGAAACGTTTATAAGCTTATTTGATTCTATGAAAAAATTTGGTTATACCAATAATCCTACAGAATATTTTCATCAAGCACACCCAAAATTAAAAAATTATTCAGATATAATTCTTTCCCAAAATTTCTAGTTTGAAAAAGGATTTTTATCTGTAAATGTATCCCCGTAATATTGGAAGAAATCTATTTTGCTTTCTTCTACATATTGGTATAAATTTTGAAATAAATCTCTTAATCCTTCGATAGATGTGTTTTCTTCTCGATATGGGTTCTCCAATTTTTCTTCAACCCAATCCATATAAATAGTATCTGAAGGGCCAGGTGTTGTTGGACCACTTATATAAATCCATACAGGAGTTCTTTGTCCTTCTCCTTTGTATTTTTCACTAATCTGCTTAGCTGCTTCAGCAGCATCACGTGTTTTCCCTTTTTGAATTTTAAAAGTTCTTCTTATAAGATACATATTTTCTCCATTTGTGTGTTTTATAACTTAAATATAGTAAATTATTTTATCCCTATTGTAATAATTATAATACCTATAAATATTACAATACTTCCGGTTGCTCTTATTTTACTAAATTTTTCGTTTAAATAAACAAAACCAATGATAGAGCTTATAACTATACCACTGTTTCTCATTGGAGCAATGTAACTGACTTCCGTAAAAGTTAAACTATATAAAATTAACAGATATGAAATAGTATCTGACAATCCTACAAATGAGTATTCAAATAAGTTTTTTTTGTTAAGAAAATTAGTATATAAAGTTTCTTTTTTTATTAGAGCAATAAAATTGTATATAACAAATGTTATAAGCGTATATGAATAAAAATATTGAATTGGATTTAATTCATCTACTCCTAATTTATCTATGTACGAATATGCTGTAATAGTTATCCCGGTAATAATTGAAAAAACTGTACCTCTATTAATTTTTTTTGGATTTTCTGTTTTTCTTGTGTTTAATAAAAGTAACCCAAATAAATTAACTAAAATTCCTACCATTGAAATTTGGCTGATTGTTTCTTTTATTAATGTAACTCCTAAAATTGGAGTTAAAAGATTTCCCAACCCTCTTGATAAAGGATAAACTTTTGAGAAATCTTCATTGTTATACATCAATATTAAGAAATAGAAATAAAAATAATGCACTAATCCGGAAGCAGACACATAAATCCATGCTTTTAGAGTAATAGGTTCGTACATATATACACAAAAAGGAAGCAGATAGATTAAATTAAGAACTCTAGTACCAGCGAATAATTGATTAGGATTTTTTGAGATTTTATATCGGGAGTTCCATACCATATGTATAAAACCTGATGTGATTACTAATGATAAAGCTGCTAAATTATTATTCATATGATAATTATAGATTAGTTTGTCTATGTAAATTATATTGAAAAATTAAAAATATTCTTGTGATGTTAAAATATAAGTATTACCAGTGAAAAGGTTCACTCTAATGACAAATCAAAAATCATTGTTTGACAATAATATTCCTCCATTACCTGAAAGAATGAGGCCTAATAATATAGAAGATTATATTGGGCAATCACATTTAATTGAAGATAAAAAAATTCTTAAATCTTTTATTGATGGCGATACTTTATTTTCAGTAATTTTATGGGGCCCCCCTGGCTCTGGGAAGACTACTCTTGCGAGAATTTTAATTCACAAATCTGGTTATGAATTTTTTCAACTATCTGCTATTTCAAGTGGAATTAAAGATTTAAGAGAAGTTATTGATAAATCTCAGATAAATAGAAGCATGGGTAAAAAATCTGTTTTATTTATAGACGAGATTCATCGTTTTAATAAAACACAGCAAGATTCGCTATTAAATGCTGTAGAAAACGGAACTTTGATTTTGATTGGCGCTACAACTGAAAATCCATCTTTTGAAATAATTTCACCTTTATTATCCCGAACTAGAGTTTTAAAACTCAATTCTTTAGATTCAACTAATATGGATAAAATTATTGATAATGCTTTTAATAATGATATTGTTCTATCTAAACTAGATTTAAAACTATCTGAAAGATCTAGAAAATTTTTGATTTCACAATCTGGTGGTGATGCAAGAAAATTATTAAATACACTCGAAATTGCTACTCTTATATTGAATGGATCTAGTGATATTTCTATAGAAATACTAAAAGAGGCTTCGCAAAACAAATCATTACTATATGATAAAGATGCAGATTATCATTACGATACTGTTAGTGCATTTATCAAATCAATGAGAGGAAGTGATGTTGATGCTTCTATATATTGGCTGACAGTAATGATCGAAGGTGGTGAAAAATTAGAATTTATTGCAAGAAGATTAATAATATTTGCGTCAGAAGATATTGGTAATGCTGATCCGCAAGCATTAGATCTTGCTGTTTCGGGATTTAATGCTGCGCATATTGTTGGATATCCTGAGGCTGCAATCAATTTAGCTCATGTCACTACTTATTTAGCTTCTGCACCCAAATCAAATGCATCATACATAGCTTTAAATAAAGCAAAAGATATTATTAAAAACAATGAAATGCCTGTTGTTCCATTGCATTTAAGAAATGCCCCCACTGATTTAATGAAAAATGAAGGTTATTCTAAAAATTATAAATATCCACATGATTATAAAAATAATTTTGTAAGTGATAATTATTTCCCTTTGGAAAAGACAAATGTATTTTATAAGCCAACAAATAATGGACATGAAAAATATATAAAAGAAAGACTTAAATTTTTATGGAAAGATAGATATGAATAATAATTTTACTGATACTAAGATATTAACTTTTGATATATTTGGAACCTTGTTAAATTTAAAAGATAGTATGGAGCCATTTCTAAAAAAATATTTATCTGATTTAAATGACTATTTTGAAGTTTCAGAAATATGGGATACATGGAGAGACAGGCAACGCATTGAGCAATATCAAGATAACATATTAATGCTTGGTCATAGTGGGTATCTAAACACATGTGAGATTGCTCTTAAGTATAGCTTGGATAAACATAAGTTGAAATATAGTAGTAAAGTTATTGATAATATTATGAATGGATGGAATTATTTAATACCATTTGATGATGTTGTTAATAATTTAATTAAATTACAAAAAAAATTTAAATTAGTCGCTTTATCTAATGGGGAACAATGGTATTTAGAACATCTTGCTGAAAAGCAATTACAATTTAAATTTGACAATATCATATCAGTTGAATTAGCTGGACAATTCAAACCAAGCCCATCTGTTTATAGAAAAGCTGCACAAATTTTAGATTCTCACCCTGGGAATCTAATGATGGTAGCTTCTCATTCATTTGATGTTATTGGTGCAAAGGCTTGTGGGTATAAATCAGCTTATATTGATAGATATGATCTTCCGATTGAAGATAAAGGATATAGTGTAGATATACACGTGCAAAATTTCTTACAATTTAAGAATTTGATTTTAAATAATAAAATTTCTGATATTAGTGACAATATAAGTGAAAAAAATATAGAATAATATTTTATAAATAAGGGTGTATGTATATGAAAGTATTAGTAATTGGTGGAACTAGATATATGGGTAAGATTCTAGTTCAGAGTTTATTAAATGATGAACATGATGTGTCTGTATTATCCAGAGGTAACGAAAAGCCGGATTGGTGGGACAAAATAACTCACATTAAAGCAGATCGTAACAACGTGAAGGAACTTAAAGAAGCATTGAAAAATTATAATTTTGATTGGGTTTTTGATTTTCAAGCTTTTAGAAAAGAGCATGTTGAATCTTTTGGAAATATAATGGAAGGAAGAGTAGGAAAGTATTTATTTGTTAGTACAGGTTCTGTTTATAGTAAATGGGATTACGGACCAACAGAAGAAGCTTTATTAGATTTTGAACTTAACATTCCTTTTAGAGAAAACCAAGTAAACTGGGATGATTTAAGTTATGACTATGATCCCAAAGAATTAGAATACGGTGCAAGAAAAAGACATTGTGAAAAATGGATAATCGAAAATTATAATATTCCTTATACAATTGTGAGGATTCCTGCAATTATGGGCGAAGATGACCCTACTGGTAGGATTTGGTGGTGGATACAAAGAATAAAAGATGGAAGAGGTATTGTTGTTCCAGAAAATGTAAATAACCCATTTAGAACTTTGTATTCGGGAGATGCTGCCCAAGCTTTTTATGATTCAATAAAATCTGAAAAAACTACAAACCAAATCTATCATGTTGCCTCTCATGAAATTTTCACTCCTATGAGTTGGATAAGACTATTATCAGAACTCCTTGATTCCGATATAAATATGTATTTAGTACCAAATTCTGTCACTGATAGATATTTGAAAGATGCTAATGAAGAATATGCACCACCTTTATTAAGAAATTACCCATATATTAGTGATTTAAGTAAATCTGATAATGATTTTGGATTTACTACTACTAATCCTAAGATATGGATTGAAAACACTATAAATTATTATTTGACAGAAAATAAAATTGAAAATTCTAAAGGTTATGAAAACAGAGAAAATGAAATCAAAGTAGGCTTAGCATGGAAAAACAGCCTTCAAAAATTAAATAATGAATTTAAATTATAATTTATTAGTATGATATTCCTGCAAGTAAAATAGCAGCATACATACATTTCCAAGCTTCAATATAATCTTTTGATTCATAGGAAATCACTTGTCTTGTTTCTCTTTTTACGCCTGGGATCATAGAAACAACATCAGCCATTAAATCACTTGAAAATTCAATTCCCATTTTAACTGTACTGTTATATTTTACTGGTTTAAATTGATCTCGATTTGCCACTGTTTCGGCAGCATTTCTTTTAATTAATTTGAATGCATCATTTCCTGATAAATTTTTAGCAGAAAATTTGTTTATAGCTTCTTTAACAGGAGATCCTATTATATTTGGTACCAAATTTTTAGCATCTTCAACTATGTCTGTATCGCCTGCAATCATTCCTATAGGAACATTGTAATAACCGGCGATTCCTGCATTAATTTCGAATTCAGATGAGGGTTTTTCATTAATCAAATAATTTTGAACTACATTTGATCCTCTTATAGTGTGACTTAAAATTCCTTTTTCTCCTGGTCTAGAATGATAACCAATGCACATTGATATATTTGGATTGCCTTCTACTCCTTGCATCATTCCAAGTGGTTTAGGAGATCCGCTAATTAATTCAGCTCGCTGATCTAACATATAAGGTAATAAATTTCTCATTGACCCATGACTATCATTAACTATTACTGATGTTGCACCTCCATCAAAACTACCTTCAATAGCAGCGTTAGCTTCGAGAGTCATAGCTTTCCTCATCATTTCATAATCATTACCTGATTGTGATGCTTGATCTGTATGGACAACTCCTGCTACCCCTTCCATGTCTATTGATATATGTACTGAAATACTCATAATGCCTCCTTAATTTTTGAATGAATAATAATTAGGTTCGTTTTTATGTTTTCTCGATACGCCTTCTTTTACTGCTTGAGACGCAATATTTTTCGATACTTCTTCCACTACATTTTTATCAAAAACACTAGGTATAATAAAATCAGGACTAAGTAAATTCTTAGGAATTACTGATGCTATTGCTTTTGCAGCAGAAATTTTCATTCCGTTACTTATTGTTTTTGATCTTACATCAAGCAATCCTTTGAATATTCCAGGAAATGCTAGAGAATTGTTTACTTGATTAGGATAATCAGATCTTCCTGTAGCCATAATTAATATATTGTCAGGGATTAATTCTGGCATAATTTCAGGAGTGGGATTTGCTAATGCAAAAACTATACTATTTTTCTTCATTTTTTTTAACATGTTAGTATTTACTATTCCCGGACCAGCCAACCCAATAAAACAATCTGCATTGTTAAGTGCTTTTGATAAATCTCCAGTTATATTTTCAGGATTTGTATTTTCTGCAAAAATAGATTTGTATTTGTTGTTATCATAATTTCTATCTTTTGATACAATTCCTTTAGAGTCAACTCCGATGATATTTTTAACTCCATAATCCATTAAAATATTTCCGCACGCAATTCCTGCAGCTCCGACACCTGCTATTACTACTTTTAAGTCCTTGGGTTTTTTATTCACAATTTTAAGTGAATTAATTAAAGCCGCTAGTACAACAATTGCTGTTCCATGTTGATCATCATGAAATACTGGAATATCTAATTCTTGATTTAATCTTTGTTCTATATAAAAACACCTAGGTGCGCTTATATCTTCTAAATTAATTCCTCCAAACCCTGGTGCAATAGATTTTACAATATCCACTATTTCATCAGGATCTTTTGTATTTAGACATATCGGCCACGCATTAACGCCAGCAAAATTTTTTAGTATCATAGCTTTGCCTTCCATAACTGGTAATGCAGCCTCTGGTCCAATATCACCTAAACCTAAAACTGCAGATCCGTCTGTGACAACTGCGATTGTATGACTTTTTCCTGTTAAAGACCAAACTGATTCGGGAGTTTTATGTATATAGGATGAAACTCGACCTACGCCTGGAGTGTATGCTTTTGACATATCATCTCTTGTAGTAATTTCAAATGTACTATTTACTTCAATTTTCCCGCCTAAGTGCATAAGAAAAGTTTGATCAGATACATTTTGAATTTTCACATGCTCAATTTGCTTAAGTTTTGTAATGATTTTTTCAGCATGATCATTGCCTGATGTGTTTATAGTTAGGTCTCTTACAATGTTATTTCCTTCTATAGATACAACGTCAATAGCTGACATATCACCTTTGTTTTTGCTTATCGTATTTAGGATTTCAGCTAACATTCCGGGTAAATTTGGATATTGAGCGCGGATTGTTATACTATTTGCAACTCCAGGTTTTATATTTTTTTTGTTAGTCACCTATATTCCTATATTTCTGGCTATAATTAATTTCATTTTTTGAGATGAGCTTGTATTTGAAATTTTATGATTTGAATTCTTGTCAATGTATATAAAATCTTCTTTTTGAATATTTTGATGGAAATCTAGTTGTTTATTTGATATGTATATACCTTCACCATGAGATATAAAAACACCTGTTTCGTGACCAGGATGAGAATGTGGCATTGTTGTTTGCCCCGGATTAATAATTAAACTTGTTAGTGATATGTTTTTTATATTTGCTGTTATTTTTGAGATTCCATTAAGAGCTATGCCATAATCTCGTTCTTCTAAGTTAACATCTTTTGAATTTATTACTGAGCAGTTCTTAGGATCAATGATTTGGTTCAATTGATCTTCATCTGAAATTTCTTCAACAATCTCAGTTGGTTGATTTCTTGAAACCATTAATACCAATGGTTTTTCACTATTACTGTTAACAGGCTTGTGAGGAGCATTTGGTGGGACGTATATAAAATCACCTTCATTTATTGTGTTATGATTATCTAGCTTTTCTCCTGCAATGAATATTCCTTCTCCTGATAGTACATAAATGGCACTTTCACAATTAATATGATAATGAGCAGACGAAGATTTTCCAGCAGGGATTGTTGCTATAGCTAAATGTATATTATTTGAATTTATTGTTTCTTTTGATACTCCTGCTATTCTTGTCATATCTCCAGAAGATATTTCAGTGTATCTTTCTTTTGCTTTAATTACTGATTTAATATTATTTTGTTCCATCTTTTATCCTAATCGCAATATTAACAAATGATTTGTTTATTATATATAAATAATATTAAAAATTAATTTTCTTTTTTGGAATTTATAGTAAATATTAGTGTAATTAATGATAATATTACAGGCAGTACAAACGATTTACTAATTGCAGATATATATGATTCTGGATCTATGTTTTGTGTCGTAGCATCACTAACGAAATCAGGTAAAAATAATAGAACAAACGCAGTTGACAATGAAATTCCAATTATATTTCCTGATGTTCTAATCAAAGTTAGCAATGCATTAACTGAGCCATAATCTTTCTCTTTTATTCCAGAAAATATGTAACTAGTATTTGCTGACCCAAATATTCCCATCCCTAATCCTTGAAAAGCATAAGCAATCATTACAAATTCTTTATTGAAAATATTTGCAAATAAAAATAAAGTTACAGAAATCAATAAACTTGTTGCACCTATTATTCTTGGATAATAACTTCCTAATTTATCAGAAATTCTTCCTGCAATTGGTCCTGATGTTGCCATCATTATTGGGCCTGGAAGTATGTATAGCCCTGTCTGAGATGAAGATAATCCATAGCCATTGATTAATAAAAATGGTGATAAGTAATATATAGGAGAATTTGAAATAAACGATGTGAATCTTACTAAGTTACCAAATTTAAAACTTTTATTTTTAAATAAACTAATTTGTATTAATGAATTATTTGATTTATTCTTTTTTTCATAAATTACAAAAATAATAAGACAACTTATTGAAATAGGAATCCCAATTAAAATCCAATATATATTCCATCCTGAAGAAGAAAACATAGATATACTTATTATTAGACTAGATATCGTAAAAATTGAAAATATAGTTCCTTTCATATCGAAGTTAAATTTAGTATTTTTTTTATTACTTTTAATATTTATAAATGTTGCGAAAAATATTGCTATTAAAGTTAAGAATGTAACAAAATTAAAAATTCCTCTCCAGCCGTAATTATCTATTATGTACCCACCAATAATCGGACTTGTAATTGATCCGATTCCTATAATTGACATAAATATTCCTAGGGCTTTCCCTCTATCTTTGATGTCGAACAATTGAATTATCATTGCCATTCCATTAGATTGAATAGCTGCTGATCCTATTCCTTGAATAGATTTAAACAAAATTAGTATCATTACAAATTCAGCTTTACCAGTTATAAATACTGCACCACAAAAAATAATTAACCCAAATATATAAATCTTTTTTCTTCCATATAAATCAGCAATTTTAGCAGAGGGCATTAAAAACGAACTTGTCACAAGCACAAAAGTGATGGGAATCCATTGCGTTGTTGATAATGATATTTCCAAATCATTACTAATAGTTGGCAGAGCTAGATTAAGCATAGTATTGTCAACTACTTCTACAAATTGCCCAAGTGCTACCCCTAATAGGGATGAAAAGAAATCAAGCATCTAAAATATGTGGATCTATTACTTTTTCGTTAATTTTGTTATCTTCTAAATCTAGAAGATAACCTTTGGATCCTTTTTTAGGTGTTACTAATTTATGCAATTTTTCATTAATGTAATGAGCTGCCACATAATCATCTAATGCTATTCCTGGAGGTAATGTTTTGGATTTAATGAGATTTTCATAAATGGGTCTTCGATGTATTTCTCCGTCAAAGTGCGGACAAGCACTTCCTTTAAGAAAACCAAGTCCAGTCTTTAATTCTTTTAAAGGTCCATAAGAGTCAGTTACACTACTTTCAAACCAACAAATCATTCCTGCGCTAGCACCTGTTAATATTATTCCCTGATCCCAAGCTTTTTCTAAGATTTTATCTATACCGTGGTTTTCCCATATTGATAGCATATTTAATGTATTTCCGCCTGATACTTCGATTATATCTTGATCAAGTAAATAGTTTTCCAAATTTCTTTCATCTCTGTTAAATAGTGGAAGATGGCTAGGCTCAGCTATATTATTGTTAAACGCTCTATAAAATCTTTCTATAGCAAAAGCTGAATCTCCAACTGCTGTTGGAATAAAAGCTATTTTAGGTTTTGTTTTACCAGAAGCCTGTAATTTATACTTATCTAATGCTGTATTTAAATTGTCTGTTCCTACTCCACCACCACCTAAAGCTATGATTTGTTTTTTTATATCCATAATTTTACCTTTATCTTTTTGGTTCTCTGGTCCAAAACTCGCAGCTATTATCTTCACATTTTAGCCATTTGAATTTTTCGGGTTCTACGACATTTTCATTTATTTTTTCACTTAATTCCGAAAACATAACTTCGATTAAATCACTGCTTTTATTTATAGAACACAGAGGACATTTGTTTGATTGATCTATATTTTCATTCATGAATTTTAAACTAACAGAAGACAGTCAATAAATCAATTTATTGCTTGTATTTAAATTAAAATTAATGCAAAATATTTTTATTAATGGGGAGCACATGCTGAGAGGATGAAACGCCATCGACCCAAAAACTGATCTGGATAATGCCAGCGTAGACTCTCTCATTAGTAAAAATAATTTAATGGAGAGTGTTGTGGAATTTTATTCTTACTTATCAATTGTTTTAGTTTCAATAATCTTTTTTATAATTGTATATAGAAAATTTAGTAAATCAAAATTATCGTTTGAAAATTATATTATTGATCGTAATAATATTGATACGTCTAATTCTGTAAACACACTTACATCTTCTGTTTTAGGTGCATGGATTTTATTCAGTCCTGCAGAGGCGGGCACATGGTCTGGAATTAATGGTATATTTGGTTATTCAATAGGACAAGCGTTACCTTTTTTAGCATTTGTATTTATAGGTCCTAAATTAAGAAGTTTATTTCCCAAAGGTTTTTCAGTTACAGAATTTGTCAATTTTAGATATGGTAATTTTGCAAATATTATTGTTGGAATTATATCTGTTTTCTACATGGTTGTTTTTCTTTGTGCTGAATTAACTGGAATTTCATCTGCTGCTAACTTAATCAGTAATATCCCAACTTGGTTTACAGCTTTAGTTATTGGATTAAGTGTAGCCACATATGTTTCGTTTGCTGGAATTAAAGCATCAATTCTTACTGATAAGTATCAATTCAGATTTATTTTCCCATTGATACTAGCAGCAGTTTTAATGGTATTTTTAGATATTGATTTATCCAAAATATTTACAGAACAAGAAAATAATTTGTTATCTCTTTCTAATTTGACGGGAGCAAAATTTGGTTTAACTTTAATTATTGCTGTTTTTTCAGCTAACATGTTTCATCAAGGATTATGGCAACGAATTTATAGTGTAAAAAATTCTAAGTCTTTAATAACTTCATTTACAATCACTTCAGTAATAGTAATTCCAGTGATATTTATATTTGGTTTTATCGGAATAATCGCTACTGGAGTAAATACAGCTGAAAATCCATCTATAGCTTTGTTCGATACAATCTTAAAATATTCGTCTGAGTGGACAATTTTTGCATTTTTACTATTAGCTATTTTGTTAGTAAGCAGCAGTTTAGATACACTTTTTAATTCGGTATCTAGCATTGTAGGAACTGACTTAATGAAAATAATTCCTCATAAAGAAAATTATGTTAAACTTGCAATGAAAATTACACCTTATATATGTTTGATTCCTGCTATCTTTGTTGTGACTCAAGGGTATAGTGTGTTGTATCTATTTTTAATAGCTGACATGGTTTGTGCAGCTATTTTATTCCCTGTGTTTTTTGGACTTTATACCTCTAACTTTAACGGAAGAGATTCTGTAATTTCTATGATAATTGGTCTTTTTGTTGGTAGTGTTTTGTTTGCAAAGCCTGATATGTCTCCATTAATTAAATCCATTCCATACTCAGGGGATTTATTTGTGTCGTTTTATATGGCTTTTATTACTTCTACTTTAACTGCATTATTATTATATTTAAAAAATAAAAAAATTATTTCTTTTAAATAAATAAATGACAGATCAATGAATTTCGTCATGATTAATACTTTAACATGATTATATATTCTTTTATTATAAATACAGAATAGGAGTGTTATTTAGTATGGATCGATCAATAAATAAAAAAATTGGAACTAATTATCTGCAACTTGATACCCCAAGTTTAGTATTAGACATTGATGCTTTCAAATTTAATTTAGATACTATAAATTTCAAATTGAACGCAATTGATTTAAGTGTAAGAATTGACGTGAATTCTCATTTGTCTAAAGATATACTAAACCTCCAATTAAATGGCTTTTCAAATGCTTTGGGTATTTCTTCTTCTAACATTGGACAAGCTTCTGTTTTCTCACAGATGACTGATGACATTCTGGTAGATAGCCCTATTTTATCTAGCGATAAACTGGATTCTCTTATCAACATTAATGCTAAATGTGCTTATAACTCATTGGTTCAATTACAATCAATTGACCAAAGCAAACTATCAGGTGTGTATATAAAAATTTTCGAACAAGAAATTAATGAATTTGACAGAAATATTTTATCTTTCGTTACTGAAAATAAAATTAAAATTAATGGGGTTATTTTTGAATTTTCAAATTATAAATCTAAAAAAAACAATATTGTAAGCCAATTTTTAGAATCGTATCCTGAATTAAGTAAAATCACAAATAACTTTATTGCCTCAGGGAAAATTGCTATTTCTGATTATGAATTACTTGATTCTAATTTCACAGAAATTATAATATCTAAGCTACCATTAATTGACAATGAAATAATAAAAAATAATGAAGAAGAATTACAAGAATCAATTAAAATCATTTCTTCTGTTTTAAGTATCCCTGACAATGATCGAATGGTATTAGATACTGGTCAAAAAGCAATTAACATTGATTACGGATTTCCCAAAATTAAAGGTATTAAATCCGCAGAAGTTCAATATCTAAGTGCAGAACACACAAATATTTTTGTTGAAAAAAATGAACTAAAAGAATTTAATTTGCAAGATAAAATTGAAATTATTCCAAATGATATTTCATCAGTCTTAAATCAATTTGATTCTATAGCAATAATTAGAAATGATAAGTTATTATCTGTTTTTGAAATTTCTGCAAGAGGTGTATACAAATGACAACAATTGGACAAAATATAAACGATCTATCTACTCCTGAATTAATAGTTGATCTTAATATTGTTGATAAAAATTACAAAACAGTTTCAGATGCCTATTCAAATTCTCACTTAAAAATGAGGACTCATACAAAAAATTTAAAGAGTCCATTTTTAGCTAGAAGACAAGTTGAAGCAGGAGGTAGTAATGGCGGAGTTTGTACAGCAAAAGTTTCTGAAGCTGAAGTTATGATTGAAGGTGGGTTTAATAATATATTAATTGCAAACCAAGTTGTTTCTGACGATAAAATTGAAAGATTATGTAGTCTTGCAAAAAATGCTGATATGAAAGTAGGAATCGATAATGTAGAAAACCTAAATAATTTATCTAAATTTGCCGTAAAACATGATGTGAATTTAGGTGTATTGATTGAAATCAACACATCAATGTTTAGATGTGGAGTAAGAAGCACTGAACATGCAGTTGATTTAGCTAAAGCTGCTTCTTCTTTGCCTAATATAAATTTCAAGGGTGTAATGAGTCATCAAAGTATAAAAGAGCCCGATCCATCTAAAAAAGAGAGATGGGATATTGGTGAAAGTTATATTGATACTTTTTTAGATGCTAAAAGAGCAATAGAGGAAGCAGGAATTGATGTTGAGATTGTATCAACAGGTGAAACTTTTACTTTTGATATAGTTTTAAAATACCCGGAAATAACCGAAGTTCAAGGTGGAACTTATGCTCTAATGGATGTTAATTATCCCTATATGCCTTTTGATATAGCAGCTAAAGTAATGTGTTCGATTATTGATATTAATTTAGATAAAAATCTAATCACTATAGATTCTGGTAGTAAGTGTATAGCTGCTCCTAATTTTGCTAAACCAATATTAGAAGATACAGAATCGGAATTACAATCAATGAAATTAGATTATTCAATATACAAAGTGCCTAATGCAAACAAATTTAATTTAGGTCAGAAGCTTTTTCTACTTACTACTCATCAAGATGGATTAATTAATAGATGGGACCAATTTGTTGGTACTCGTGGGCAAATTGTTGAAGGCGTATGGGATATACTAGGTAGAGGTTGTTATCACTAAGTAATTATTTATTTCTTTGTCTTAACTTGCTAGTTCCATATATTATTCCTGCTATTAAAATCCATACTGGAGTGAAAACAAATAAGAATATTATTATTTGAATTAAAAATTGTCCAAAGCTGGACAATGCTTTAATAGCATCTAGGGCAATATCTCTAGTATTCCATGAAGGATCATCTATTGATATTGGGTTTGGTATTTCTTCTATATATATATCAACTAAGGATGTTATGACAGAATTTTGTACGATATTGAATCTGCTTTTTAAGCTATCAATTTCTGATCTAAGTCTAGATAATTCTTTTTCAATATCAATTATTTCTTTGACTGAATCAGTTTGATTCAGAAGCTTTGTGAGTCTTTGTTCAGATGATTCTAGGCTTTCAATCTTAGCTTTGACATCAACATATTGCTCTGTAATATCTTGGGTATAAACACTTTTTCTAACTGTTTCATTTGCGTGGCCGGTGATAGTATCTAAAAAATTATCAAGAGAATCGGAAGGTATTCTAACTGACATTCTCGCCCATTTGTTTTCATAGCCTGTGTTTGGAGTATATGATGACGAAGATACAATGTATCCGTTAATATCTTCTACGTTTTTATTAATATATTCAGTTGATTCCTTTAAAGATTTTACTGAAATATCTAATTGCGCATTTTTTGAAACTTTTCGTTCTGTAATATTTAATATTGAGTCATTAAATTCAGATTGACTTATTTCTTGTGAATTAGAAATACTTGTATTAGATACCCCCATTGATTGAGCTGATCTATCGTACTCTGATTGGTAATTATTTCTATCATCATTATCATCGCACGCAATAATAATTAATAATAATGCTCCGATTGATACAAATTTTACAATTAACTTAACCATCTCAAAATTATCACATTAAATTTCTATATATAAAATAGGTAAATAGTCTCTTTTTAGATAATTTATTAAATTTATTATAATTTGTAATTCTTGTTAATTTTGGCACTATATGTTGTAGGTATACCAATTTGCACTACAAAAAGTAGTGTATTTGTAATGAAATTGACAAATTAATGTTGCGATTTGTATTTTAATATAATATTTTCAAATAATTGCATGTCATTAGTCACTTTTAAGGAGGTAATAATATGGCAGATAAAATTAAAAAAGGAGATTGGTCCGCTAATACAACGGGTATTTTACTCATAATTGGACCTATTTTAGTAATATTATTTAATAGCTTAAACCCTGTTAATGCAGCCAACGCTTTTAGCTTTTCATTTAGCCCTGATAAAATTGAAGGTGTTATATCTGCTTTGTCTGGAAATGAATCAAATAGCCAATTATATGGCTTGTTGCTAACTTTAAGCTTATTGTTGTTACCATTAGCAATTGGTGGAATAGCTCGCATTTGCCAAGATGACCCTGGAAGAAAGTGGGCATCTTTTGGCTTTGTTTTAAGTATTGTTGCAGTTGCGATATGGGCTGTATCCAATGGTGTGGGATTAGCTTTAGCTACCGCAGTATCTAATTGGGGAGATGCCATGTCTGCTACCGCAATGGCTACTCAAGCAGGAAATGCTGCAGGAGCTGCACAAGCGCAACAAACTGCAGGAGCCTTAGCTATATCAGCTGGTGTTATGAATGCCATCGTATTAGGAGCGCATCAAATGGCGACTACTATATTTATGGTAGGAACTTTAAGTGTAGGTATAGGAATGACTATGAGTGGCGCTTTTAATTCAATAATTTCTAGGTTAATAGCTTTAGGTGGATTAGTAGGACTAGTATTAGTACTACTTTACCCTGTTAGTTCTGACCCAGGATTTGGTATTGTTGGAATAATATTCTTGGTACTTGCGATAAAATTTGTTGTTGCAGGAGTTACTATAATTAGAGCTTCAAAAAAATAATTTTTATTTTTGGCTACATGTGACAACTTACATGTAGCCAAAAAAATTATAAAATAATGTATTACATCCAAAAAAATAAAGAAACAAAAATAAAATCAGAAAATATGCATGCTGGGAAAGGTATTATTCATCGCAAGCCTATATTTCGAGATGTTTCCAAATTAAAAGTTGAAATTGAAGAATGGATTTTAGAACCAAATGTCAGTGAAGGTGATCATACACATTCAGATAACAGACCTTTAGAAGAAATCTATTATGTTCTTGAAGGTGAAGGAGATTTTGTTATTAATGATGAAAAAGTACATTTGATTCCAGGTGAATCAATTATGGTTCCACCTAATGTTCCTCATTCTGTTGAGAATAACAGTGATAAAAATTTAAGATTTATAATTGTTTGGGGAATATCAAAATAGTTATTTAAATTTCAAACTCATGTATATTTGCTAGCAGACTAGCTAGGATTGAAATTTTTTCATGAAACATATCTATTTCTATATATTCGTGTTCTGCATGAGCACCGTCTCCAACTCCGCCTAATCCGTCTAGCACAGGTGTACCAGTAGAAGCTGCAAAATTTCCATCTGATCCTCCTCCAACAGGAAACCCTGTTTCAGTAAATGTTACGTCCATGTCACTAACAGTATTTTTAGCCCACTCATACAAGTTAACAATTTTTTCAGTTCTTTCCATTGGAGGTCTATTCATTCCTCCAGTAACTTCTAATTTACTTCCTCCTAATACTGGTTCTAAAGACTTTATTTTGTCATCTAGAATTTTTGCCTCTTCATTAGTAACAACTCGTAAATCTATTAAGGCTTCTGATTTAGCAGGAACTTGATTTCTTACTACACCACCTTCTGCTCTTCCTATATTTACTGTGGTTCCCGTACTTTTATCATTGAATGAATTTAATTTAAGTATTTGATGAGCCAATTCAACATTTGCGCTAATTCCATTCTCAGGTTCACTGCCTGCATGCGCAGCTTTCCCATCAATAGAAATATAATACATTCCTACACCTTTTCTTGCGGTTTTGATCATACCTTTGAAACTAGACTCAAGACAAAAAGTCACATCACTTTTTAAAGCCTCTTCTTTAATTAAATCCATGGAATTTTCACTTCCAAGTTCCTCGTCCGAATTAAATAAAATTTTTATTTTATTTTTTGGAGTGATATTTAATTCACTTAAAATACGAAGAGCTTCAAGAGCTATTGTTATGCCAACTTTCATGTCAAATATACCAGGACCTGTTGCAATATTATCTTTTACAGTAAAAGGTCTTTCTTTCAATGTTCCTATTGGCCAAACTGTATCCATGTGACATAAAATCAACGTGGTTTTATCACCGGAATGGAATTCAGATGTAAAATTATCTCCCAGATCGTCCTGAGGATAAAATGTATTACTACCTCCTAATGATGTGCATACTTCTGATAAATATTTACTCAATTGATCTACTGATTTTTTAGAGCCTGAAAATGATTCCAAATTTACTATGTTTTCTAATAATTTAAGACTTTGGTTTTTTTCATTTTGAACTTTTTTATATATTTCATTATTCATGGTTATGCCTCCTAATAATTTCATGGTATATTTTATTTGAGATATTTTTATAACACATATTAGGTAAATGATGCTAGACAAATTTGAAAAAATATTTATAGAAACTAATAATGAATGGGGATATATTATTTTACCCAATGATGTTGATGAAAATATTCCTTTAGTTTTACATTTTCATGGGAACGGAGGATATGTTAATGAACAAGGATCTGATTGGATAGATGAACCTCGAAAACAAAAATTTTTCCTCCCAGTATTGGAATCTGGTTTTGCTATAGCTGGTTGTCATGCAACCGGGAACCATTGGGGAAGACAATCAGCACTAGATGCGAATTATAAATTTTTTGAAGAATTAAAAAATATTGAAAAATTAAACTTAAACGGAATAACTACCTGGGGTTGTGGTCTTGGTGCGTCAGCAGCTTGGCTATCTACTATAAATGAATTGAATGATCATGTTAGCAATTTTATTTCACAACAAGGAGTATTGAATTATGAAAGTATTATCAAGCATGAGAAATTTAAAGATGATTTAGTTGAATCTCATGGATTTGATGTAAATATATCAGTAAATGATGCGATAGATATTTTTCAAAAAATTAATCCCATTAATATTACTGAAAATGCTGTAAAAAATAAAAATACAAAGATACCCAATAGTTTATTTATTCACGGAGACTCGGACGAAAATGTTGATTTTCAAGAAAATCCAATTATGTTACATCAAATATTGGATAATAATGGATTTAATTCGGAAATACATGCACTGAGCGGAGTAGGGCACGCAACTTACGAACACGGAGAGGCTTTAGGAATTTTAATAGCTAATTTTATTTCTAAATCTTGAGTTTACCAAGATATACTGTCGCCCTTATAATCAATAAAAGTTCCAGAATTATCCTGATTAGCATCTGATATAACATTAATTATCCCTTTTGCAGAGACTTGCGCAGATATATCAGCATTTTCACCACCCATATCAGTTTGCACCCATCCTGGATGAATAAGAAGGATTATTGATTTTTGTTTTTTAAATTCCATGTGTAAATTTCTTCCTGCCATGTTAACTGCTGCTTTGCTGATCCTATAAGACAAATCTCCTGACATGGTCTTTTTTATTGATCCCATACCTGAGGTGATAATAGCAATTTTTGATTTTTCCAGAATTGATTTCAATGATTTTATTAGAATAGTTGGACCTATAGCATTAGTATTAATTGTATCTAACATTACTTTCTGGTTAGGGACTTCAATTCTTCCTTTTTCGCCACGAGATCCGGCATTATTTATAAATATGTCTATTTTTGATTTGGTTTTTTTGATAATTGAATCACAAAATTCTTCAATTGAATTACTGTCTGAAATATCTAAAGGCAAAATATTTTCTAATCCTATTTCTTCTTGCAATGAAATTGATGACAACGGATTTCTGGATGTTCCGATTACATTGAAGTTTAAGTTTTTATACTCTTTTGCTAATTCTAATCCTATTCCTCTGTTTGCTCCGATTATTACTACATTCATAATTATTGTTATAATTTAAATAATTAATATTATATATAAATTTGTATGAAAAATAAAAAAACAATATTATTTGTGTGTACAGGAAACAGCTGTCGTTCTCAAATGGCTGAAGGATTAATGAGGAAATATATTAAAAAAGATTTTTGTGTTATAAGTGCAGGATTAAAACCTTCCAAAGTGAATCCACAAGCAATTAAAGCAATGAATGAAATCAATATTGACATTTCAGATCAAAAATCAAATCATGTAGAAGAATACCTCAACCAAACCCATGAATATGTTATCACAGTGTGTGATAGAGCTAAGGAATCTTGTCCTGCTGGCTTAGTGGGTAATAAAAATATCCACTGGAGTATTTCAGATCCATACGTTGATGGGAAAGATAACGATCTATATCTTCCTAGATACAGATCAGCCAGAGATTTGTTATATGATAAAATTTTAATTTTAGTAAAAGAAATAAATGATGGAGAATAAGTATGCCAGATTTACATGATGAAGAATTACATCCAAGTTATATAGGACTTCCTACATATTTAGGTTCTCCTTTTGCAGTTGATTCTAAAGAACTAAAATCAATGAAGCCTGATATTGCTATACTAGGCGCTCCCGTAGATATGGGAGTTGGTAACAGGCCTGGTGCGAGATTTGGCCCTAGAGCTATAAGACAGGCGGATTATTGGCCTAAACCCGGAAAGGCTGCCAATCTATATCACTTAAATCTTGAAGTATCTCCTTTAGCTGAATTAAATGTTGTTGATTTTGGTGATGCAAACTGTCCCCCAATGTCACTAGAAAAATCTCACGAAGCTGTTGAGAAAAAAGTAACTCAGGCTTTAGATGCAGGAGCTGTTCCAATAGTACTGGGAGGGGACCATTCAATAACTTGGCCGAGTGCTACTGCTGTAGCTAAAAAATATGGATATGGCAAAGTTGGAATGGTTCATTTTGATGCCCATGCAGATACCAGAGATGCATCTTATGGTGATGTACTTGCTGGTCACGGTAGTCCTATGAGAAGATTAATTGAAAGTGGCGCAATTCCAGGAAAGAATTTTATACAAATAGGATTAAGAGGCCCTTGGCCAGGCCCGGTAGATTTAAAATGGATGAAAGAACAAGGAATGAGATGGCATTTGATGGCTGAAATTGAAGAAAAAGGTTTTGATTCAGTATTAGAAATGGCTGTTAAAGAAGCATTAGATGGCCCTGACAAACTTTATATTTCTGTTGATGTTGATGTTATGGATCCTGCCTATGCACCAGGAACTGGGACTCCTGAACCAGGAGGAATTTCTTCTTTAGAACTATTAAGAGCTATAAGAAATATTGTATTAAGTAAAGGAATGGTTGGAATGGATGTAGTTGAAGTCTCTCCTGTATACGATCAACCAGGAGATATAACAGCACAAGCAGCTCATAGATGTGTGTATGAAGCTATAAGTGCTTTAGCTAAAATTAAAAGTATGAAAAATGAAATTTGATAAACAAATAAAATCTGTATACAAATTGATTGATGATGATTATTTGATTAAATTGATTTGTGAATTTTCGAGCATTAAAAGTGTATGGGATCCAGATAATAATTATAGTGAGTTTGAAGCTGCAAAATGGTTTGATAATCAAGCTAAAATATTTGGTTTTGATCCTGATTTTTATATTGTTACTGATAATAGACCAAATGTTATTATCGAAATGAATTCTTCTACCAATTCAAATGATCACAAAACTCTTTTACTTGAAGGCCACACTGATGTCGTCACCGAAGGAGATATTTCCTTATGGTCTTCTGATCCATTTAACCCTGTGATAAAAGATGGAAGAATTATAGGACGAGGTGTTAATGATATGAAATCAGGATTATTATGCGCATTGTATGCAATGTATTTAATTAGCAAATCAAACATTAAACTTAATGGAAATATTATTTGTGCAGCCTTATGTGATGAAGAAGGAGCTATGATAGGAGTTAAGGATTTTGTTCAGACATCTTATGCTAAAAATTTAACTTCTGCGATAGTTTGTGAACCTGAAGAAAACCGAATATGTATAGAACAAAAAGGTGTCGCTTGGGTTAAAGTTAAACTTGTTGGTAAAATGTCACACGGTGCTATGCCTTATTCAGGTATTAATACTTCTTACCCCATGGGAATGATGTTAACTGAATTAGAAAAATTAAATGATAAATATAAAGAATTTTCTTCAGACTATTTGGGAACACCCTCTGTTACTCCAACTATTGTTCAATCACCATCAATAGAAGGCGGAGTCCCTCAAAATAATGTTATGCCTGGTGATTCAGAATTAGTTTTGGATATCAGATTAACTCCAGAAATTGATTATGTTAATTTTAAAAAATCACTTGATTTTATTATTAGTGAAATAAAAGCAAAGTATAAAATTAATATAGATATTGAACTTATTGAAACTCGTCCTCCTGTAAAAGTTAATGAAAATAGTGATATTGTTCGAATATTGAAAAACTCTTATAAATACGTAACAGGAAAATCTGCTGTTTTGGGAGGAGTTCCGGGATCTACTGATGGTACTATAATTTCTGAAAAATTAAATATACCTGTTGTAGTCTGTGGCCCTGGATCAATAACTGCTCCTCATCAAATAGATGAATTTATTGATATATTTGAAATAAAGGAAAGTATCCGAATATATATTGCTGCAATTATAAATTATTTAGGAATTTTAAACTTTGATGAGTAAATTATTGATTTTTGTATTAATATTTGTTTTGTTAATTTCATGTTCTTCTAGTGAAACTAACGAGTTGTATCCCAAGGAAGTCACAAGTGAAATGTACAGCTTATGTTTACAAACTTTTAGATATGGTTATTGTAAATGCTATGTCGATAATTGGCAAAAAAAGATATCCTACGATGAATATATTGTGCTTAAACCTCAAATAGATTCTGGGAATATAATTGATGAAGAAATTAATCTTTTGTTAGAAAATTTACATAAAGATTGTGGTAGATTGCCTACTTCTTCTGAGGGTTTTTAGTACAAATTCCATGTTAAATTTTAACCTAGAAGAATTAATTGTTATCTTAATAAGAATAATAGGCTCATTACCTGTTATATTCTTTCCATTTATTGGCTCCATATTTGCAATTGTTATTGACCTTTCTGATTTATTTATAATTAATTATATTAATTTAGGAGGAGTTCAAGATTACCAAAAATTAGATAAATTTTTAGATCTTTTTTATATGGCAGCATTTTTATTTGTATCATTAAAATGGAATAAGACAGAAAAAATTATTTCTATTACTTTGTTCTCATATAGAATTATTGGAGTATTATTATTTTTATTATTCGATTTAAGAATTCTTCTTTTGTATTTTCCTAATGTATTTGAATTTTGGTTCGTTGGTATTTCTGCATATAAATTTTATTTTAAGTCTAAAACTTCTAATTTAACTTTAGCTAAAATATTATCATTATCTGCAATTCTTAAAATTTCACACGAAATATTTATCCATAAAATTAAAATTCTTGATAATTATTCAGTAGACGAATTTATTAACCTTTTTATTTAAGGACATATAATGAAAAATTTAGCTTCATCTGAGATTTTGATTGATAACAATAGAATAAGAGTAATTAAATGGCACTTTCGTTCTAATGAAACAACTGCCAAACATGAACATGAGTATGACTATGTAGTTGTTCCAACTAAAACAGGAACTTTATCTATAATTGATGATAATGACATATCTAACTTTGATTTGAAATTAAACCAACCATATTATAGAAATAAAGGTATAGTTCATGAAATCTTTTACGAGGGAAATGATTACATGGAATTTATTGAAATTGAAATTAAATAATACCTTTCATTATATTTCTTAGCCTATATAATTAATTCTAAGCTATGAATTTAATTCAAAGGTAGAATTATGAGAGCAAGAGACTTAATCACTTTTAAAGGCACCCCAGGTAAATTTAACTCTATCACCGATATTGATGATGTTGAAGTTGGCCATTCTACAGTAATTAGTGGTGACGGTAAACTTATTGTCGGTGAAGGTCCTGTTAGAACTGGTGTAACTGTTATATTTCCTAGGGGCAAATCTAATTCTCATCTCCCAGTGTTTGCTGCACATGATGTTTTAAATGGAAATGGAGAAATGACAGGTACTATTTGGGTAGAAGAATCAGGTTTTTTAGAGACCCCTATTGCTATAACTAATACACATAGTGTTGGCATCGTTAGAGATACATTAATTAAATGGATTACGAATAATTCCAAATTCAAAGATTCAAAATTCAGCCTTCCTTTAATTGCTGAAACCTATGATGGAGTGTTGAATGATATCAATGGCCATCATGTTAAAGAAAAACATCTTTTTGAAGCCATTTCTAATTCTAATCAATCCTCAATTCTTGAAGGTAACGTTGGAGGTGGAACAGGAATGATTTGCCATCAATTCAAAGGAGGCATAGGCACTTCATCAAGAGAAGTAGTATTGAATAACTCTTCATATTTAGTTGGAACTTTGGTTCAGGCAAATTATGGTAGAAGAGAAGATTTAACTATTAATGGAATTAATGTAGGTGAGCAATTAATTGATCAATTACCTGAAGTTAATACTGATTATATTGCTGGAGATGGCTCAATTATTGTAATTGTTGCAACAAATGCTCCACTTTTACCAACCCAATTAAAAAGATTAGCAAAAAGAGCTAGTTTAGGAATTGGCAGAGTAGGTGGAATAGGATCTAATGGTTCTGGTGACATATTTCTTGCATTTTCAACTTCAAATTTGAATTCTTTTGATAGAAAAGAAATAACTAACGTTCAAATGATTAGTAATGAGACAATTGATCCACTATTACGAGGAGTTGTTGAAAGTACAGAAGAATCTATTATTAATGCTTTGTTTGCTGCTAATACTATGTCGGGAATTAATAATAATACCGTATATGAATTACCTATTAACAAATTAAAAGAGATAGTAAATTAATTATTTCTTTTTTTCAGCCCTATCATTTCTAAAAATGATTTTTTAGGCTTAGGTAGAGCGAGTGTTTGTTCTCTTACTATTGATATTAATTCACCAACTTGAAACTCTTTATTTTTAATTTCTTTTTTTAAATTCGTATTTTCTTTTAAAAGATTATCATACTCAATGTTTGATGTTGATCTATAGTAATTTAGTGCAGTTGGTTTTATTTCAACGTATCTTTTTTTTCCAATTATTTTAGATTTAAATTTTGTTCCACTTTTATCGCTATTCATTAAATCTTCAACAGATTTTAATGACATTCCCAGAACATCTGAAGTTTCTTTTATCGTCAACAAAGCCATAATTTTACCCAAACAATTTTATGAAATAAAAATAAAACTAACATACTACTTTTATTTTTATAATCTGTTACCAGGTCATTTTTTATAATACTTTATTTGATATTAACCCTATGTATGCAAATAATAAACATAAAGTAAAACTTAACAAAATATTTGTTACAGCTCTTACATAATTCCCATCTTGAATTAATATTACGGAAGCATAGCTAAATGTAGAAAATGTTGTGAATGATCCTAATAAACCTATTGGTAAAAACAATTTCATCTCATTCATTATTATATTTTTTTCATTTATATATCCATATAACAATCCTATTAAAAATGAACCAATTATGTTTACAAGTAATGTCCCAATCATTTCATGATAGTATTTACTTACAAGCAAACCTAATATATACCTCAAATTTGCTCCTACAAATCCACCTAAGCCCACATATATAATATTTATCATAGGATTAACTCAACTTTTATTGTTTTTGTTTAGTTCTGGATACAGTTCGAATAATAATGTAGTTAAGTAATCATTATTTTCTTTTTCAGTATCAATTTCTTTAGATACTTTGCTTTCATCCACAACAAATCCTAATAACGATTTATTGTTTTCATGTTTATTTTCATCCATATAATTCTCCTTATGGTAGCAAAAATAATTTTAATAAAATTAATGTCAGTGGCGTTTTCTTATACCTACTAACTGATAAATTTTTGTTATTTTGATCCAGGTCAGGAAGCCTGGATTCTATTTCGAGTAATAACCCGTATTTACTATTTAAAAAATTATTAATTTCTTCGGTAGAGCCACTGATTTTTAAGTTTGAGATATAAATATGCTTCTCAAATTCACTGCTTATTTTTTTTTCTGATTCGATTTGTAAAAAATCATCATCTGAAAAATCAGATATATCAAATAATCCTATTAACTCAAATCTCAGATCGGGAACAATATGATTTATTCTTCTCTTGTATTTCTTTCTGTCAATATTTACATCAAAAGGCTTTTCTGAATTTATAATATTTTTAATTTCTTTAAACTTTGCTACTCCAGTTAAATCTGACAACAAACCAAAACCTGAAATTGCTGCAAGCCATGGTTCGGAAATTTTTGTTATAGATTTGTAACAACTTTCTATATTATTTAAAAATGAAACAGTTAAAGGTAAATTATTTTTGTACCCCATAGAAATACAAAACATAATCTGAGCAACTACATCTTTTGAAAATAAATAATTTAATTTATTGAAATCAAATTCTATTTCCTTTGTTTTTTCAATTTTCAAATTTGGCAAACTTGTATCAGAAAACCATCTTCTAACTGTTCTTTCCCCACATCCCAGTTGAGTAGCAATTTCTTTTTGTGTAAATCCTTGATTACGGAGATCTACAGCTTTTGATATTGTATTAGTGTCGTACATTGGCCTAATATATTTATTATATGGCCTATTTAATCAAAATAAATGGCCGTTGTCAAGTTATAAAAAATACACTGTATGCAATGTTTTAGTTTTATATATAAGTAAGAGAGAATGTAAGGGTAATGTAAAAAAATTTAAGAATATAATGATTGTATTATTTTTTTTATTTAAGCGGCCATTGTATTTTTAATAACGGCCATATTATGCATTTTTATTCCCATGTCGATATTCACGTGTTTCGTTGTACTTTAATTTTGATTCTAAAGCTTCATTGAGATCTAATCCATATTTACCAGACAGATCAAAAATTCTTATTAAAGCATCTGCTAATTCAACAACAAAACCTTCAGGCTTCTTTTTTTCATATCTCATATCTAAATTTTCATTTACTCTATATTCTTCAAGCGCTTCACTTAATTCACTATGTATAAGTGCTATTAATTCGGGGATTTTTCTTTCTTTATCCCACCATCCTTTAGTAATAGCTATATTATGAGATTTTTCTATTAATGTATTTATATCCATTTTTTTCTCCATTTAATCTACATTCCTTATTTTTTCTTGCGTAAATAAAAATATAACACTAAAAATTAAAAGAATAATTGATAAAATCATTATAGTTCTTGGAGCACCAATTACATCAGCTAATATTCCTGATGGCAATGCTCCTAATGGAATTAATCCCCAGTTAAGCATGTATATACTCATAACTCGTCCTCTTAAGTCTGGCCGCGATTTTTCCATAACTATACTCATTGAAAGTGTTCTTCTTATTGAATCAGAAGCACCTAGGAAAACCATGAATATCATAGATAAATAATAAGATTCTATTAGTGATAATGCAAATAATGATAATGATGTCAAAAATCCTCCAAAAATATATAACAACCCTCTTTTATTAGCATCATTTCCTGCAATAAAAATGGAAGTGATTACAGAACCTAATCCCATTAATGTTGTTAAAATTCCCATAGCTTGTGGACCTTGTAAGTATATATCTTTAACAAAAATTGGTAATAAAAATCGAAATGGTTCAGCAAACAAGCTATATATCAAAGAAGTCATGAGAATTGAAAATAGTAATCTCTCTTTATACATGTATACTATTCCAATTTTAATTTCAGATAAAATTTTATTTTTTTTATTGTTATTACTTTCGCTAACTTCTTGTTTAAATCTCATTTCGTTCGTTATTAAGAAAGTAAACATAACCCCTACAAGGGCTAGACATCCAATAGTTATATAAACTACACCCGGTCCAAACAATCCATATACAATCCCAGCTATAGAGGGTGCTATTAGATTAGAAACATTAAATCCAGCTGAATTTAATGCAATTGACTTACTTAAATGCTTACCTGGTACCAATTCAGCTATAAATGAATGCCTTGAGGGAACCATAAAAGCCCATATTCCTCCCTGTACAAATGAAACCATTAATAAATGTGTCCAATCTATAAGCCCAGATAGAATCAGGGTTGCTATTATAAATGCCATTAAACTTGCTCCTATTTGAGCGACTTCTATTATTCTTTGCTTGTCTAATCTATCTGATAATGCACCACCAAAAAGAGACAAGGTCAGCATAGGAAAAGCAAATGCTACGTTCACGTAAGTGAGCTTTGATGCAGAATTAGTTAGATCATACGCAAGATAACCTCTAGCGGTCATTTGCATCATTGTAGCTATCCCTACAGTTACCATACCTAGCCATAAATATAGATAACCTTTGAAATATAAGGGCTTAATAGAATTAGATAAAAAATTGAACATTATTGAAGATTAGACTAGTTATTTCAAAATTAATAGTGAATTTTAAACATTAATAGAAAAATATCAAATAAAACAATATAATGAAATAATATTTATAAGAGGAAAATTTGGATAAAAATATAAATACTTTTTTACCACAAACTGAAATCGCTGTTATATTCGATTTTGATATAACATTAACACCTAAGTACATGCAATCTATTATATTCGACAAATTTAGTATTAATGAACTCAACTTTTGGTCAGAGACTGAGCAACTTAAATTGCAGGGATATGATAATGAACATGCTTATATAAAAAATCTAATTAATTATATAAAATCAGGTAAAATTGATAAATTATCCAATCAAGATTTAATTCAAATGGGTTCTGAATTAGAATTTCACAAAGGGTTCCCCGAAATAATTGATAATTTAAAAAAAATTCCAGAACAAAACAATCAAATAAATCCTGAAGTATGTTTTTATGTTATTAGTGCTGGATTTGAAGATATGATTAAGGGATCAAAAGTTTATCCCAAATTAAAAAGGTTGTGGGGATGCACATTTGATGAAAATGAAAACGGGAACATAGACTTTCCCAAGGAAACAATCTCTTCTACTACTAAAACACAAAAATTATTTTTGATTAACAAAGGATTACTACAAAATGAAGATAGTTTACGTGTTAATGATTTTATGCCTTACGAGACTAGACCTGTGCCATTTAAAAATATGATATATGTAGGCGATGGGCCAACGGATGTCCCGTGTTTTTCTTTGTTAATGCAGAATGGTGGACAATCGGTTGCAGTATATGAACCCAAAGACAAGAAAGCTTTTGATGAATGTTATAGATTGGTAGTCGAATCAAAGCGCGCTGATGTTATGTGTCCTGCTGACTATTCTAATGGAAGTCAATTAGAATTAGCATTGTCAAAAATGGTAGAGAAAATATCTGAAAATATAAATTCTGATTTAGAGCAAGCAAAGAATAAAGGTTTAATTAAAAGCCCGGAGCATTTAAATTAATTACATCTTTTATTTATACAAGATGCTACTTTTAACGCACCTATTTTCGAATCATAATAGGAAATGTAAAGTTTACCGTCATCATTACTAATTAATGATGCATAAGTACCTAAATCTCCTACTTTATCAATATAAATTATTTCTTTTTCAGTACATAATTTATTTTCACAATAAACAATTCCTAAATGGCTTGTAGACATATCATAAAATGAGATTATTGTGTTACCTAAATCATTGATTGTGATTGAATTCCAACTATAAAATATCCCTGGTAAGTTTCTTGCTTCTACTAAATTTACTGCTGATTTAGAGTTTTCACAATCAGTGTTTGTGCATATAGCTAATTTTAAATAATTATTTTTGAAATCATAATAACTTATGTATAAATCGTTACTAGAATTTTGATAGATTGAAATATCTCCTCCTTCAGCAGACACATCATCTATATCATAAGAATTGAATTTTTGACACAATTCATCTTCACATAGTAATAATTTCACTTTTTGATTTGTTCTATCTTGATAAGCAATAATTGGATAGTCTGTTAATTCACTTAGTATCATATCAGCGTATTCTCCTACCATCCCCTCTGTTACTACAGATCGATTGGTAAAAGATGTACATTCATTATCATCACAGCTAGCAATTTTCAGATCATTTTTACTAGAGTCAAAATATGAAATTATTGGGCGACCATCTTTTGTTATTGCTAATGAATTGTATTCTCCAACATATCCTCCCTGTCCTTCTCCTCTATCTATAACATTTATTTGAGCCCTCCCGCATTTGGAGTCTAGGCATCTTATTACCCTTAAATCGCCTTTTTTTCGATCTATATAACTAACATAAATTTTGCCACTGTTTGAACTTGCTATGTCAGTGTAATAACCAAAATCTCCAGCCCAGTCAAGTAAATGAATCTTTGCTTTAGAGCAATCAGTATCTTGGCAGTAAGCTAATTTAAGATCACCTGCATTTAAGTGGTGATAACTTATAACAGGGAACCCTTCTTTACTGATAGCTACTGAATTTGCATACCCTACTAATCCGTCTTTATCTAATTCTGATATATATATATTTTTATTTTGAGATTTATTCAGGCTGTATATTTGACCTTCTATTCCGTCGTATTTGTTGTCGCTTGAAATTTCTGTTTCTAGTTCACCAACTATACCTTTATGTCCAAATTCGCCTTTTTCTGGAGCAGCTTTTCCTCCTTCGGAAAGAAAATTAATATCATAATTGTAAATTATTCCTACAACCAAAACTCCTGCAATTAACCAATACGCAAAAAAGGTGCTTGTAAATATAGCTTTTAAGAAATGTAGAATATTAAGTATTTGTTTTTTCATATAAAAAGGTAAAATGGATTGGTGTTAAATTATATCACCATTAAATAGATTTTATGCCAATATTTAGCTTATTAAAACAAAAAGATTTTAGAATTTATATAATTGCAAACTCTGTTAATGAATTTGCATTTATGTCAAGATTAACAGCTATAGGTTGGTTGTCTTACGAAATTAGTGATTCACCAACATTTGTAGGACTAGTTGCTGCAGTATCTGGTTTATCTATGTCTATACTTTCTATTTTTGGTGGAGTATTAGCTGATAAATACTCAAAGCCAAAAATAATGTTTGCTTCTAAGCTTGGAGAAAGCTTATTTATGCTGACTATTGCTCTTCTATTGGAAACAGATAATCTTAATAAATCAAATTTATTAATTTTAATGTTTTTAAATGGAATTATGGCAGCTCCATATATTCCTAGTCGAATGGGATTCATTAAAGAATTAATTGGAGGCAAATCACTTTTGTCAGGAAATGCTGTTGATTTTGGATTCATGACTTTAGTAGGAGCTTTTACTCCGGCAATCGCAGGAATAATTATTGAAAATTTTTCGATTCAACTAAGTTTATATGCGGCTTTTGTAGCATATAGTATTCATAACGTATTAATTCTATTATTACGAAACAAAGGAACTGTTTATAGAACCAATAATAAATTAAAGATAGTTAATTCAATTAAATTTCTTTTAAGATTACATATAGTTCAATATCTTCTTTTTACAATGCTAGCAATTGCTCTTTTAGTATGGAATATGGAAACATTATCTCCAGTTTTTGCTAAAGATATATTCAATTTAGGTCCTTCAGGTTTTGGAGTATTATTATCCTTAGGAAGTTTTGGGGCTGCTGTTTCAAGCTTTACCATTGCTGGTTTTAATAATGTAAATATAAATAAATTATTAGGGATAAGCTTAGTATGTGCAGGAATCTTTATAATAATTTTTTCTTTTGTTAATAATTATATGATTGGGATGATATTGTATAGTGTTATCTTTGCATTTGGGGCAGCTTCTGAAAATGCTCTTTCAACATTATTGCAGAACTCTGTTCCTGATACCATGAGAGGAAGAGCTATTTCTCTGCAGGCACTAATTTGGGGATTTTCAGGATTTTCAGGTTTACTTGGAGGCTATTTGTCAGAAATATATGGTATTCAGATTGTCATTTTAATTTCAGGAATTGTTTTAATTTTAATTAGCCCAATAATAAAACCAATATCTAGTAATAGTCAAAGAATGCAAATAATGTGATAATATATTAAAAAATTATAGGTGTAACCATGCATGAATTAATTAAATTATCTGCTACAGAAATAAGAAATAAACTTTTACAAAAAGAAATTAAACCTACCGAATTAGTGCAAATTAGTATAGATAGGATCAATGAAGTTGAACCTATAATTAACGCTATGCCAACAATATGCCTTGAAAGAGCTATGGAACATGCGAAAAAAATAGAAAACAATGATTTTTCCAAAGGCCAAAGTGATCCAAGCTTTTTAGCTGGTATTCCTATTTCAATTAAAGATTTGGTTCCTGTTGAAGGAGTAAGGACAACATGGGGATCTCCTTTGTTTAAAGATCATATTCCTACAAAATCTGATTTTCTTGTGGAACGATTAGAAAAAAATGGCGGAATTGTTGTTGGCAAATCTAATACACCTGAATTTGGAGCAGGAGCAAATACTTTTAACGATGTTTTTGGACCTTCTCTTAGCCCTTGGAATACAAAAAAAACTGTTGGTGGTTCATCAGGTGGTGCCGCATCTTCTTTACTGAGTGGAGAAGTATGGCTTGCTTCAGGTAGTGATACTGGAGGAAGTTTAAGGATACCAGGAAGCTTTTGTTCCGTAGTTGGATTTAGGCCTTCTCCTGGAACTGTGCCTACTGGACCAGGAAACTCTCCTTTTGATTCTTTGTCCGTTTCAGGCCCAATGGCAAGAAATGTTGAGGATACTGCATTAATGCTTAATGCTATGACTGGTTATTATGAATTTGATCCTTATAGTAAAAAAGCTATTCCAGACTATTTACAAGCTGTTAATAAACCTAAGGTACCTAAAAAAGTTGCTTATTCTTTTGACTTAGGAGGAGAACCGTTAGACCCAAGAGTAAGGAAAAGTTTTGAGGAAGGACTAAAAGTATTTGAATCTATGGGATCTGAGTTAGTTGAAGATTGTATAGATTTCAGTGAAGCTCATTATTTAATCAGAATTTTAAGATCTCTTAAATTTGCTGCACAGGCAGATAGATTGAAAAATCATAGAGACCAACTTAAACCTGAAATAATTTGGAATATAGAAACCGGATTAAAACTAACAGGTGAAGAAATAGCAAAAGCAGAATTGATTCGAGCAAAACTTTATAATGATACTGCTGAATTTTTCAATAAATATGATTTGTTTATCTGCCCGACAGTAATGGTTCCTCCCTTTGATGTGGAAATTAGATATTTAGACGAGGTTGAAGGTGTTAAATTCGATGATTACATAACATGGTTATATTACACGCATTCTTTGACTCTAACATCATCTCCAAGTGTGTCCTTGCCATGTAGTTTTACCGACGACGGGTTACCTATAGGGATACAACTTGTCACAGAGTGTAATAATGAATATGATCTGTTGTCATTTAGCCAATCTTTTGAAAATCATAACAACAATACTATTCAAACACCAATTGATCCAATAGTTAAATAAATCATTTTCTAAGTATTGGTCTTGTAATACATGTGGGTCCACCAGACCCCTTGTAACAGATTTCACTTGCTTCAAATTCGATTGTTTCTATTCCGCTTCTATCTATTACTGATCTTGTTTTATCATTTCCACTAACTATAAGACATTTGTTCTCTGATAAAGGAAGTACATTGCATGCCAATGTATCATACTCTGATTCATCTATATTTAAAAACTTTATATTTTTAGCTTTTAAAAAATTTAAAAATCCAACTGGAATAAGTTTTTCATATATTAAAAATAGCTTTTCTTGCAACGGACTTATTAAAGACATTAAATGTAAAACGTTATTTGGACCATCCCAATGAGGTAAATCTACTTTAATTAAATTCACACCTATTTTAGATAGTATATTTTCAAGTTGATTAATTCCTTCTGCATTTGTTCTATAAGTTAATCCTACAGCAACTGTAGATTTGTCTACCCATATAACATCACCGCCTTCAAGAGATCCTTTGTCTTTAATTTTTCCTAATATAGGAAGATTGTTTTTTATAAAATATTCTTCCATCATTAATGTTTCATATTTTCTTAATTCTTTTCCCATATTCCCAAATATTGCTCCTTGCTGAGTCATAAACATAGGGTCATGTGTATAGATAGAATCTAAATATGTTTGATCATCAGATGGTAAATAATGTATATCAACGTTATTGTCATTTAATATTTTAATTAAGTTTTCATATTGTAGAATCGCTTTGTTATATTTTGGTTTTGAAATAAAATTAAGAGATTCCCAGTGATCATCAATAAACTTTTGTGATTTAAATGCATCTTTTGGGTGTTTTAATATAACACTTTTTAATGTTTTTACGTTTGAATTTAATCCTATTTTATTTTTCAACATATCCATAATCCAAATATTTATAATTATTGTACAATGACATTTGAATTTCTTGCATGTATTCTCCACTGGGTGTTTTAGATGTCAATGGTATTTTTAAAACGTCATAATCTTCACTAATCTTTTCTGTAAATGATTCTTTTAATACTCTTCCTTCTATATAAGAGGGAAGGGCGATGTTTAAAAAATATAATATTGTTGGTAACACATCCACATTACCAGAAGGTAATTCTGTGCCGTTGCCATTATTTATGTCTGGTCCGTTTAAAATAAGTGTATTATTAATTTCCTGAGGACTTATCGATCCATGATTTCCATTTCCTGCTTTTAAATTAGTAGAAAATATTTCACCTTTTATATTATTTGAATTATTTAATTCTTTCCAATTCATTGATACAAACAAATCAGGATTTCTTACCCCAGATTTAAAAAACAAATCATAATTGTGAATTCCGCTGTAATTTATATTACTATTTCCTAAAATCATGGGTCCTGCCCAAGGTTTTGATATGATTTCATTTATTAATATTGGATCAAAAATTTGATTTTCTTTTGCATAAACCATAAATGATCCTCCATTCTCAGCAAATAAATAACCGGGGAAATTAATAGCTAATTCGTTTGCTAAATTTATAGTTTTAGAAATTTTTGAGTACCCATGGTCAGATATTAAGAATATGTAGGGATCAAAATCATTTTGATTTATTAAATCTAATATATTTTTAAATAGATTATCAACATGATTTATTGCTTTTATACTTTCTATAGAGTCTATGCCAAAGTTATGCTGACTTTTGTCTGGCTCATCAAACCAAATAATACTTATATCAGCAAATCTTTCTGGTTCTAATTTTTCTAGTATATTTATCATATGAGTATTAGAATTAAGATCTGGAATTTCAGGTTTTGGCCAATCATGATTTGACTTGTTTTGTGAACGAATATCTCTATGGAAAGTATGATGTTTATTATTTAAGACTCCTGTGTTTTGAATTAACGCATTTCCGCTTGTTCCAGAATTTAAAACCATCAAATCTAAGTTATTTTCACTTGCAATATCACTTAAAGTAGGAGTTAATACTATTTTATTTCCAGACAAATAAATATTTTTCATTTCAGGATACATAACATTTAAAACTTGATTTTTATCATACTCAGGGAAAACCATATTATTACCAAGAATTCCATGAGTACCAGGATTAACACCTGTAACTATAGTAGATACGTTTGTTCGAGTAACAGTAGGAAATGAAGCGTGATGATTTTCAAAACTGAATCCATTACTTTTAAATTTTGAGACATTTGGCATGTTTTTATCATCTACTTGACTCATTTGCAGACCATCCATACCAATAATTAAAATTTTTTTCATAACTAAAATTTATTTTTTTTATATTACTAATATTGTAATATAAAATTACAATTATTAATTTCAAACACTTTTTAATGCTACACTACAAACCTGTTTCAATAATAATGTTTAACGTTTTGCTTGCGATTTTTGGTATTTTAACCACTACTTTTGAAGCTTATTTCCCAGATTTATTATTACCAATAATATATGGTTTTGCTATATTTGGAGCTGCAATATTAATTTCATGGGGAGCAGAAGCTAGTGAAAAAGATATTTCTGGAGCATTTGTCATTGCATTGATAGCTCTAATTGCTGTTTTACCAGAATATTCAATTGAATCAATATTGGCGTACACTGCTGGGAAATCATATAAAAATAATAATTTTACTTATACTGATAGAGTAGGGTATGTTTCAGCCAATGTTACTGGAGCAAATAGATTATTAGCTGGACTTGGCTGGCCATTAATTATGTTAATTAATTTGTACAAAAATAATAAACAAATTAATATTGTTAAAAATAACAGCTTAGAAATAGTTATTATTTCTGTAGGGCTAGTTTCTATGACACTGACTTATATTCTAGATATCCAGCCTTTGATTATATCTGCAATATTAATTTGTATTTACATTTTTTATCTTTATGTATCTTCGAAAAAAGAATCAGAAGAACCTGAATTTGTAGGCATTAGTAAATATATAACTGAGTTCAAAAAACCACTAAGAATTTCTATTTACATTTCTTTAATTGCATTCTCAGCAATTTCGATTTTTATTGTGTCACACCCTTTTGTAGAATCATTAATTCATGTTGGGGAGAAATTTGGTATAGATGAATATTATTTAATACAATGGCTTGCACCATTAGCTTCTGAGAGCCCGGAAATATTAATTGCAAGTTTATTTGCTCTTAGAAATAAATCCATTGAATCAATTGCTATTATACTTTCTTCTCAGGCTAATCAAATGTCTTTATTGATTGGAAGTATGGGATGGATTTTTGCATTTGCTGCAGGAAGACTTGATAGCTTCCCTGTAAATGATACTCAAGCTATTGAATTTTTATTAACAGCTGCATTCGCATTATTACAAATTGCTATAATCTATAAATCAAAATTTAATAAAACTATTATTATTGGTCTCATGCTTCTATTTGGTAGCCAATTAATATTTTCTAATTCTGATTTTAAATTTTACCTTTCTATATTTTTGTTTTTATTATCTGTGCCTTTGCTATCAAGCTCTATAATTCTAAATAAATTGAAAAAATAAATTCAATGATCTCCCCGCATACTTTTTCAAATATTACAGAATGGTTAGAAAATTCAATTAACTCAAAAAAATTACCTTTTGGAAAAATAACTATTTCTCAAAATAACACTGTTATATTTTCAGAATTTAAGAATAATGATTTAGGCGAGTATTCTAGTAATAATTTATACAGAATTCAATCTTTAACTAAACCAATAACATCATTGGTTGCTCTTATAATATTAGAGAAATTTAATATAGATGTTAATGAGCCAATCAAATCTGTTGTTAATGAATTTAGTAACTTAAAAGTTCTTTCTGATGGCCTGTTAGAGAATTCGAATAATGATATTACATTTGCACACTTATTAACGCATACTTCTGGATTAACATACGGATTTAGTCACTCCAATCAAAGCATATTAAGAGGAAATACTGAAGCTGATGAGGTTTATAGAAAAATTGGAATACTTGATAGAATTCAAAAATCTAGTATTACTTCTGATGAATTTATAGATATAACTTCATCTTTACCACTTGCTTATCATCCAGGTACAAGATGGAATTATGGAATTTCTTCAGATTTATTAGGTGTGATTTTAGAAAAAATTTGTAAGAAATCATTAAACAATATTTTTAAAGACGAACTGTTTATTCATCTAGATATGAAAGACACTTTCTTCCCAGATCAATCTACCACAAATTTAATACCTACATTTAAACTTACCATTCCATCAGGTTTTAAGATTATAAGTGGATCTGATCAGATAAAAAATCCAAAGTATTTTCACTCAGGTGGAGGGGGATTGATTTCAAGTCCTGAAGATTATCATAAATTTTGTAATTTTATTCTTGATCCTAATCATGAATTATTACAAATTAGCCAAATTGACAAACTTAAATCAAATCAAATTTTAGGAGATCTAAATTATTTGTCAGACGGAACGAATTTTTTTGATTTCACATATGCAGGTCCTGGAATGGGATTCACATATGGATTTTCTATAATTGACAACCCTGATTTGTTAAATTATAAAAGCACTTCACAAATTCTTAGTTGGGCTGGTTCTTCTAATACAATAGTATGGTTAGATCAAAAAAATAACTTTGTTTTCTCTATGTTTTCACAATTAATCCCATTTGGTTATCATAGTTACAAGAAAGAATTGATGAATTTAATTTATTCAGATTCAAATTTTAATTAATTTTATCACAGGAATAATTCTTTTAGATAACTTTTGATATTCAGTATATTTTGGATAAATTTTTATTATCTCTGACCAAATTTTTTTACGATAATTGTTTTTTAGAATTTCGTAACTACATTCAAATTCTTTTCCTGAAATATTAATTGTTACAGTATCTTTACACATTAAATTTTTAAACCAATTTGGATCATTAGGATTACCTCCATTAGAGGCAACAATAATATAAGACTTATCTATATCAAAATACACTAAAGGAGCAAATCTTTTTAATTTTGATTTTCTACCAATAGTTATTAAAACTAAAACTGGTATCCCAAGTAAATTATTCAAATATTTATTATTAAAGTTTTTAAGAACAAATAAATGAAACTTAGAAAAAAACCTGATTAATTTATATCGCCCAGTAAATATATCTGCAATTTTAAACATTAAACCTACTTATATTGAAATAACAATTTTTCCAAAAAAATTTCTACTTTCAATAATTTTATGTGCTTTTGATATTTGATCAAATGGAATTATTTCATGAATGATTGGATTTATTGTTCCCTTTTTTAATTCTGAAACTAATGATACTATATCCTCTTTAGTCCAACTATTTGACCCTATTATTTGTAATTCTTTTCTCCAAATATATCTTATATCCGTTTTCGGATTAAATCCTGCAGTAGCCCCACAAGTTAAAATTCTTCCGTTAGGTTTCATACACTTTAATGTCTTTATCCATGAATCTCCACCAGTGAAATTTATAGCAATATCTACTCCATCTCCGATCATTGATCTAACAATTTTATGAAAATCGGGCTCATCTGAATAGTTTATTACAATGTCTGCACCTAATTCATACAACTTTGATTCATTAGCTTTTGAACTGGTTGCTGCGATTATAAAACAATTATTTAATTTTGCAATTTGTATTGCAGCATTTCCAACTCCACCAGATGCCCCTAGTATCAAAATTTGCTCCCCAGGTTGAATTTTACCTCTAGTATTTAACATTCTCCATGCAGCTCCGTAAGCTATTGGTAAGCATGCAGCTTTAAAAAGGTCAATCGAGTTATCGAGTTGAATTAATCTAGAAGGTGAAAGTGCTATTTTTTCACATAAAACTCCATTTGCATCTTCACCAATGATTCCAATCCTACCACTCTCAAGTTGAACGTTTGGATCGATCAATACTTTTTTCCCTAACATATCCTCAGATACATTGTCGCCAATTTCAATTACTTCTCCTGCCCCATCTCCTCCTGGAATTATAGGAAGATTAATTGGATGCCCTGGCATTCCTTTCCTGACAAATATATCAAGATGATTAATACTACAGGCTTTGATTTTAACTATAACCTGATTTTGATTACAAATTGGATCAGGAATATCTTTAACTAATAAAGAATCAATATTCCCATGCTCTTCTAAAACTACTGCTCTCATATGAAAATTTATATCCAGGTTGTATTAATATAAAAAAATATATAATTAGAATACAATATATATTTAAAATAATAATATAAAAATGACTAAAAACAATTCTCGAAACATTATATTTATAGTTATAAGTACATATCTCGCATTACAAATTTTTTCTGATATAGGTTCGTTAAAAATATTGAAATTATTTTCATTTAGTATTGATGGTGGTACTTTTTTATATCCTTTTACATTTACTTTAAGAGATTTAATTCATCGCTTAACAAACAAAAGAACTTCTCAACTAATAATTTTTCAATCAGTAATTCTTAATTTGTTTATGGCTTTATTCTTTTTTATTATAGGAATATTACCTTCAGATTTAGAAGTTGGTGAGCAAAGCGAATTTTCTTATGTACTTAGTCCGGTATGGAGATTAGTGATAGCTTCTTCTATTGCTGAATTATTGTCAGAGTTACTAGATACAGAAATTTATTCTTTTTGGGTTAAAAAATATAAAGAAAAATTGTTATGGGGTAGAGTACTTTTTAGCAATTCTTTAGCATTAATTCTTGATAGTGTTTTATTTTGTATAATAGCTTTTTATGGAGAATTGCCTAATAGTGTTTTATTATCAGTTATTATAAGTAATATTTTAATTAAGGAAATAATTACTATTATTTCTATACCTAGTATTTATTTAATTAAAATAAACAATCTAAATTAGGCTGTTAAATCACCTAAGATATTACCTTTAGAATCGATATCTAATTCTCTTGGAGATTTTGGCAATCCTGGCATAGTCATTACTGACCCTGCTATAGGATAAATAAAGCCTGCGCCAACTGATGCTCTTATGTCACTTATTTCAAAAGTATAATTTTTTGGAAGTGCTTTTAATCTTGGATTATGAGAAATGGACAAAGGTGTTTTTGCCATACATATTGGTAAATTACCCCAACCATTTTCTTCAAATTTTTTGATTTTCTTTCTTGCCATTGCTGACCAAGATACTTTATCGGCATTATAGATATTTGTTGCTAACTTTGATACTTTTTCCTGTATCGGGTCATTAAGATCATAAATGTAATTATTGGTAATTGGTTTTTTTGTTGATTCAATAACTGATTCAGCTAATTCTATGTTACCTTCTCCGCCCTTCGAATAACTATCTGACTCTACAACGGAAAACGCTTTTGTACCATCAAGTAGTTTCTTAACTAAACTTATTTCTTCTTTAGAATCATCTGGGAAAATATTAAGAGCTACAACTGGCTCAATTCCAAATTTGTTTATATTATTAATATGATGAATTAGGTTTTCAATTCCTAACTCTATTGCTTCACTATTTTGTTCTTTAAGATTAGAAAATTTAACACCACCATGAGATTTTATTGCTCTAATGGTTCCAACTATGACTGCTCCTTGAGGTTTTAAATCTGATGTTCTGGATTTAATATGCATAAATTTTTCAAAGCCTAAATCTGCACCAAAACCCGCTTCTGATAATACATAATCTCCAACCTGTGTAGCAAAAGTATCTCCAATAACGGAACTGCACCCATGAGCAATATTTCCAAATGGACCTGTATGAATTATTGCAGGATTTCCTTCTGTAGTTTGTACTATATTTGGCATCAACGCATGTCTTAAAACAGATAGTAAAGAACCAACAATATTAAAATCTTTAACATATATAGGTTTACCTGAATTATCTGCTCCAACAACTATATTTTCTAGTCTATTTCTAAGATCATCTAAATTTTTTGATAACGCCATTATCGCCATTATTTCTGATGCTGTAACTATATCAAAACTTGTTTCTCTAAGTGGGGCATTGTTACTTCCTCCCAGGCCAGTAACTATATTTCTTAATCCTCTATCTAGGACATCTGTTACTCTGTTCCAGGTTATTCCATCTGATGTCATATTTTCAATTTGATTTCTTTGAACTGCATTGTCTACTAGCGCTGACAGTAAATTATGAGCCGAACCTATAGCATGAGCATCTCCAGTGAAATGGATATTGATTTCATCCTCTGGCACTACTTTTGATTTACCACCACCTGTTCCGCCTCCCTTTATCCCAAATACAGGCCCCAATGATGGCTCTCTGAGACTTGTTATTGCAAGTTTACCTAACTTATTAATACCTTGGGTTAAACCTATTGCTGTTGTGGTTTTACCTTCTCCAGCTTTAGTTGGAGTAATTCCTGTTACTACAATTAATTTACCATTACCTGGTTTTTCTTTTATAAATTCAAAAGGTATTTTTGCTTTATAGTTACCGACTTGAATAATTTCTTTTTCGTCGAGGCCTAGCTTTTTAGCTATATTAGATATATGATTCATGGATTACTCATTTTTATAGATTTTAAATTATATCAGAAAATAGCATGAAGATTTATTATTTGTAAGTCAAGTTATATATGGGAATAGTTATGTCAAACAAAATCGAAATGAATAAAAAGTCTATTAGAGGTTGGTATATATATGATTGGGCTCACTCAGCTCATTCAACAAGTGTAATGGTTGCAATAGCACCAGTCTACTTTGTTAATTTGTATAAAGAAGTTTTTGGATCTGGAGGATATTCGTTTTATGGGTTTGATTTTACTGGTACTAATGTTTGGAGTATAGGAATATCGTTATCGATATTAATAATTGCTTTTTTAAATCCAATACTTGCAGTTATTGCTGATAAAACACCAACGAAAATGACTTTTTTGAAAATATTTACTATATTTGGTTGCATCCCAACTTTACTAATGTTTTTCACTCCATACATGGGTACAGGATGGTTGTTTTTATTACTAATGATTGTAATCTCAGTTATGGGTTTTTCTGGTGCGTGGACATTTGCAAATAGTTTCTTACCTCATTTAGCACCTAAAAAACACTTGGATGAAATTAGTAGTAAAGGTTTTGCTTATGGTTATCTTGGTGGTGGTATTTTACTTACAATTCATTTAGCTATTATTACTATTACTGACTCATCTGAATTATTTATTCAGTTATCACTTGCATCAGTTGCTATATGGTGGGGTGGTTTTTCATTAATAACTTTTTCAACATTAAAAGAACCTTATATAGACCCCAAAGAAAAAGTAAATATTGATTTGAAAATTATAACTATCGCATTTAAACAGATTAGAACTACTTTATCTAATGTTGGCGAATATAAAACTTTATTTATCTATTTAATAGTTTATCTACTATTTAATGATGGAATTCAAACTGTTCTTAGTATTGCAGGAGCATATGGAGCAGATACTCTAGGAGTAGATCTTATATTCAATATGGCAACGATTGTTATAGTACAATTTATAGCTGCTCCTGGATCAATGTTATTTAATACTTTTGCAAGAATTTATTCTTCAAAGAAATCCCTTATGATTTCATTGGTGGGATGGATAATTATAGTATTTTTAGCTATGGGATTCGCGCCTCTAGAAGATAGTGGTGAATATGCAATAAAAGATGGACTGTTTTCATGGTGGCCTAAATTAATACGTACATATCTATGGGAACCTTTAGGATTGAATGTTAATTTTCAATGGCTGATTTTAGGTACTTTTGTCGGAATAGTCATGGGTGGAAGCCAGGCTATAGCAAGAAGTATTTTTGCGGCAATGACACCTCTTAAACAAAGTGCTGAATTTTTCTCTTTTCTTGGCTTCATGTCTAGAGGAGCCTCGATTTTCGGACCGCTGCTTTATGCTTTAGTTGCAGGATTCCTAGGAGCTAGAACAGCAATATTTAGTGTCTCAATATTTTTAATTGCTGGAACTATAGGCATGCAATTACTTGTGGATGTTGAAAAAGGGAAGAAAGAAGCTATGAAAACTAAATAATTTATATAGATATAGATTTTCGTTTAATTAACTATTCTTGCCTTCTGTACTTACATCAGTATTCTTACCGTCTGTACTTACATCACTAATATGATCATTTATTTTGTCGGGCCAATCTGATGTTACCGCTGAAACCCCAATTTTTCTTAACATGACTACATCTTCCGGATTTTCTATTCCCCATACTCCTACAAATAGCCCTTTTTCTTTTGCATATTTAACTGAATGTTCCGAGGTCATCTTGGCGTAAGGGAATATTCCTTGAATGCCTAATTTGCTTGCTATATCTATGTCAGTGTCTGTTAATTCACCTACTAACCATCCATGTCTAACTACTGGTAATAATTCAATAGATCTTAATACTTGCTCTAAATGAAATGAAATAATTGTTAGCCCAGGTATTTGTGACATAGGGTTCCCCGCAATTTTATCCCAATTTTCATTTTCTATCAAAGCAGAAACCTGATTGGTAAGATTTGATTGATCAGATTTCAATTCTAGAACTAGGTGAATTTGATTAGAGTATTTTTTTAACAATTCAGAAAGTGTTGGAATTTTTTCATCTTTGAATTCCTTATTAAACCAACTTCCAAAATCTAAAGATTTGATTTCATTTAATTTCATTTCTCTGACTAGTCCTTTGCCATTAGAAGTTCTGTCTACTTTATCGTCATGTATTATTACTGGAATATTATCTGCTGTTAACTGAACATCAGTTTCTATAAAATTAAAGTTATTTTTTATTGCCGAATCAAAAGCTGCGAAAGTATTCTCAGGCGCTTTTGAGGAATAACCTCTATGTGCAATTGATCCAAATTCGTTAGGTAATTGGTTATTTTCTTTTGAAGTTTGGATATCACTGGTAAATCCATTAAATTTTGACTCTACTTCTTTTAAAAAATCTGAATTCAATGGTACATAATTTAATGGGACAATATTATATTCGATAGTATCTAATAACAATGTTGTATAGCCCAATGTTTTACCAAACATTCCAACTTTAGATTCAACTCGAGTAATTTTAGTTATAGGTATTTCATATCTTTGTGAACCTAGTAATGATCCTTGAATGATTTCTATTTGATTTAATGTGATAGAGTATTTTGTTCTATAAGTAGAGATTATTCTTGGTACAACAACGATTAACGCGAATATTATTAATGGGCTTTCTAATATAGCAACATCACCACTTATCAAAGGATATACAATGATTACTACGATCCATGGAACTAAAAACCATAGCCAGCCCCAATAGGAAGGTTTTATTGAAATTAGATCATTATTTTGTTGATTGTTTGATTCCATTATTTTTTATTGTTATTTATTTTTTATTAATTCTTTGGCATAGGTAAATAAATTAGGAGTACCGCCACTATGAATAAATATTATATTATCTTTATCAGAAAATTTGTTGTTTTTTATATGCTCTAAAAGAGCATTCATGCATTTTGATGTGTAAATTGGGTCAAGAAAGATAGATTCATATTTGGCTAACAATTTAATTGCTTCTATTCCACCATGAGTAGATATTCCATATTTTTTACCCACAAAATCAAAATTATAATTTATATCTGAGATTTCTAATTCCATATTTATATCAAGAAATTTTGCTAATTTATTTGCACTTAAAATTCCTTCATTTTGCATACCTTTATGAGTGTCATATGAATATGGAGATATTGCATTAATTTCCCATCCTAAATCACAATATTTGTTAACCATAGCTAGACCAACAACAGAATTGCCAGCTACTTGATATATTTTTACATTATTTAATTCTAACTCACAGATTTGTTTATATAATTCAATAGCACCAGAAATGTAACCAATAATTGAAGATTGTTTTACGAAAATTTGTTCGGATCTCAAATAAGGTTTGAATCCTTGTTTACTCAATTTAATGGATAATTCTTTACAATAATCATTTATTTCTTTTGAATCATCTGTGTCAATTTCATGAATTTCAACATTCATTAATTTTTGTAATAAATAATTACCTTGGTTTTCTTTATTGGCACTTTTACTTAAAACAGCAATATATTTAATTCCAGCTTTAGTGCACGCCGCCGCATTTATTCGAGAATTGTTTGAAACTTTTTGGTCGCTATTGATAAATGCATCATATTTTTTATCGATCATATCTCCTATACGAAACTCTAAATGTCTTACTTTATTACCTCCAAAAGCTAATCCTGACAAATCATCTCTTTTTATAAATAAATTTTTGCTATCAAGATGTTTTTCAAGATTACTACATTTATATAAAGGAGTAGGGAAATAACCTAATTTAAATTTTGGTAATTTATTAATTTGGCTTTCAAGTGATATTATTTTTTTATTCACTTATTTAGCCCACCATGTTTTAGGTTTTTTTCTCTTTCCAAAAAACCTATCAAAATAAATTAATATTTTTCTCAAAGGTGTATTAGCTAATTTGATTCCTATTTTATGAATTAATTTATCAAAATCTTTATTGTAAGGGCAAACTCTGATACAAATTGTACAATCACTACTTTGAGACGCCCAGAACTTGAAGCATTTTTCTGCATTCACTGACCATTTTTTCACACCTTTGATATTAGATATATTTATTTGCTTATATGAAGGCTGATCATTTGGGATTGCTCTAGGAGGGCATTCGTTTGCGCATCTTTGGCATATTGAACAATAATTTTTGACTCCAAATGATATGGGACTATCATGTTCTAGTGGTAAATCTGTAAAGATTTTTGAAATTCTAACTCTTGGACCAAATTTCTTTGTTATTAACAGTCCGTTTCTTGCATATTCTCCTAACCCAGCTTCTATGGCTAAAGGTATGGATAAAGCTGTGTCATTTTGACTAGCAACAGCTTTATATCCTAAATTAATAATATATTGAGCTAAAGATAAAGCTGATGATAAATCATTAGAATAACCTAACCCTGTTGCTGCTCCACTAAGTGCTGATGGGGCGGTATCAATTAGGTCTTTGTCCATTTCATTTGCAATAACAATAACATTTTTAAGTGATTCGTCTAAGTTGTTTTCTGAAGTATTATTCTTATCTCTATTATATTTATGTGAATAGACCCATTTAGGATTAAATTTAGTTACTCCTACTAAATCAGCTCCTAATTTTTTTGCTACAACTTTTATTTCTTTTGTTAATTGTTTTGAAGAATCTATTTTATATTTTGTATAAGTTCCTTTTTTTTGGACTGAAAAATAGTCAGTAAAACCTTCGGATCTTCCATTGTTTTTATTAGAATTAGAGAAGAAATCAGACATAAACCAACCAGCATTTCTAAACGCATAATCTTTATGACTAAACCCTTCAGGTCTTTTTTTATCTTCCGGAGGTTTGATATAGTCTTGATAAAATTTTTCTGTTTTATCGCTTCTAATAGATTCATCCCATAGGGATCTGTTGAATATATCATTCTTTTGATTGAATTTCTCAAATTTTTGTTCATTTATTTTTTTAGTATTATTCTTTTTCATACTCACATAAATAATGTTATAAATAACAAACTGCATGCTCCAACAATAGTAGCAATTAATATCCCCACTAAAAAGGGCTTTAAACCTAATCCTTTTATAGATTTTATATCAGTTGTCATTCCTACGGATCCCATTGCTATTATAAGTAAAAATTTTGAAACAGATGTTAATTGATTAGTTATTTCTGTCCATGAACTTTCACTTATAAATGTTGTGGAACTGAATGACAAATCTCCCAAAGTTCTTATAATACTCATTAAAAAGAATCCTAAAATAAACATAGGGATTAGTTTGGAAATTTCTTTTAAATTTAATATTTGAAGATTTTGTTCTGAAGACTTTTTGTATAATATTGTCATTATTGGTATTACAAAAACCATACTTAAGTTTCTAACTAATTTTACTGTTATTGCATATTTGCCTACATTTTCTTTGTCAAATGTTTCATCATAAATAAATCCGGCACCAGTTACTTGAGCAGTTTCATGAATAGAAGTTCCCAAAAATAAACCAGCATTTTTTTCTGAAAATTCGAGAAGATTTGCTAGAAATGGGTACAATATCATTGCAAGTAACCCAAATATTGTTATTACTGTTATCGAGTAAGCTATTTCTTCTTTTTTCGCATTAATTCCTGGAGCAGTTGCAACTATAGCTGATGCTCCACATATACTTGTCCCTACTGCTATTAAAACACCTAATTTACTTGGCAAGTTTAAAAGCTTTGTTAATAGGTAGCCTGTTACTAATCCGGCTAGAATGCAAACTATTATTATTGGTATTCCACTCATTCCAAGCGAGAAAATTTCAGAAATACTAAGTCTGATTCCTAAAATTATTATCCCTATTCTTAGTATTTTTTTTACATTAAAATCCAAGCCTTCATCAAATCGTTTATTTATTCCTATGAACGTTTTTACTATTATCCCAAGAATTATAGCTAACAATATTGAGCTTATTAAAGATTTATATCCGATTAGATTATTTAAGTACTTTGCAGAATAATAAGATAATACAGCAATAATCACTCCAAGTACTATTCCAGGTAATATTTCGTTGATTGTATTTTTATATAAACTTTTATTCATTTAACTGTGTAAAAAATTAATTATATCTCCGTCTTTCACTATGTATTCTTTTCCGTTACCTTTAACTTTACCTTCTTTCTTACATTGATTCCAAGACCCTAATTCTAAAAATATATTGAAATCAATTACTTCTGCTCTTATAAATCCTTTTGAAATATCTGAATGTATTTTGGAAGACGAAACCAATGCAGAATCTCCATTTTGTATTTCCCATGCTTTGATTTCTTGATCTCCTGCTGTAATAAATATAATCTTACCCATTCCTTTATACAGCTCTTGTATTAAATTATATTTCAAATGTTTTTCTATATTTAAGCTTTTTCTGAACTCATTTGATTCATCTTCAGATAACTCAGACAATTCCATTTCTAGTTTGGCAGGATATAAAAAATGATTAATATCACTCATTAAATTAACATTATCATCCATTTCCATTATCTCTGTATCAGAATTTAATAAAACAAATATTGGTTTGAGTGTAACCAAATTATACCCACCAAGTTTTCTTGTGTCTCCTTCATTTAACTTGTACGAGTTTAAAGCTTTACCTGATTCAAGATGTTCTTTTAAATTGTTTAGTAATTCTATTTCAGAATTAATTAATTCTATTTCTTGCTTGGTCTTACCTTTGGAGGATTTCAATCTTCTCTCAATGACACTTTCTATTATTATTGTGTCTGATACTATTAATTCGGTTATTATCTCATTTATATCATTTTGAATTTTAGAAGTGTCCTTTATATCAAAGCATTTAATAACCAGTATAATCCCATAAGATTTTTGCAATGAATCTATTCCTTTTAATTCTGTACTTTTAGAATTAAGAGACAATATATCTAATTCTGAAAAAGAAATTTCTGGGAATGTTAAATTATTGTGACCAAGAAGTTTACCAACTTCATTAAGCCTATTATCTTTTACTTTTACTGTACAATACTCAGGAAGAGGATCATTTTCTGAAATGTCTAGGAGTGATTTCAAGAAAGTAGATTTTCCTGATTGAGGCAATCCTAATATCGAAATATTCATTAAATTATTATTTTAAAATGTTAGCTATTTTTTCACCAACGATTTTATCTTCCCCATCATTTAATGCCCACGGAACGAGTTTGATTGTATTTTCTTCATGATTTTGACCGTTTCGTGTCCATATTGGGGTATCTAATTCCTGTAGTTTTACAACTAATTCAGCGGCAGACATTCCCGCTTTACTTGGGTCAATTTCTAATTTAACACCAAAAGGTTGATTTCCTATTATGTTATCAATTATTTCAGCATTTACACCGTCTATATTTTGGAGTGGTGCTAGCATAGCTCTAGATTGATCTTCAGCTATTGCTAATCTTTCTTCATGGTTCATGGTAACCCATTCGTGTACTGCAACAGTAACGCCAATAATTTCTTGTCTATCAACTTTCATAGGCCTTCCAATACCTCGAATTCTTCTACCTTCATATCCTGTGAATGATTGATTGGCTATTTTCTCTATCATTTCAGTTGTCCCCAAAGCTAGGCCAACAGACTGTGATGCTCCCATATATTTTGCAGCAATAACCTGGGCATCTGCACCCATTCTTACATATTTACCTAGGATATCTAATGGATATATCTGAGCAGCAGCATCTACTAATACGTATATACCGTGCTTTTTCGCAATTTCAATTACTTTTTCTAAACTCAAGGGGTTTGTTTGTATATTGTTACCAACTACTGTACCTGGAGAGAGTTCATTTGCTACCCACAATACACCTGCAGTGTTTTCAGTAATTGCATTTTCAAAATCAGATTCACTTGCTGATAATTCTTCACCAAATTCTACAAGTTTTGCGCCAGATCCTTCAACGCATCTGTCATACCAATATCTTTGGCATTTTTGAATAAGAATTTCTCCTTTCATACCAGTTGTGTCGGGTAGCTGTTCTATTAAATTATCATTATTACCAGCCATAAATGCTGCTCCAGTTAGTGCTAATGCTGCACCAGCTCCTGAAGTAACAAATCCTGCTGGCACATTACAATAGTCTGCAATTTTTTTACCAACAACTTCTTGAAGATGAGGTAAATTCACATATGCAGCATCTGCTCGATCCATAGCTTCTTTCACTACTTTTGTAGGAGTAGATCCTCCTAACAATGTGACACTACCAATTGCATTTATTATAGGCTTTGCACCCATTTCTTTGTAAATTTCTCCAAAAATATCGCCTGCCATTTTTATCTCTCTATTATGATATATATATATAAGATTATTTATTTAATTTAGTAAGAAGTAAAAGTATAGTAAAATATTTTAACTAAATCTCAATTTATATTTAAATACATATTCCTAATATGTTTTAAAATTTACTTCAAATATTGATATTATTAATAACTTCTTTAACTGATCTTGATTTATTCAGTGAATAAAAATGTATCCCATTAACATTATTATCTAATAATTCTTTTATTTGATTGGTTGCAAATTCTATTCCAAATTTAGTTGTTTCTTCATCGTTGTTAATTGACGTCTCTAGCTTTTTATTTAATGAATCAGGAATGGATGCTCCGCACATGTCAGTGAATTTTCTTATTTGTTTTGTACTGGTTATAGGCATGATTGCAGGAATTATGGGTATCTTAACTCCTGATTTTATTGCCATATCTCTAAAATTGAAAAAATCATTGTTATTAAAAAACAATTGAGTTATCAAAAAATCAGCTCCTTTTGATTGTTTTAATTTTATGCTATTTAGATCATTATCCTTTGACGATGATTCTGGATGGGATTCAGGGTAGCAAGCTGCAGCTATACAAAAATTATTAGAATGATTTTTGATAATTTCAATTAAATCAGTCGCATGTGGAAGATGATTTTTTACTTCATCAGAGTTTTTTGGTAAATCTCCTCTTAAAGCTATTATGTTTTCTATATTTGATTGTTCGTAATTATTTAGTATTTCAATAATTTCATTTTCTGTATGAGTAATACATGTTAAATGTGACATAACTTCAGATGAAAAATTAGAGTTTTTAGTCTTGGCAGATATTTCTAAAGTGAGTTTTCTCGTACTGCCTCCAGCACCGTAGGTAAATGATACAAAATCAGGATTAAATTTTGATAAATCATCAATTGTTTTGTTTAGGGTCCCTATATTAGATTGGTCTTTTGGAGGAAAAAATTCAAAAGATAGTGTTTGTTTTTTATTTATAATGTCTATAATTTTCATAAATACATTAACTTTATTTATATTTTAGGCGTTTTGTTTTGCCATGGTCTTTCAATTTCAATTACTCTAGAAGCCTGCAATACCCCTTCTTCATTTTCTTTTGCCCCAACAATCTGAAGACCTACTGGCATTTTGTTTTTAGTGAATCCACTAGGTATACTTGCTCCTGGATTTCCTGTCCAATTAAATAGAGCAGTGTACTGCTTGTAAGCAAAATTCCAAGATGAATAGTCCATTTCGTTATGAACTTTTTTATCTTCATCAGTCATGTGAATAATGTTTAATTTATTATTTTCAATAATATGCTTTTCGTCACATTTGTTTGCAGTGAATCCTACTGTAGGAGTTGCGATAAAATCAAATTTCTTAAATATTGAATTAACATAAGACCTTAGCTCGTAAAGTTTTGTAAGTGCATTTATATATTCGTCTGAGCTTATATTTTTACCTCTTTCTATTGAATTCCTAACATGGGGCATCAATTTAGAAGCATTTTCTTCATAATAAATTTTATTATTTGTATAATTTAGAGCAAGTGTTAATATTGAATCAAGTTCTTCATAATCATCTAGTTTTATTTTTATATCTAGGTCTTCAACTATAGCACCATGTTTTTCAAATATGCTCATGGCATTTTTATTGATTTCTAATACTTCATCATCTACTATTCTGGAATTAAGATCCGAAGACCATCCAATTTTTTTACCCTTGATGCCTTTATCAATATTAGTAAGGAAATTTGGTGCAGATTGATTAATTGTTCCAGGCTCAGCTTCGATATGATATCCTGACATAGCTTGTAATAGGATGGCACTATCTTTTACGTACCAACTCATTGGTCCCATACAAGAATAATTAACAGGATGCCAACTCATTTTTCCAGAATGTCTTCTTGGAACTCTTCCTTGTGTTCCTTTTATGCCATAAATTCCTGAAAATGAAGAAGGAATTCTAATCGACCCACCACCATCAGACCCTTGTCCAAATGGATGAACTCCAGATGCAACTGCAGCAGCAGTACCTCCACTAGATCCACCAGAAGTATAGTTTAAGTTCCAAGGATTTCTACAATCGTCACCTAATTTATTTTCAGTTCCACCACTTGCTCCAAATTCTGGAACATTTGTTTTTCCAAGAATAATTCCGTCTTCATTTTTTATTCTTTCAACACCTAATTGATCAATTTTTGAGACACTATTTTCTAAAAATAACGAACCTTTTGTAGTTCTATAACCTTTAACGGGTTCTAAATCTTTGATAGATGTTGGTACTCCTCCAAGTAATCCGATCGGCTGTTTTGTTTGGATTTTTTTATCAACATTTTTAGCAGAATTTATAGCCAATTCTTCTGTCACTGTTATGAACGCATTTGTTTTTGAGTTTGTATCAGTTATTCGTTCGAGGGCTAAGTTTGTTAACTCTAAACAAGATATTTCTTTATTATTAATTAGAGATTTAAGCTCTAATGCAGATTTATATAGTAAGTCAAATTTCCCCATATAACTATTATATACTCCCTTCAAAATTTAATTGCTTCCAAGATTCATAAATTATAATAGCTGTGGCATTTGATAAGTTTAGACTTCTATTATTAGGTACCATTGGTAATTTGAATATGTTTTCTTTTGGAATTTTATTAATAGTTTCTTCATCTAATCCTAGTGATTCACTGCCAAATAAAATTGCATCGTTTTTTTTAAAATTAATTTTTGTGTAAATTTTCTTACCCTTTGCAGTAGCTCCTAAAATTCGATTTGGTTGAATTAAAGTCATAAATTTATTTAATGAATCATGAACTTGTAACTTTGTTAAGTCATGATAATCCAAGCCTGCTCTTATTAGATTGCGATCTGACAAATCAAATCCCAAAGGTTTAACTAAATGCAGATGATATCCTGTGTTTGCACAAAGTCTTATTATATTGCCAGTATTTGGCGGAATTTCAGGTTTTATTAAAACTATATGTATCATAAGAAAATTTTAATTGATGCTGTTAAAAATAAAAAAAATGTAATAATTGAAGATATACAACCGTATGGTTTGAACAATTCTTATTTCTCCTATAATATGAAATTTAGGGGGTAAAGTTATGAATAAAAAATACTTGTTAAAAAATGCTACGATATATGATGGTGCGGGGTCAAATCCATTTAATGGGAATGTTTTAATAGAAGATGGGAAAATAATAGAAGTTGGCCAAATTGATAACGTAGAAGCAGAAATAATTGATATAAAAGGAAAGGCACTGGCACCAGGATTCATTGATATGCATTCTCATGATGATATTGCTATGTTTGTTTATCCTGATATGGATTTTAAATTAATGCAAGGTGTGACCACTAATGTAAATGGTAATTGTGGTTCAGGAGTTATTCCTTACTCTAATGCAGATATTATTAAATGGTATCCTAATTTACCTGAAATCCCTAAATGGGATTCGTATGGAGAGTATTCTGAATTAGTTAACAAATCCCAAACTAGTATTCATTCAGCTTTTTTAGTAGGTCATGGCCCAATAAGAAAGGCTACAGTAGGTAATGAAGAAAGAATGCCTACTGAAAAAGAATTTGATTTAATGAAGGGATGGATAAAAGAAGGTATGGAAGAGGGAGCTGTGGGCTTGTCTACTGGATTAATTTATGAACCAGGTAGATATTCTAATACAGATGAAATTATAGAATTAAGTAAAATCATTTCACCCTATAATGGTGTGTATTTTAGTCATATGAGAAATGAAGCAGGACACCTTATAGAATCTGTAGAAGAGACAATAAAAATTGGAGAAGAAGCTGAGTGCTCAATAGAAATTTCTCACCATAAAGTATCCGGAGAAGAAAATTGGGGAAAATCTGTTAAATCACTGGAAACAATAGAAGAAGCTAGAAATAGAGGATTAAATGTTCACTCAGATCAGTATCCTTACAATGCAGGGAGCACTTCTTTATTTGCAATTGTACAAAATAATGCATTCACAACAGGTGATGGAGGTATGGGCTCGGCAACCGGAGATAAAGTTATGATTTCTAGTTCTAGTAAAGATCCATCCTTAGAAGGTAAAACTATAGGCGATATTTGTGATGAATATGATCTGCCAGAGCAAGAAGCTGCTCAAAAGTTATTGAGTAGTGATCCTGATATATTTATTGTTATTGAAGGAATGGTAGAAGATGATATTGCTAGAATATTAGCTCACCCAACAACTATGATAGGATCAGATGGAGTACCTTTACCAGGAAAACCACACCCAAGATTGTACGGTTGTTTTCCTAGAGTACTTGGTAAATATTCCAGAGAGGATGGCGTTATAAGTATGCAAGATGCAATTTATAAAATGACTGGTCTTTCTGCCACTAAATCAAATTTAAATGATCGAGGTTTTATTAAAAAAGGATTAAATGCTGATATAGTTATATTTGATGAAAGTACTATAATTGATAAAGCTACTTACGATAATCCAAGAGTTTATCCAGAAGGAATAATACATGTTTTTGTTGATGGTGATTTTGCTGTCAAAGATGGTAAACAAACCGATTTAAGAGCGGGCAAAGTGGCCAGAAGATCTTAATTAGTTATAGTTATTTCTACTGCTTTTAGCTTTGTTCCATCATTAGAGCCTGAAATAGATATATTTTTGTCTATTCCCAACTCGGATTTTTCAATGTTTACAAGCGATTTTATATTTGTTTCCTCGTCCATAGTTACTTGAATGTTCCCCATTTGAGTTTCAACATATAGCGTATTGTTTTGAATATCAGTAATGGTTCCAGTCATTGTTCGCAGACCCATATTTCCAAGTTGATTTTTTGATGAATTATTTATAGAAGGTTTATTTTCTGAAACAAAACCAGTTCTTATTTTATTTCTAAGATCTTCAGGAACTTCATCCATACTCATTTCCCCAGATTTTACTTTTTGGATAATTACTTTTTCTTCATCAGTTAATTCAGAACCAGAATCGGTTTTCTTTTTTTGACTACTACCATCTGGAGGGTAGATTTTCATGAATTCTTTTCCCCCACTTATTGCAATATCAACTTTTTTATTTGCATTATTATTACCATTGTAGAATCCAATTGAATAAGTACCTCCAATTAGAATTATTATTGCAATTAAAAATAAAAATGATTTCATACGTAAAGCTCCTTATTGATATCTTAATGCTTCTACAGGCTGTAATTTCGAAGCTCTGAGTGCAGGGAAAATGCCAAAAAACAATCCTGTTGCAGCAGATACTCCAAAAGCGAGCATAGCTATGTCTAGTGTAAATTCAGTTCTGAAAGGATCATCTCCTATCTCAATTTGGCCTATAAAATATAATGAAAGCCATCCCAAAAATATTCCTACCATTCCTCCTATAGTACTTAGTACAACAGATTCAGAAACAAATTGTAGCAGAATATCTTTTCTTTTTGCACCAAGGCTTTTCCTTATTCCAATTTCCCTTGTTCTTTCTGTTACTGATACCAACATAATATTCATTACCCCTATACCTCCAACTAGTAAAGAGATTCCTGCTATTGCTCCTAAAAATATAGTTATTCCTTGGGTAACTGTTTTAAATGTATCTAGTACTTCTTGTTGATTGATTATCTCAAAATCATCATCTTCGTCTGACGCAATTTTATGATTAAATCTTAATACACTTGTAGCCTCAAGAAGAGCTTTGTTAACTTCTTCTGCACTATTAGCTTCTACCACAATAGAAGCGAGTGCTACAGTTCCTGGGGTATTACTTGAATTAGATAATCTGTAGTGAGCTGTAGTAACTGGTATCAATGCTCTATCGTCAATACTTACACCCCCAAAGCCACCACCTTTTTCTTCTAGTACCCCAATAACTTGCATACTTCTTCCATTTATTCTAATGAATTGACCTACAGGATTACGATTGCCCAATAATTCATTAGCTGCATTAATACCTAGCACGGCTACTTCAGACATGTTTTCAACATGCAAATCAGAAATGAATGAGCCATGTTTCATATCTAAATTCCGTACAGTTTTATAGTTTTGAGTAATCCCGTATACTTGAGTATATTTCCAGTTATTACTAAAGTTAATTTTACCCATTTGTACTAACTCAGGAGTAACAGATTTTATAGCACTATTTTCACGTTTTGCAGCAAGTATTTCAGAATCTTTCAAGGATATTATAGATGAAGCTCCAGACTTCGAATCTCTTGAAGATGTTATATATATTAAGTTTGATCCAAGGGATTCTATCGTGTCAGTAACTGATTTTTCAAATCCTTTACCCATACCCATCAGAGATATAACTGATAGAATACCTATCACAATTCCAAGTAGAGTAAGTCCCGAGCGAAGCTTGTTTGTGCTTAGAGAATTTAGCGATGTTTTTAATATTGAAAAAATACTCATTTATTCCTCTCATCATTAATTATTTCACCATCTCTAAATGAAATAATTCTTTTCGTTAATTTTGCAACATCTGGTTCATGAGTAACTATTAAAACAGTTATTTTTGACTCTGTATTTAAATTTGTTAAGATTTCCATTATTTCACTTCCAGTTTTAGTATCTAATGCACCAGTTGGTTCATCTGCTAAAACTATTCTAGGATTTTTTACTAAAGCCCTAGCTATTGAAACTCTTTGTTGCTCACCTCCAGACATTTCAACCGGTTTGTGTTTCATTCTGTCTTTTAACCCAACTTTTTCAAGAGCGGATATAGCTTTTTCTTTAATTTCTTTATTGCTTATATAAGATAACCCCATCATTACATTTTCGATTGCACTTATGCGTGGAAGTAAATTATAAGTCTGGAAAATAAAACCAACTTTTTCTCCTCTGATCTCAGCTAGTTCATTGTCATTTAATTTCCCCACTTCAATACCATCAAGCATGTATTCTCCTGTAGAAGGAATATCTAAACATCCAAGTATATTCATCATTGTTGATTTACCAGATCCTGAAGGCCCCATTATAGAAGCAAATTCGCCTTGCTCTATGTCTAAGTTTACTGATTTAACAGCATTAACTTGAACGCCGGATAATTGATATGTTTTTGAAACATCTAGTAATTTGATCATTTTTACTTACGCTGTCTCGAATTGTCGGACCTTGGTTCAGATGATGGAGGACCTCCTCTAATATCAGTTGTTGGTATATCAGGAACCTCCATTACTATCATGTCTTCTGAATTCATTCCAGAAATTACTTCTACCCAATTAGAATCTGAATCTCCAATTTTTATACTTTTTTCTGTGACTTGGCCGTCATTAATTACTTTTACTGTTGGAGAATCGAAAGTCCCATATAAGCTTTGTATAGGAATTAAATTTATACCATATTTAGCTTTTGTTATTACTTGGGCGGTAGCACTTAATCCATCTTTAAGAGTTGTATTATCAGGAATAATCACATCGATTTTTGCTGAAAATGTTGTCACCCCACCTGAAGAATTACTTGCAGACGCGATAGAATTCAAAGTCCCTTCTAGCTCTGTGTTTCTTAATGCATCGGTTTGTATTTTTGCTTCTAAGCCACTTGATAAATACAAGATATCAACTTCATCAACATCACCAATAAATTCTAGTGTTTGTGGATTGGCTATAGTAATTATATTTTGTGCAGTGGTAATTGTATCTCCTTCAGCTTTTAAGATTTGTGTTATAACACCATCATATGGAGCAAATATTTTTGCGCCAATTAAAATATTTTCAGCATTTCTCAAAAGTGCTTCTGCATTTTTAAGTTCAGATTCTCTTAATTTAACTATTTGTTGAAATTTTGATACATTTAGCTCTAGAATTGATATGTCTAATTCAGTTGGATTTTTTAGATCTTTAAGTTCATCTTCTAATTTTTTCAGAGATTCTTTATGTACTGATAGCTGATCACCAAGTTGTTGTTCTTTATCAGTTTGAGATCTTGAGAGAATCTCTTCATATGTTTGTTTGGCTGTTCTATACAAGGATAATTTGTTTGTATATGTACTCAGAGCTGTATCTATGGCTTTGTTTTTTTCAAGCGTTTTTTCACTTAGTGTTTTTATAGATTGCTGGTAATCATCCCAAGAATCTATAAGATTTTTTTCAATGCATGTTTTATTTATTGAAGACGTACCAATTGTTTGTGTTGGCATTACAGATGTATTTTTACAATCTATCCAAATATCAGCTGAAGAGTCCTCTTTGCCTATACTTGAGGGGCTTAGATGGAGCCATCCATAGATAGTTAGTTCATCAAGCTGAGTGTTTTTGTCGTCGACAGGCCTAAGATAAACATCTCTGCGAACAGTAGATTCGCTGAATATTGTATGTAAATTAGTATTCCATTTTTTAAGTATATCTTTATGGTCTATTAAATATTCTTCTTTATTTGATAGACCAAACCATTTATTTAATTCTTTAAAATATAATTCTTTTTGTGCTTCAATGCTTTCTTCGTGAGGCTTGATATTTGTATCCCACTGAGACTTAGTGATGTCTAGAGTTTTCTGCGCATTATTCTTAGTGAAGAGTGCTACATCATAGTTTGATTTTGCATTGTCTAAATCAACTTTTTTCCCTGATTTGAGATAAAAAGACAAGTCGAATTCTGATCTTGAAATAGTAATTTTAGTATCAGAAATAGCTTTTTCTTTATTTGCTATAAGTACTGTATCACCTTTAGAAGCTGTATCGAGCGTTTCTTTTGCTTCAACTAAATTTGATTCACTTACTTTAAGTGAATATTTTGCAGTCGCAACATCTGACTTAGCTTTGGCTACATTTTTTGCTAATTCTGTAACTTTTATGTCATCTAATTCTGCAAGAGTAGTCCCCGATGTAACAAGTTGATTTTCTTCTACGTAGATTTTAGCAATTTTCCCAACACTTAAAAATTTCATGTCGTCTTTGTCTGAAAATTTGATTTGACCAGTAATTGTCACATCTGATACCAAATCACCTTTTTGCATGGTTATTATTTGTTGCGATTCAGTGACAATCGTATTATCAGTACCTACATAGCTTTTGAAGAAATATACTGATAACAAGGTTCCAATTATTAAAGTGAGTGATATTGAAGTTAATTTACCAATTTTACTTAACTTTAAATTACTTAGGAGTTTTAATGGTTTTTTTAGTGTTCCCAAAATAGACGATAGATTCATTTTTCCTCGGATGTTTACTTAATAATCTAATTATAGAACAAATTTTATTTAACTTGCTTTGTTTAGTTTACGTAAATTAACTTTCAATTTATTTTTTTTACGTTTAGATTCTGAATACGCATAATCTACCCATCCACATATTACACAAGTTGGTTCAAAACTGTCCATGGATACGATAGAACTACATTTAGGACACTTATTACTTGTGTAGTTTTTATTTGTACTACCTGCGCCTTTTTTATTGTTCATTATGTACCTCATATATATAATTATTAAACTCACCATATAATAGTAATGTTAAGAAATGTTGAAGGTTAAAAATGAATGAAATTCCTAAGCTTGATTTACACAGAATAAAACATGAGGAAGCAGAAATTCTTGTTGATAGATTTATTAATGAGAATTGGGGTAAAAATATTGAAACACAAATAATCACAGGAAATTCAAAAAAAATGAAAGATATTGTTATATCAAAGTTAAACTTTTACAAATTAGAATTTTCTGTGGGTGATAGATGGAATCCTACTAACTCAGGATATATTAGTGTAATTATTTGATGTGGGTACTTAAAAATTCTATATTTCTTTTGTATGACAATTCAGCCGCTTCCTTATTGTATATCTCAGATCTTTCATCATTAAAAAATGCATGTTCTGTACCAGGATAAATATGAAATTTGAAGTTGGCTTTTGTTTTTATTAACTCTAATTCAATACTATTTAGAGCTTCAGTTGCCTTGTCGTGCTCAGCGTAATGGCCTAAGATAGGGCAATTAATTTTACTCCAATCAGGTTTGATATTAACTAATACCCCGTAATAGGGTATAGCAGCATCAATTATATTTTGAGTTGCCATATAAAGAGCCAAACCACCACCCATGCAATAACCTATACATGCAACTTTATTATTTGAAACAAAGTTTTCTTCTTTGATATATTTTATTGCGTTCGATATTTTGTACGAAGCTTCTTTAGCTTTAAGTTCTAACATTAATTTTTGTGCTTCGTTAGGTTCTGTTGTTTTTTGACCGTCATATAAATCAGGCGCGAGTACTACATAGCCTTCTTTTGCATATCTGTCAGCAACATGTTTGATGTGATCAACTAATCCCCACCATTCTTGTAAAATTACCAATCCTGGGCCTGTTTTATTTTGAGGGAGTGACAAATATCCTTGATAATTATTCTCTGGGCCAAATGTTACTGTTTTTCCATTCATTATGAATCCTATCCTATTCTTTTACTAATATAACTTTTGTGTTTGCTATCATATCGTGAATACATCTTCTGTCTTCTCTAAATATAAATAATTTGTCGATAGTTACAATAATAATTCCAACTATAGGAAAAATGCCAATAATTCCTATTATCCATTCTCTTAAAACAACATTTGTTAGGAATCCTCCTGAATTTCCATTTTTATCTATTATCATAATATTCATGAATTTTTTTCCCAAAGTTTGAGATATGGTTGCTAATAGATAGTATTGGTATACAGCAAAGGATATTCCTCCAATAATTGCTCCAATTAGAGCTTCTCCTGCCCCTGAAATTATAGCTATAACAGTAGCAGGGATAACAATTGCAACGACACCTAAAAACCCATCTATTATTCTTGCTATTAGTCTTTTTGATCTACTTGCAAGTATTGGATTGTTATTATCACTAGGATCGTCTGTTTTAGTTAAACTAGGATTAGGATCAAATTCATTTGATTTGATTAATTCTATTCCACAATGATTACAAAATTTATCAATATTATTGATAGCTTTTCCGCACTCTTTACAAAATGATGATTCTTGCATTTTATTCTATAAATCTAGTTGGTAATTTTTTTTAATAATTCCAAAGTTTTTGCTAATAAATAATCAGTAGGAGGTCTATCAGATGGAGTAGAACCTATATGAGACCATAATATTTCCTTATTTTTTCCAACAATAAAAGCTGCAGGTGCTGCCACGCCATCACCTAATACATTAAATACCTTCCATTCCTGTGAAATTGTGTATGTATTATCTGAAATCATACTAAAATTTGCATTAACATCAGTTCTCATTGCATCTGTATTTTCTTGGTCGTCAGTACTAACTGTAATGACATCAATACCAAATCTTTTAAATAATTCATGATTTTGTGACAACTCACCTAGTTGTGCTCTGCAAATACCTCAGAAATATCCTCTGTAGAAAACAATTATTACAGATTGATAATTTGACAATGATTTATCAATGGCAGTATCTAAACTAGGATCTAGTGAAATATTTTCAGTAGAAGTTATTGTTTCTGTTGGCTTTGAATCTACTTCTGAAGAACAGCTTAAAATAGTTAATATACTAACTAAGGTAAAAATATAAATGGGCAATTTGGAAAATTTTGTAAAACTTTTCATCATTAATAATTTAAACTAAATCTTTGTATTTAAAAGATATAAAACTTAATACCATCAATATTATACATAATAGCAGCATAATAAATATATCAAAGAAGTCTGCTCCATTTACAATAGGATTTGAATTTTTATAATAATGAAAAACAGAAATATATTTCATGTTTTTAGCTCCGTCTATCAAAGGGCTAATAGCATTAACGAAATGTGAAAGTATTGCGATAATTGTTGATATTCCTAAAGTTTTAGTTTTATTTCCAGTTATGGAACCAATTAATAAAGATAGACTGCCAAAAATCAGACCTAAGAAAAAGAGATGAGTAGTTGTCCCGATTAATTTAATTACATCTAAATTTAGAGTAAATATGGTAGAAAAAAACATAAATGAAAACCATATAAATAAAGATATGAAAAATATTTTAGTTATCATTACTAATATTTGTTGAAATAAATAATTATTTCTACCAACTGGAGTAGACATTACTAATTCCAAAGTTTTGTTATTCAATTCACCAGCAACTATGTGAGTACCGGCATTAATTCCAACAACAATTACCATTATAGGTCCCATAACACCAAATATTTCCAAATTTAAAAATCCTGCAAATGTTGACATATCCAATCCATTTTCTGCTCCTAATAGATGTAGTAATTCCTTTGGAAAACTTTCAATCAAATCATTAAATGAATCCAGATTTTCAGAAAAAGAATCATAAGCAAAAGAAAGGTAAAAAGCTAACACTAATAACCCGACAAGCCAATATATTAAATTGTTTCTTAAATCTCTTAGGTTTTTTAAATATACATTGATGAACATTGTTATGCCTTATGATAATAAGTTAAGAAAATTTCTTCTAAGTCTGGTTCTAATATTCTTAAATTTATCACTGTGAATTTCGATATAGTTTTGATCATATCGTCTATATTACCTTTAATTGTAAAAGTAACAATTTCATCTTTGATTTTCAGATCATATATTCCTTTTATTTCAGATAATTTGTTTATAGAAGGAGGATTTTCAAAAGTAACTTCGTATTTTTTAATAGTTTTATTTTTTAATGCTGATATTTGTTCTGAAGCTATTAATGTTCCATCTTTGATTATTCCAACTTTTTCACATAAATCTTCAATCTCATTTAGTATATGGGACGATAATAAAACACTACATCCTTCTTTGTTTTGTTCTTTTACAATATTTTGAAATTCTTGCTGTTTCAATGGATCTAAACCACTTGTTGGTTCATCTAATATTGCTAATTTTGGACTGTTCATAAATGCTTGTACAATACCAATTTTTTGTTTGTTTCCTTTAGATAAAGCGTTAATTTTTTTATTTAAATCTAAATCTAACTGATCTGATAAAAGATGAATGTTATTAGTTTTAGCATTTCTTAGATTACTTATGTAAGTTAAGTATTGCTTTCCTGTCAAATTTGAATACATTTCGAATTCTCCTGGTAAATAACTTATATTCCTAATTTCTTTTGATGACAACTCATTAACATCTTTTCCTAAAATATTTGTCTTCCCAGAATCAGATGAAATTAAATTTAACATGGATCTAAGAGTTGTTGTTTTTCCTGCTCCATTTGGACCCATTAATCCATATATTTCACCTTCATGAATTTCGAACGAAACTTTTTCGATTCCTTTAGTTTTACCATAAAATTTTGTAAGATTTGAAACTTTTACTATAGTATTAATTTTATTATTTCTACTCATATATAAATATTAATTAAAAATTGAAGTGATGGTATCATAATATTTAAATGGAGTACACGTGAAAAAATATAATTTAGTATTTATAGGTTGCGGGGCCATATGCACCCAAATAATTACCTATCTAAACACTCATATGCCAAACAAATATGATATCAAAATGATTGTTGATAATCATATTGAACGAACAAATGAAATATGCGCAAAACTGAATATTTCTCCTATCATCACAGATCAATTTGATGATTATTTAAACCTTACTAATATAGATATTGTTGTAGAATCTGCATCAGTTAATTCTGTGCAAAATTATGCAATCGATATTTTAAAAAAATCAGATTTGTTAATTGCTTCAGTTGGAGCTCTGTCAGACGTGAAATTTTATTCAGATTTATTATCTGAGTCTGCTTCACATAATAATAATCTGATTATCCCCCACGGAGCTATAGGTGGACTAGATGCTATTAGTGCAGTAAAAGATTCTATTTCATTTATAAAAATAACGACAACTAAATCTCCGGCAAGTCTTATAGGAGCTAAAGGTTTTAAAGAGTATGAAAATTATAATTTCGATACTGCTAAAACTATATTTGAAGGATCAGCAAAAGATGCTATTGATTTATTTCCAAAAAATTTAAATGTAGCTGTAACGCTAAGTTTATATGGAGTTGGTACAGATAAAACAAATGTAGAACTAATTGTTGATCCCACAATTAAAGAAAATAAGCATACTATTTATCTTGAAGGTGATTTTGGTAAAATGAATTTCGAATTTTCTCTAACTCAATCTCTGACCAATCCTAAAACTAGTGCACTGGCATCCTTATCTATAATTAAATCTCTAAAGGATTATTAATGAATTTTTTTGTAAAATATATAAAAGGAGAATACAAAATAAGTATTTCATTTTTTGTATTTATTATTGGGATTATAATAACTGAATTCATAAACCAATTTTTAGTATTGTCATTGAAATTATTATTTTTCAAATGGGTTGCATTTGCATTTGTTTTTTGGCTTATTCTTGGAAGCTACAGATCAGCTCAATTGTTCATAAACTTGAACAGAGGTCCAATAAAAACCAGATTACATGCTTTGATGTTTAAAAGCTTTATAATGGTTTATGCAGTGTTTTATTACTTGGTGTTTTTTAGAAGTTAATCTTTATTTCTTCTTACTACTGCCTGACCCACAATCCGAATTCTTCTAAACATACCCATATGATCGGTATTCATTATTGGAGAACCATATAATTCCCAACCCTTATTCAAAAATTCTGTAACTCTATCACAAAACTCACTATTATCTTTTCCTGTAAGGAGTTTGTATTCTACTATGTCATTCATATCTAACTCCTTATCAGTCCAATTTTAAAAATGAACTAAAATCAGGGGATGGTGATTTTATTTCGACAAATACTGTATCTTCAATGGCTTTGATCATATGTTTTTGACCTATAGGATTAACCCAAGTGTCACCTGGTCCTAATATTGATGATTTACCATCTCCTATTACATCTAGTTTACCACTGATAATTACTCCCAAAGATTCATGTTCATGAGTATGAAGAGGTGTTTCTGAACCTGTAGTTAACTTCATTTTAATAGCACTCATATGATTTGCTTCTTCTTGTATTTTTAAATAAAGATCTCCATTAATTTGATTACCTTCTAAATTTGTTAATTTTTTGTACTCTGTCATTTCCTCTCCTTTTTTTATGCCGAAGGTGAGATTCGAACTCACACAGGGTTTACCCCTACTGGTTTTTGAAACCAGCGTGTCTACCGTTCCACCACTTCGGCTTGAAAATATAGAGTTAGATATTATAACTAATATTCTGTCAAAATAATATTAAATGGTAATTTTATCAAGAATAGTTTCTATACTTTTTTCTATTAATAATTCTAGATCTTCGTCTATTAAATTACCATCAGTGTCTAATTTTTTGTTTATAGATGATACTAGTATTCTTGGCTGACTTAGAACATTAACCCCCAAACCAAATAATAATTGATTTAAGTGTGTATAACCTAATAGTGTTCCTGACATACCAGGAGTACATCCTATAACTAAAGCATTTTTATTTGGTAAAACTTGAGGAGATCTTGATAACCAATCAACTACATTTTTCATCACCCCTGAATAAGATCCATTATAAGCAGGAGACGAAAAAATAATCAGGTCAGATTTTTGTACTTTTGATTTGGCTTTTATTACATCTTCGGGTGTTTTTACAGATTCAATATCTGCATTGTACAAGGGAAATTTTGACACATTTATTATTTCAGTATTTATTTTTTTATTTTTTGCGATTTTATTTAAAACAATTTTTAGAAGAATGTTATTCCAAGAGTTTTTTCTCAAACTTCCGCAAATTCCTGATATTTTCATGATTGTATCCTATTAATATTATATTTAGAGTAAAGCTATTAAAAATCAATAACAAATATATTATGTCACAAATATACTATCCTGATCGAGAAAATTGGGTAAGAAAAGACCCTCAATCTTTACAAATTAATAATAATTTATTATTAAAAGCAATCGAATATTCTAAAGAAAATGAAAATAAATTATCCATTGAAAATATGCAAATGTTTACTCGGACTGCTTCTGATACTAAAGAACCTCATGATGAAGTGCTTGGTCCTGTAAAAGAAAGAGGAGATCTTACTGGTCTTATAATTAAAAATGGATATATTGTTGCTGAATGGGGTGATCCTGAAAGAGTAGACATGACATTTAGTGTAACTAAAACATTTGTATCAACAACAGTGGGACTAGCTTATGATGATGGATTGATCCCCGACTTAAACGAGCAAGTATATAAATTTATGGATGGAGAGCATTTTGAAGATCCTCATAATCAATTGATAACCTGGGATCATTTGCTAAGGCAAACAAGTGAATGGAAAGGAAATTTATGGTCTAAACCTGACTGGGCTGACAGACCCCCTTCAAATATTCCTTTTGATAAATTAGACTCTCAGAAATATGCTGCTCCTGGAACTAAATATAAATATAATGACGTTAGAGTTAATTTACTTGCTTTGTTAGCTGCCAATGTTTGGAAAGACTCTCTACCAAACATTTTAAAAAGTAGAGTTATGGATCCAATTGGAGCTTCTGAAACTTGGAAATGGCACGGATATACTAACTCTTGGATAGATATAGATAACAAAAAAATCCAATCCGTTAGTGGAGGAGGTCATTGGGGTGGAGGAATGTTTATTAATGCAATGGATCAAGCCCGATTTGGATATTTATTTTTAAGAAATGGCATTTGGGACAATAACGTAATAATTTCTAAAGATTGGATTGATAAAGCTTCTTCGCCGGGAGAATTAAATCATTCTTATGGATTTATGAACTGGTTTTTAAATTCCAATTTAGAAGGTACAGAAAAACAAATAACGAATGCACCAAAGAATGCAGTATATTTTAGTGGATTAGGGTCAAACATTATTTATATTGATTGGGAGAATGATTTAGTGGTAGTAGTTAGATGGATTAAATCAGATGCATTACCAGGGTTTATTGACTTGATACTAAAAGCTATTAATTAATATTTAATTTATAATCAATTCAGATAATCTCTTGTCATCTCTTCCGTATATATAACTTTGTGCTAAATCGATATTTGTTGCACTTGTTAGATTTCCATTTTCATGGGCTAACTTAAACCATTCTAAAGATTTTTTAACATCTGGTTTGAATCCTTTGTAAGTTTCATTTCCATCACCTACATAGTACAGCACTCCTATGTTATTCTGAGCTTTATTATTGGTTTGATTTGATGACAATGTATACCATTTAAGTGCTTTGAAATAATCTTTGCCAACAGGACTTTTTACAAATGATCCATTACCAAAATGGTAAAATTTCCCTATGTAAAATTGTGAATCTGCATGATTTTTTTCTGCTGATTTAATAAATTTAGAATACGAAATTCCAAAATCTTGGGTTACTCCTAATCCATTATAATAAAACAATCCTAGCTGATATACGGAATTTGTATCATCCAACTCTTCTCCCTTACTAAACCATTTGTAAGCATTTATATAATCCTTGTTTTTCATTGAATTATCAGCCAAGTGATTTATAGACCATATATCACCTGACGCAGCTGTTTGAATAAATAATTCATTTGCTTTCGAAATATTTTGATTGATTCCATGGCCATTTAAGTACATTTGAGCCATAATTCTTATTCCATAAATATTATTTTTGTTTGATAGTTCTGCACATTTCAAAAGAGCATTGTTATAATCATTAGATTTATAACTTTCTCCACATTCTTTTTCAAGATTTTTCAAGTCTAATTCAGCTTTAGCGTTAGCTTCAGCTTTAAGCTTAGCTTTAGCTTCAGAATCTGATTTGATTTTGGCATCTTTATATGCTTTGGCTTCAGCTTCCGCTTTGGCTTCAGCTTCCGCTTTAACTTTAGCATCCAATTCAGTTTTAGCCTTAGCTTCAGCTTTAGCTTTTGCTTCCAACTTTGTATTTTTTAGTATTACATTACTACTTGGAGGCGTAGGTGGTAGAGGTAAAGGTTTTTTAGCATCTATTGGTAATTGAGGTGGAGTATTATTAGTTTTTTCTAATTTGTTTATGGATAATTCAATAATAATATTTTCTGCAATTTTTAAGTTTTCCACTATTTCTTTAAGATCTTTTTTAAGTTTTATATTTTCGTTTGAGTATGAGTCTGATTTTTCTTTTAAATTATTGATTTCTTTTTTTAGTTGAGAATTTTCTTTTGCATATTCCAACTCAGCGTTATCAGACACATTTTGTGATATAGCCTCATCATTAGAGCAACTTATAAAACAAAATGATAATAAAATAAAAAAAATATTTACTAAAGTTTTTTTTAATCTAATCATTTATACTGAAATTTATTGGTTTGTGTATATCATTATATAAAAAATATGAGGTTCTTGTTATGGAAAGATTTAGTATAGCTGTTTTAGCTCCTAAAGATTATGACAAATCTGAACGAGGTAAAGATCTAATTCATTTTGCTGAA
>JBJLGN010000031.1:0-74901 GCA_045564835.1 Dehalococcoidia bacterium
TCATTCCTATCCCTGTTACTACTACTTCATTTGTCATACAAATCTCCTAATTTTCATATATTAAAACATAAAAGTAAAAAAGAAAAAATTAATTTACAGATATTTTTTTATAAATTAAATAATAATAATTTCAGGTAAGTGTAAATATTTTTCCACATCATTTTTTGACGGTTGGCTTTCTATTCCTCCACGTGCAGATACTTTAAGACCAGCAGAAATAATTGCATATTTCAAATTCAAATCCAAATCATGTTTAGGGTTTAGATAGGAATAAAGAAAACCTCCCATAAAAGCATCTCCAGCTCCTGTGGTATCTATCAGACCCTTTGGAGTATACGAATTAGATTTTATTATTTTATTAGATGTACCTATATACGCACCTGATTCCCCGCATTTTACAACAACAATCTTGCAACCTTTTTCAAGTCCGTATTTAATCATTTCAGTAGGGGAATCTAATTCAAATACATCATTTACTTCTTCAGGGAAAGAAGGTGCGAGTATGTCAACATATTTAATAATATCATCTATAGCAGATTTCGCATTTTTAGCTGACCATATGTTTGAGCGGAAATTAGTGTCAAAAGAAGTTATTCGATTTAAATCTTTTGATTTTTTTAAAAATTTTTCTACCGCTATTCTTGATGTCTCAGAAATACACTGAGTTAATGAACTTGTGTGAAATATTTTACTAGACGCAAGGTATTCATCATTAATCATACTTTCATCAATTTTAGAAGCAGCGCTTCCTTTTCTATAGTACACAAATTGCCTGTTGTTATCATTTTGTAAAACAGTAAAATGAACTGCGTTAAAACCATCAACAATTTTAGTACAAGTCAAATCAATATTATTTAGTTTCCATTGGTTTTCTAAATAATCTTTAAAAGGATCATCTCCTAATTTGGTTATATATCCACACTTTGCACCAAGTTTAGACGCCATGTTGATAATATTCATAGTGTCTCCAGCATAAGATTTATTAAAAGAATCAGATTGAGACAAAGAACCAGTACCATATAATTCAATCATGGTTTCACCTAAACTAATTATGTCTAAATTTGTGTGGTTCAAATTTTCATTTTTCCTTCAAATATTGTTACTGCATTTCCTGAAATATCAACTCGATCATGATTCATTTTCAAATCCAGAAAACCACCTCTCTCAGAAGCTTGAAATGCTCTAAGATGTTTCTTATTTAACACTTCCGACCAATATGGTGTCAGTGTTGAGTGAGCAGATCCTGTAACTGGGTCTTCTAAAATTCCATCAGTAGCACAAAAAAACCTTGAAACAAAATCGTAATTAGGATTTTCAGATTTAGCTGTAGCAATAATAAAGCCATCATAATGTAATAAGGCATTAAAATCTGGTTTCATATTTAATACAGTATCTTCATTATCATAAACTAACATTAAATCCCTAGATTTTTTTACAAATACAGGATTTGTATCAGATAATGCTCTATAAACAAATTTTGGGATATCACCGAATCTTTTGATTTTGCCAGGACGGCTAGGGAAATCCATAGTTAAACTATTTTTATTATTTAATACTTTAAGAGGACCGGCATACTTTGTCTCAAAAGTGACTTCAGCAGTAAATGTTTTTAATTCAGAAAAGCAAATATGTGCCGTAGCTAGTGTAGCATGTCCGCACAAATCAATTTCAAACATAGGTGTAAACCATCTTAAATAAGGATTAGCATCAGGCTTAAGTAAAAGAAAAGCTGTTTCAGATAAATTCATCTCTTTTGCTATTTTTAGCATTAATTCATCTTGCAAGTTTTCATTTAAAATAAAAATTGCAGCAGGGTTACCTCTGAATGGTTCATCTGTAAAAGCATCTACTTGCCAAAATTTAAACTCTTTCATATCTAACTCCATATTTGCAAAATCAATTATACTAAATAACAGGTGTTATTGATTTAAATTGTATTAATTTATAATTATATCAACTCAAAACAAGACCTAAAAATATAATACTTACTGTAAAATATATCATTATTTAAATTTGAATAAATAAAGAATGATTTCAGTAAAAATAGATACACATGGATGTAAATTAAATCAAGCTGATAGTATTCAGTTACAAAAAAAATTAACAGAATTTGGATACTATGTTGATTCAAGTGTTGAAAAACCTGATGTGTATATATTAAACTCTTGCACTGTAACCCATATAGCTGATAAAAAAGCTCGACAGTCTTTAAGAAAATATAAAAAAGAAAATCCAAAATCACTTGTTGTTTTAACAGGTTGTTATGCTCAAAGAGATAAATCAAATTTAGTTGAAAGTAAGATTGCCGATTTGGTATATGACAATACTGAAAAAGATGAAATTGTTAAAAATTTATCTTTTTACTTAGACTACCAAGTTCCTCAAATTAATCATGAAAAAATCATTCCTGGCACTCTAATAGATAGAACTAGAGCTTCAGTAAAAATACAAGAAGGTTGTAATCAAATATGCGCTTACTGTATTGTTCCAAAAGTTAGAGGGCGGGAGAAAAGTATTGATAAAGAAGTAATCAAAAATGAAATAATTTATCTTGTTGAAAGTGGATTTAAAGAAATAATTTTAACTGGAACTCAACTTGGAACATATGGTTATGAAGATAACTATAAATATAACTTAGCTAAATTAATACAATACATTTTGGATAACACAACAGTAGAAAGACTCAGAATATCATCAATTCAAGCGCACGAAATCACTGAAGAATTAATAGATGTATACAAAAATAACAGCTCCAGAATATGCAATCATTTCCATTTAGCATTACAAAGTGGAAGTAATCAAATTTTAAAAATGATGAGAAGAAAATATACTCAATCAGAATATATTAATTCTGTTAATTTAATACGAGAATCATTATCTAATCCTTCAATCTCTACTGATGTAATTATTGGATTCCCAGGAGAATCAGAAAATGATTTTAATGAAACAATAAAAATTATAAATTATTCTAATTTTTCAAAAATACATTTATTTCCGTATTCTGACAGGCCTGGTACTTCATCATTTTATTTTAAAAATAAAGTTGATGCTGATACGAAAAATAAAAGAATGCAGATCGCGTTAGATTTAGTTAAAAATATAGAATTTGAGTATAGATCAAATATGATAGGTCAAAAAAGAAATGTTCTTTGGGAAAAATCCAACAAAAACAACAATGAAAAATATTTTGGATATACAGAAGATTATCTTAAAGTTATGATAAATTCATCAGATGAATTATTTAATAAAATAACAGAAGTCAAGTTAAATAAAATAACTGAAGATATTATTGAAGTAAGCAAATAAATAATAATTAATTAAAATCGAATCTGAATTTATTGATTATAATTCAATTGATTGTATTGCTAAGTTACCTGAATTTGATGTTAAATAACCTGCAGAAGACCCTACTTCATTACCAAAAACTAATAACCATCCTTCGTTAACAGCCATATCAATCAATTTTTGCTTCCACTGCAAAGTTTCATATGGATACACATCATAAGCAGCAACGTTTTGAGGATAAATATGCAATCTTGTAGGTATAACCGAACCAACATAAACAATTCTTTCACTTCCCCATTCAATAAATACAATTTGATGACCTTTAGAAGGTCCACCTGTGACTTCAGTTCTTATACCTGGAATAATTTCAGAAGTTCCATCTAATTCTTCAATTAAATCTTTTTCTAATAATGGTAAAAAATCATCTTCGTTAACAAATGATTTTTCAATTTCTGATGGTGTTTTACTTTCTTCAAGGCATATTTTTTGAACAAGATGTTTAGCTTTGGGGAAAACAGGTACTAATTTGCCAGATCTGTCTAGTTTTGTGCATCCACCGGCTCTGTCAAACTGTAAATGAGAAAGAATTATTAAATTAATATCTTTTGGACTTAGGTTTAATTGTTTTAATCCTTTGGCAAGTTTATTACCATTTAAAGAATATGTATCTTTAATAGTTCCACTAGATTTTGAACCTAATCCTGTATCAACCAAAATGTTAAATTTAGGTGTTTGTACAAGTAAAAGATTTATTCCCATTTTAACCCTGTTTCTTCTATCAGGTTTTATTGCCTGTTCCCAATCCATTTTGGGCACTCTGCCAAATAAAGCACCTCCATCTTTAGATAAATATCCATCACTTACTAAATTTACAGAGGCAGAACCTAGTTTCATTATTAGTACTCCTAAATTAATATACTTATTTTAATACAATGTTGAATATTATAAACTGAAAGTTCTAATCAAGCAAAATTTAATATATAATTATTACAAATTATATGAAATAAAAGAGGCCAATTATGAAATTAAATTTAATTAATTCAGAAATTACAAAATTAGAAAATGAGTTACTATGTGTCCCAATCTATGAAGAAGGTGAAAGCAAAGAAATTGAAATAATCAATGCTGAATTAGATGGTTTGATTTCAGAACTAAATGATAATGGACAAGTTTCAAGTAAATTAGGATCTTTTGCAAATATATACACATTAAAGAAATTAAAATCAAAACAAATTATCACTTTTGGTTTGGGTAAAAAAGCAAAATTGAATTATGAAAAAATTCGAACAGTAACTGGTGATTTGGTTAGATATATCAATAAAATGAAAATTAAAGATGCAAGTATTGTAATACCAGGAGAAGGGATATCAACCCTAGAGTTTAATGATACGGTCGATGCTGTATCGCAAGGTTTTTTATTAGGATCTTATAAATATGATAAATATAAATCAACAAAAGCAATAAATACGTTAGGTGAACTTAACTTAGTAAATACCTCTAGTAATAAATTTGATCATGATTTTGCAACTGTAATCAATGAGTGTGAATCAATAAATTTAGTTAGAGATCTAATTAACGAGCCTCCAAACTATATGAATCCTCCTAAATTAGAAGAAATATCTAAATCTATATCAAAAGATTCTGAAATAAAATTATCCGTACTAAATGTAAAAGAAATGGAAGAATTAGGAATGGAAGTAATATTAGGAGTAGGTAAGGGTAGCATACATGATCCTAAAATGATTATTTTAAATTACGAAGGAGACAAATCAAATCCTGAAAATAATATAGCAGTTATTGGTAAAGGTATTACATTTGACTCCGGAGGATTGAATCTTAAACCGGGAATGAGTATGAGAACTATGAAAACAGACATGTCTGGTTCAGCAGTAGTTCTAGGAGTTATGAATGCAGTTGCACATCAAAAACCCAAAAAGAATGTTATGGGAATACTTGCAGTAGCAGAAAACATGCCAGGAGGTAAAGCCCAAAGACCAGGAGACGTAGTCAAAGCAATGAATGGAAAAACAATTGAAATAGGTAACACCGACGCAGAAGGCCGTCTTGTTTTATCTGATGCTTTAAGTTACGCAGTTGATAAGGGTATTAAAAAAATTATAGATATAGCTACACTTACAGGTGCTATTTCTATTGCTCTAGGAAATGAATATACTGGGTTATTTGGGAATGATCAAGAATTCATAAATGAGTTTAAAAATTCTGCAAAACAAACAGGTGAAAAATTTTGGCAACTACCAGTAGATCAAAATTATTCCAAGCAATATAAGGACTCTATAGCTGATATTGAAAACATTGGTGGGAGTGCAGCAGGTTCTATTACAGGAGCAATGATAATCGGAGAATTTGCAGGTGATACATCATGGATACATTTAGATATCGCTAGCACAATTACATCACCAAAAGATAAAGGTTATAATCCAAAAGGTCCAACTGCAATAAGTGTTAGAACTATTTTAAATTTATTAAAAAATTAACATAATAATTCAGAAATTGATAATAATTTAGTTGACTCGACTAATAGGTTTTCTGTTATGATTCAATAACGTTTAACGGTGAGGTGTTAATACTATTTAATTAAAAATTCACTCGCCGGCCCGGAGGCCTTGAAAGAATGGACGAAAAATGGACTTTTATCACAAATCATGGCCTTGTCCTTAGTCACATAGCGCAAAATCCAAGTATTACAGCAAGAGAAATTGCTCTCACGATTGGAATTACCGAAAGAACTACACACAAAATAATAACCGACTTAGAGCAAGCTAATTATATTACAAAAACAAAAGTTGGAAGACGAAATATTTACGAAGTAAACTTTAGAAATCATCTAAGACATCATTCCAAAAAAAATATAGAAGTTTCAACAATACTTAAAGCATTAAATGTAACTTTAAATGTTCAACCAAATGAAGATTCTCAATCTGCAACTGCCTGAATTTAATATATAAATAATTGATTTTAATCCATCATTAAAGTTGTGTATTAGTTATAAGAAATGATAAAATCCTATTCTCCGTGGCGGGTATGGTATAGTGGTTATTACACTCGGTTGTGGCCCGGGAGATCTGGGTTCGATTCCCAGTACTCGCCCCAATTTATTTTTATATTATTATTATTATGGAAACTAGTGAATATATTATTTTATGCATGTCACGAGTAAAAGACATGTTAGTAAAATCACTAGACGGTCTAACACTTGATCAAACTCTTATAATGCCTGGCGAGCAATCTAATAATATAGCATGGTTAGCATGGCATATGAACAGAGGATTTGATAGACGAATTTCATTAGTGAGTGGGGACGATCAACTTTGGATAACCGAAAAATGGTATGAAAGTTATAAACTCCCCAAATCTTATACAACATTAGGAATAGGGCACACAATTGATGATGTAAAGAGTATTAGACACTCAAGTACAAGTGTTCCTGTGGATTATTTTGTATCTGTATATGAAAAAATGATACTAACATTTAATCCTAAACAAAAAATAGTGTACGAAAAGATAATTCCAGAAACAAATAATACATTGAAATACGAATTGATGAGAATGGTAGCAGGAACATTGCAACATGTTGGTCAGATTAATTATATTCGTGGATTGATAGAAAATAAAATTTGGTATACAGGCAACGTAAACGAAAAAAGATAAATATATTATAATGTAAATATATATTTAGCGCCTGTAGCTCAGTGGATTAGAGCGGCTGACTTCGGATCAGCGGGTCGTAGGTTCGAATCCTACCAGGCGTGCCAAAATCAAATTGGTACATATAATAATGATCGATAATATTTCACAAATTAGAAATGAATTAAGTTCAAATGGGATACTTAGAGCTGCAATTAACATGTCTAATTTTTTGTTGGTTACAGACAAGAAAAATGATGGCACTCCTGTAGGTGTCTCTCCTGACATGGCTCAGGAATTAGCAGACAGGTTAGATTTAAAATTAAAACTTATTCCATACAACACTCCCGGAGAAATAGCAGATGATGCCAGTAACAACAAATGGGATATATGTAATATTGGCGCAGAACCTCAAAGAGCTGAAAAAATAACATTTAGCTTAGCCTACGCAGAAATTCAGGCAACGTACCTGATCCAAAATGATTCTAATATAACATCTATTGAAGAAGTAGATGTAAAAGGAAATACTATCTCAGTTGCTGGTAAAACCGCATACGGATTATGGCTCGAAAGAAATATTAAAAATGCTGAATTAATAACAGTAGAAGGTGTTGAAGCATCGATGAAAATATTCACAGATAAAAAATCTGATGTTTTAGCAGGATTAAGACCGCAATTAATAGAAACAGTTAAAGAAATAGATGGATCTGTATTATTGCCTGGTTATTTCACATCAATTCAACAAGCAATAGGTACTAGTAAAACAAATATACAGGCTCCTTATTTTATACATGATTTTGTAGAAGAAATGAAAAGTAAAGGATTTGTTAAAAAATTAATTCTAAATCATAATGTTGAAGGAAAATTATCCGTGGCAGATTAAGCTTAGCAGGAACACAGCAGCCAAAAATCCATAGATTTCTGCGTTCCTGCTAATTAAATAAACCTTATCATAGAACATATGTTCTAGTCAACCTGGTCTTTAATGTCATTAATTTTATCTTTATCCAAATCAATCAATATATGATTAACTAAATTAACACCGTTTCTGTAATCTTCTAAATCAATAACACTGTTATGACAGTGTAGATAACGTGTTGGAATTCCCAAATTTATAGCAGGGATTCCTCCTCTTGATTTTTGAAACATGGACCCGTCTTCTCCATAACCAGCTAAAATTTCATATTGTAATTTTATATTGTTATCAGATGCAATTTTTTCTATGTAAGATCGTAATCGTTTATCTGGCAACATTGAGTTGTCATGAAGAAAGATAGAAGGACCAAATCCTAATTTTTCTTGAGCTTCATCTTCAGTCATATAAGAATAATCTCCAGCAACACCAACTTCTAGATTAATACAAATATCTGAATTAGTTATATAAGCTGTAGTCATTGCTCCTCTTAAACCTATTTCTTCTTGAGTGGTAAATACAAAATTTAAATTATACTGTAGATCTAAAGTATTAATTTTTTCAGCCAGTTCAATTAACATTGCACAACCTATTCGATCATCCCAAGCCTTGCCAAGCAAGCGTTCATTATTTAACTCCGTAACTTTACTAAATGGAGCAATAGGATCACCAGGATTAATTCCCATGCTCACTGCGTCTTGCTTACTTTTAGCTCCAATATCAATAAATAATTCATTGTTTGTTTTGTAAAAACCTCTTCTCTCTTCAGGTGTCATTACATGAATAGTTTTGATTCCCGAAATACCTATTATATCTTTCTCATTTGTCCTTATAATCCATCTTTGGTTAATCATAGACTGTGTTAGCCAGCCACCTAGGTTTTGAACTTTGATAAATCCGTTGTCATCAATATATTTCACTAGATAACCAACCTCGTCCATATGAGCTACCAATGATAAAGTAAGTTTGTTTTGATCTGCTTTTTTTGAGAATATAACAGAACCAATCCCATCTTCGTGTTTAGTAAATGAATTTAAGTTCTTAAATTTGCTTACAATTAATTCTTTAATTTCTTCTTCAAATCCCGAAGGTCCAAAGGCTTCTGATAGTTCAATTAACATATTCTTATTACTCATAATTCCTACTTTTTTTAATTTACAGATGTTATTAAATTTTCTTGTTTATATTATAATCTTAGAAGTAAAACAAAATTAATTCAAATCCTTATTTGAAAACACCTAAAACAAACACCTTAAGGATTAGGATTCAATAAAGGTAGGAATGAAATGAATACTGCTATATTAGCTGCGGGATGTTTTTGGGGAATAGAAGAAATATTTAGAACAACAAAAGGTGTAATTGATACAAAAGTTGGGTACACTGGGGGTACTAAAGTTGATCCTACATACGAAGAAGTATGTACTGATTTAACCGGACACGCAGAAGTTGTAAAAGTTGATTTTGATGAAACAATAATTTCGTTTGATGAAATTCTAAATATATTTTTTTCAAATCATAATCCCACTCAACTAAATCGACAAGGACCAGATGTTGGAACACAATACAGATCCTCTGTGTTTTATTTAGATACTAATCAAAAAGAAATCGCTATAACTAAAATAAAATCTTTACAGCCACAATACAATAATTCTATCGTTACAAAAGTTGTAGAAGGTTCGCAATTTTATCTAGCTGAGGAATATCATCAACAATATGTTGCCAAAGGTGGGATATGTCACTTTTAAGTGAAACAGATACTTTACTTGAAATAAATGGAGTAACAAAATCTTTTGGCGGGTTAAAAGCGGTCAATAATTGCTCAATAAGTGTAAAAAAAGGATCTATTACAGGTTTGATTGGTCCAAATGGAGCAGGAAAAACCACATTGTTTAATGTTATAACTGGCCAATTGCCTGCAGACGAAGGTAAGATAATTATTGATGGTGAAAATATTGAAAAACTACCTCCTCACATTACTCATTCAAAAGGAATAGTTCGTACATTCCAAATTCCCAGAGAAATGAAAAGAATGACAGTGCTAGAAAATCTAATGCTAGTAAAAAGGAATCAATCTGGTGAAAGTTTATTCACCACATGGTTAAATCCCTGGAAAGTTAAGAATGAAGAAAAATTAAACTTACAAAAAGCTGAGGAAACATTAGAATTTCTAAAACTTTCACACTTAGCTGACGAATATGCCGGGAATCTGTCAACTGGGCAAAAAAAATTACTTGAAATAGGTAGGACATTAATGTCAGATCCTAAAATTATTTTATTAGACGAACCTGCTGCAGGTGTTAATCCAACTCTAATGAACAATATAGTAGACAGAATCAAAGAAATTTCTAATCAATATAAAATTACATTTCTAATAATAGAACATAATATGGAAATCATCATGAATTTATGTGACCCAATAATTGTGATGAGTTATGGCAGCAAACTTGCAGAAGGTAATGCTAAAAGCATTCGAAACAATAAAGATGTAATAGATGCCTATTTAGGAAAATAAATGACAAAAGAAAAGAAAATATTAAATGTGAAAAATGTTATATCCGGATACGGAGAAATTGAAATTTTACATGGTGTATCAATAGAAGTTTATGAAAAAGAAATTGTAACCATAATCGGTCCAAATGGTTGTGGTAAATCAACTCTTATGAAAACAATTTTCGGATTGCTTAGACCTACATCAGGATCCATTGAATTTATGATTGATAAACATATGACTGAAATTCAAAATTATGAAACTGAAAATTTAATTAAAATTGGACTATCTTATGTACCTCAATCAGACAATGTATTTCCTTCATTAACTATAAAAGAAAATTTAGAAATGGGATCTTTTATAAACGAAGACGGAATAGAAGAGTCCATAAATTCAATGTATGAATTATTTCCTGTATTAAATGAAAAACAAGACGATCCTGCAAACCAACTTTCTGGAGGGCAAAGGCAAATGTTAGCTTTTGCACGAGCTATGATGTTAAAACCTAAATTAATTATTCTAGACGAACCTTCTGCAGGATTAGCTCCAAATTTGGTAGCTTCAGTATTTGATACTATAAAAACAATTCATCAGTCTGGGGTGTCCATTCTTATGGTGGAACAAAATGCTAAAGCCGCACTTGAAATATCAAATAGGGGTTATGTATTAGCTACGGGAGAAAACAAAGCTACTGATTCAGGAAAAAAATTACTAAAAAACAAAGAAATCGCCTCTCTTTATTTAGGAGGTAAATAATATGAATATCAAAGATAAATTAACAAACATTCCAACATTAATAAAAATAATAATCGGATTTGTTATAAGCATATCTATATCATTCATATTGGGAGTACAGGACCTGTATGTTCACGGTATGTTACTAGGCAGTATTTTTGCATTAGGGGCAATAGGAATAACATTACTATATGCAATAGTAAATTTTGCTCATGTGGCTCATGGAGATTTTATGACATTAGGTGCATTTATTGCTTTTCCACTAGTAGCTTCTGTCATAAATGTAGAATATGTATCTTATGCAAATGATTTTTCTTTTACAGGTCTATTTCCATTGTTAGGATTAGATAAAGTTGGAATTGGCCCATTTACTTTTGGATATTCTATTCTTATTGCTATTCCTATAACTATGATCATCTTGGCTTTAGTTGCTGTAGTGTTAGAAATATTGGTGTATAGAAAACTTAGAAGTAGAGGGAGTAGTGATGTTATGATTGCAATGGCTTCGTTTGGTGTTGCAATATTATTAAGAGGTGCGATATCGACGATTTTTGGTACTCAAATAAGAAGTTATGATAGAGTGTCAAAACCATTTCTTAAACTAGGTTGGGGCATTGATGTTCCTCCGGATTTATTATTTCTCGGATTTGTTGCTTTAATATTATGCTTATTAACACACTATATTTTACAGTACACCAAAATAGGTAAATCTATGAGAGCCACTTCTGATAATCCTGATCTTGCTATGGTTACCGGCATAAACGTTAATAAGGTTATTATCAATACATGGATTATTGCTGCAGGCTTAGCAGCTTGCGCTGGTATTTTGATAGCTGTTGGTTCAGCACAAATGGTTCCACAAATGGGATGGAAATTACTAATTCCTATATTTGCAGCTGTAGTTCTAGGTGGAGTTGGAAATGCATATGGAGCTTTCATAGGTGCAATTATTATTGGAATAGCGATGGAAGTATCAACCGAATATATGAATCCAGCATATAAGTTAGGAGTGGCATTTACAATTATGTTATTAGTATTAACTATCAAACCTAGAGGGTTGTTTGGGGGTAAAAACTAATGGATTTTATTTTTTCAATTTTTAATTACTTATCTACATATGTTGTGATTGCAGGTATTTACGCGATATTTTCATTAGGTTTAAACATACATTGGGGCTATACAGGCATATTTAATATAGGAATATCCGCATTTTTCGCACTTGGAGCATATACTGCAGCTATTTTAACTTCTGCATCACCTTCTGCTGAAATGTTTGAAGACTTTGCATGGGGTGGAAACTTACCAGAATCTCTTGGATTTTTCAATTTGGGTATTGATATGTGGTATTTTGTAGGAATGTTTGGGGCAATAATTGTTTGTGGGATTGCTGCTTTAGTCATAGGATGGATAACACTTAAACTAAGAGATGATTATTTCGCGATAGCAACACTTGGACTTGCCGAAACTGTTAGATTTATTTTTTTAAACGAAAAATGGTTAGCTAACGGATCAAGGGGAATGTATAGAATTCCTAAATTTTTAGGAGATTGGTTCCCTCCTGCTTATTACAATTATTTTTATGGGTTTTTTATATTAATATTAATTTTCATACTATATAAAATTGTCCAAAGAGCTATAAACTCTCCATGGGGTAGGGTACTAAAAGCAATTCGAGAAGATGAAATTGCTACTTCAGCAAGTGGTAAAAATGTTTTCATGTTTAAACTACAATCTTTTATATTAGGCGCATGTATTATGGGAATTGGAGGAGTTGTTTACGCACATGGAATCAGATACTTAGATCCACTTACGTTTGACCCTTTAATGGCAACCTTTATAATTTGGGCTATGCTAATGGTAGGTGGTAGTGGGAATAACAAGGGAGCTATAATAGGTGCGTTTATCGTTTGGGCTATTTGGACTTGGACGGACTTTTTACCTGGATTCTTATCTGATCCTAATCTTAAATTTCTTATGATTGGTCTTTTAATTACTTTAGTAATAATATTTAAACCCGAAGGAATAATAGGTGAAAAAAAAGTTAAACTTGCTTCTAAATCTTCAGATAACTAAGTTTCGCCATTTAAGTAATATTTTAACTACTTAAACTTTTCTTCTTTATACATAGATCTTAATAATTTCAAATATGCTTCTTTAGTTAACTTAGGTTCAAATGTATCTATAATTTCTTTGCCTTTTTCAGCATTCTCGTGCAAAACATCAACTACAGTAAGTGCCATTGCTTTTGCCGCTGTAGTTACAGCTGCATTATAATCAGTGACTACATAATCTATGCCATGACCATCGCCTGAAGTTGAATGAACAGAAGGATGAATAATAGGCATTAATTGAGACATGTCTCCCATATCTGTAGATCCTCCACCAATACTTTCAACCTTAGATCTGTCAACACCTTCATCCCCAACTAAATGAATAGAATTTTGTTCATACAAATTAGTCAATCCTTTATTTTGAAACATAGGTAAATAGCCTGGTATAGTTGTTATCTCTACTTCTGCGCCTATAGCCATAGCTCCTGCCCGTAATGCACGATCAACTTTTCCACTTGCGTCAAGAAATCCTTCAACACTAGTTCCTCTTACGTATGTTTCCATTCTAACATCAGCAGGAACAGAACTTACTGCTGCTCCTCCTTGTGTAATAATCGGATGAATTCTAACAATATCTTTTTCTTGGAAAGTCTCTCTCTGAAAATGTATTCCTGTCATTGCAAGATTAGCAGCATTTAATGCATTTATACCATTATGTGGCGCTCCTCCAGCATGTGATGCTTTACCTATAAATTTAATACTCTTAGAAACTGATCCTGTAGAAGAACCTCCAAGCACTAAAGTTTTATTGTCATTGTCTTTTTGGCTTCCGCCAGTATGAGTCATCATAGCTATATCAACGTCATCTAATGCACCTAGCTTAACAAACTCCTGTTTTCCAAGTAAAAATTCTATCTTGCCTTCATCTCTTAAAGTTTTTCTGTACTCAACTTCAATATTTTCTTCAGCCGGTACCGCCACCAATACTATCTTTCCAGATAATTTTTTTAACACTTCTGGATCATTTAAACTTTGACCTACAGCAATCATCTGAGCTATTTGTGTATGATGACCACAAGCATGGGCTGCATTTGTTTCTTCATCTGCATAAGGATGACCTAAAACAACTAATGAATCTAATTCTCCCATAACACAAACTGTAGGGCCTGGTTTTCCAGTATCTATAGTTGCTTTAAGACCTGTCATTGATACTTTTTCTATATTAGTAAAACCATATTTTTCAAATTGTTCTAAAGTAAATTTTGATGTCTTAAATTCTCTATACCCAGGTTCTGGCATATCTAATATAGTTTTAGCCACACTTATCATATCTTCCGAATTACTATCTATGTTAGATTCAACTTTTCTTTTAATATCTTCAATACTCATTATAGTTTGTTCCTTATTTGAATTTTTCTTCTTTATACATAGATCTTAACAATTTAAGATAAGCATCTTTACTAAGTAATGGTTCAAAATTATCTACTATTTCTTTAGCTTTTTGACCACGTTCATGTAACAAATCAATCACTGTCAAAGCCATAGCTTTAGCTGCAGTAATAACTGCAGAATGATAATCTTCCACAACATAATCAATTCCATGACCATCTCCAGATGTAGATAAAACTGAAGGGTGGATAATAGGCATTAATTGAGACATGTCCCCCATATCTGTAGAAAAACCACCGAACCTTCCTACATTCGATCTGTCTACTCCCTCATCTCCAACTAAGTCAATAGAATTTTGTTCATATAGATTGTTTAGTTCTTGATTTTGATACATTGGTAAATAGCCTGGTATAGTTGTTATCTCTACTTCTGCGCCTATAGCCATCGCTCCTGCCCGTAATGCACGGTCAACCTTTCCACTTGCATCTAAATAACCTTGTGTTGAACTACCTCTTACGTATGTTTCCATTCTAACATCAGCAGGAACAGAACTTACTGCAGCCCCTCCTTGTGTAATAATCGGGTGGATTCTTATAACATCTTTCTCCTGGAAAGTTTCTCTCTGAAAATGTATTCCTGTCAAAGCAAGGTTAGCAGCATTTAATGCATTTATACCATTATGTGGCGCTCCTCCGGCATGCGATGCTTTACCTATAAATTTAATACTCTTTGACACTGATCCTGTAGAAGAACCACCCAAAGCTAAAATTTTATTATCTTTTTGATTACCAGTATGGGTCATCATAGCTATATCAACATCATCTAATGCTCCAAGTTTAACAAACTCCTGTTTACCAAGTAAAAATTCTATCTTCCCTTCATCTCTTAAAGTTTTTCTGTACTCAACTTCAATATTTTCTTCAGCCGGTACCGCCACCAATACTATTTTTCCAGATAATCCTTTTAATACTTCTGGATCATTTAAGCTTTGTCCTACAGCAATCATCTGAGCTATTTGTGTATGATGACCACAAGCATGGGCTGCATTTGTTTCTTTATCAGCGTGAGGATGACCTAGAACAACTAATGAATCAAGTTCTCCCATCACGCAAACTGTGGGGCCTGGTTTACCTGTATCAAGTACTACTTTCAATCCTGTCATCGATACTTTTTCTACATTCGAAAATCCATACTTGTTAAATTGTTCTTCTGTATATTTTGAAGTTTTAAATTCTCTGTAACCAGGTTCTGGCATTTCAAGAATATCTTTCGCGATTCCAATCAAATCTTCTGCATTACTATCTATATTTGATTCTACTTTCTTCTTAATATCTTCTATGCTCATTATAATATTTGCCTTTTGAATCTTTTGTGGTTTTATAATAAATCAAATAAAAAAAAAGAGGAACCTGTAAGATTCCTCTTTTTTTAAAAAGTATTTATAGTTTAGAAATTATGGACTTAAGAATTGACCTGTTGAGGTAATTTTACCGTCTTTGATTTCCCACACTTCAATAGTGTTATTAACATCACCATTTTCATCGATTTCTTGAGAGCCTGCTGCTCCTTCATAGTTGATGTCATCGCCTTTATTCAATAAGCTAACAGCTCTTTTTATATCACTAGGCTCAATATTTGGATCTGCATCGCCATCATCTCCTGCAATTATTGGTAAGCAAGATTTGATAGTATCACACAGAGTACCGTTTTGAGCAGCAACAGCTGCTAAGCCTAATAAGATAGTTGCGTCAAATGTTTCTGCAATAAATGGATCTGTTGGCATGTTACCGTTATTTGCATCTTTGTATAAAGATTCAAATTGGCTTTTAGCAGGACTGCCTTTTGCTCCCGGAGCTGTTCCGATCATGCCATCAAAATAATTTGCACCATGAACTTTAGTCATAGCATCAAACATATCTTGAGCTTTGGTCCCATCAACGAACATAAATTTGGAAGCATGTCCACCTTCGATAGCTTCTCTGATATAAATTTGAGCAGTAACAGGGTATGTCATTGCTAATAATACATCAGGGTTACCATCTGAAGCTTTCTTAACTTCGGATAAGTAGCTAGTTTGACCAGGTTCAATTGGAACCATCGCAGTAATTTTACCGCCTAATGCCTTGAAAGCATCACCAAACATACCAGCTAGACCTTCACCGTAAGGGTTATTTATATATAAACCACCAGCAGATCTTATTCCACTGTCATAAGCCACTTTCGCTAATACTACACCTTGAGCAGCATCAGATACAGTTGATCTGAATACGGTGTTGTTATCATCCATAGTAGATATAGCAGGTGAGGTAGAAGCAGGAGACATTATTGGAATATCTTTAGGAATTGTTACAGCAGTAGCTGTAGCCATTGTTACACCACTTGAAAGTGATCCTACTATAGCTGAAACTCCTTCGATATCAATCAATCTAGTTGCTTCTGCAATAGATTTTTGATTAGCGGTTCCTGAATCACCAGGTACTTTAACAATGTCCACACCAGCATCGGTTAATAATTGAATAGCGAGATCAGCTCCTACTTCCATAGGCGGACCGTAGTTACCAAGATCTCCTGTTTTATCTAATAATGTACCAATTTTTATTGTTTCTCCACTTTGACAACCAAGCATAAGTAAGCTGGCTACCAAGCCAAATAAAACTGGTAAAGAAAGAATTTTTCTCATATTTTTCCTCCAATAGAGTATTACTTTAATGCGAAAAGTATAACATTTGTCAAATAAATTACAAGAAGAATTTTACATGAATTGAGATACAGATTTTAAATGCTTATATAAATCTATCAAATTAAGCGTGTCTTTTTCAGCGTATTTCAACAAATCATCTTCAATTTGTTTCCTTTGGTTAATATCAGTTTTATTAGTTATCAAATCTATTAATACTCTTGAAGCATCGTCACCAGAATTAACAAATTCCAAATCATATTTGTTCTCTTCAGTCAAAATTTTCGAAACTGATTTTAAAGAAAAGCTACCTTTAAACTTAGGGTGATAATAATTATTTCTTGTGATTTTTAACAAATCAACACATCTATTTATGATCAAATCGATTTGATGTTTATATTCAGGAAACATTATTGCAATCTTTTTGAAAATTCTAATCTCAAAATCGGAATAAATAAATATAGTTCCAGATTCACCAACAGATTCAATTAATTTTTCAATAAATTCTCTCCTTGGATCTTCACCTGTAAATTTATAAAAACGATCATAATAAACTTTATTTTCATACATTCCTTGAATTTGAACTCCCATCTGTTTTTCTGTATGCAAGGACCACATACATGGTATAGGTTCAAACGGTTTTGTGTCAGGAAAGATTTTATATGGAGAGATAATGGTTTCAAAGTCTAAAAAATATAGAGGATAAGCAAATGAATTCATAATATCTTTTAGCTCTTCACCTATAAATTCTTTAGAATTTTTCACAGATTCAATTATCCTTTTTTGTAAAGATGTAAATTCTTCTAAATCTGTAAGTTTTTTTATATCGGTAATTTCTAAATTCCGTAAACTTTCTTTTAAATCTTTGGTTTGATTTGGAATTTGTTCGACGTGGTAATCAGGGAGGCCAGATCTACAATGATCAAAATAATTACATTGATACGGATTCTTACAATGATTACCAATTGGTATATCAGGAGCTTTTTTAGATTTGAAATCTTTTTTTATTTTATTTAGATTCAAAGCAATTTCTTCAGAGTTTAATTCATCAACTTTCGCAGTACATTCAACAAAATTCAAGTATTTAGAGACATCAACCTCGTTCTTACTAAACTCATAATCTTTATTAACTAAAATAAGATGAGTTTTTATTTCTACATCTAGCAAATTATTCAATAAAAATTTTTGAAGGCTAAGTTCTCTTATATAGTAATTTTTGGGATATATTGCAGATTTAATCAGAAATATATTTAATATATTATTCTCAAATAAAATAACATCAAAATTCAGATTTAAATCATCATTGGAAAACTTAGATCCTAAAATATAAAAAGGAGAATTGTTACTTATACTCTGTTTAATATTATCTGTATTATCTAATTTTGCATAAAGATCTTGGTATTTTTGATTAAAATAATCAAAGGAAAAATCTAACAATATCTGCCTATTATTTGGTCTGATATATTTTTTACCTGATAAATTAATATCCAAGTATAGTTTTTTGCTGCATTGCAACCATGAAAAATATTTAGATTTGTTTATTTTAGTGAAGTTCAAAATATTTTGGGGGCTTGAGCGGGAAAACTCTCACGTTAAACAACGAGGTTTTCAAGAATGTTCACTCAAGCCCTGATATATGTAAATAATTAAAATCGTACCAAAAAAAATACTTGAGTGGTAGTATAATTTATTTAATTATAAATATTAGAAGGTATAAATTGCCAAATACATTTGGAAAACTATATAAAATCACAACTTGGGGAGAATCTCACGGAGATGCTGTTGGGGTAACTATAGATGGATGCCCACCTGGTATAAATATTACAAATGAAGATATTCAATTTGAATTAAATAGGAGAAAACCTGGCCAAAGTGAAATCACAACTCAAAGAAAAGAAAGTGATATAGCTGAAATATTGTCAGGTACATTTGAAGGTAAGACACTAGGCTCTCCTATACACATATCGGTTGTAAATAATGATGCAAAAAGTAAAGATTATGATTCATTAAAAGATTTATATAGACCTTCACATGCTGACTATACTTACGATATCAAATATGGAATAAGAAATTGGAAAGGGGGAGGAAGGGCTAGCGCAAGAGAAACTATTGGAAGAGTAGCTGCAGGTGCTATTGCAAAAAAAATATTAAAACAAAAATTTGATATTGATATAGTGGGTTATGTGAAATCTATCCAAAATCTAATAGCAACTGTGGATACAGATACTGTAAACATATCAGATGTAGAGGAAAATATAGCCAGATGTCCTGACATAAACATGTCAAAAAAAATGATAGATAAAATAAAGGAAGTCAGAAAAAATGGTGATTCATTAGGAGGAGTTGTTGAATTAGTTTGTAGGAATGTTCCGCCTGGGTTAGGTGAGCCAGTATTTGACAAATTAGAAGCTGATCTTGGTAAGGCTATCTTATCACTTCCTGCATGTAAAGGCTTTGAAGTTGGTTCGGGGTTTAGCGGAACCTTAATGCTTGGATCTGAGCATAATGACGAATTTTACAATGATAATGGGAAAATAAGAACAAAAACAAATAATAGTGGAGGCATACAAGGGGGAATTTCAAATGGAGAAAACATTATATTAAAAGCTGCTTTCAAACCTACCGGTACAATTATTAAACAACAAAATACAGTAACAAATTTAGGAAAAGAAATTGAATTTGGAGGCAGAGGTCGCCATGATCCTTGCGTTCTCCCAAGAGCTGTTCCAATGGTTGAATCAATGGTTGCATTAGTATTGATTGATCATGCATTAAGGCACAATGCTCAAAATAATTTTATAGATTAAACAACAGGTGATGTTCCGCCATCAACATTGATTGCTGTCCCTGTAATATAACTAGCTTTTGAAGATGAAATAAAACACATCACATCACCAACTTCTTCAGCTTCACCAACTCTACCTAGCGGTACATTTTTACCCATTGTATCCCAATGATCATCCAGTGAATAATCTGAGTTTTTAGAATTGATAGATTGCCATCTAGTTCTATGTTGACCTGATTTTAACAACCCAACGCAAACAGTGTTAACTCTTATATTAAATTCTGCTAATTCTCCAGCCCAAGATTTTGTTAAAGAAATTCCTGCTGCTCTTGAAAGTGACGTCGGTTGTGTTCCTGGGCTAGATGCTTTTCCACCCGGAGTAGTTGTGTTGATAATTACTCCATTTCCAGATTTTTTCAAATAGGGAAGAGATTCTCTAGCACAATAAATTGCACCATAAACCTTAATTCCAAAATCTACTTTCAAATCATCATCGGTCATTTTATCCAAAGTCGTTGCAGCAGATGTGCCTGCATTATTTATTAATATATCTATGCCTCCAAACTCGTCAGCAACTTTTGAAACCATAGCTTTAACTTGAGATTCATTTGAAACATCGGTTGAAATTCCAATTATATTTCCATTTGTAATTTCGCTTATTTCTTTAACAGCCAAATCGATCTTTTCTTGATTTCTTGCAATGATAGCTACTTTAGCTCCTTCTTTTGCTAAAGAAATAGCTGCTGCTTTCCCAATTCCATCACTTCCTCCTGTTACTATAGCAACTTTGTTTTTTAGGTTAAGGTCCATGTTATTCTCCTTTTATGTATGAATTGTAAAGCAAATCAGTTATATACATGACTTCTAAATTTAATTTTAACACTCTTCCTCCACCTTGTAATTGTATAAAACATCCTGGATTAGAAACAGTTAAAATATCAGCATCAATAGATTTTATTTCATTTAATTTTTTATCCAAAACTTTGTTTGACCATTCGGGTTGCGTAATAGAATACGCTCCTCCTGCACCGCAACAAATATTACTAGAAGGTAAATCTAAAAATTTAACACCTGGGATCATTTTAATAAGCTCAATAGGCGGTTCAATAATCTTTTGGGTGTTTAGAAGATGGCAAGCAGGTTGATATGTAACTTTTAAGTTCAACTCTCCTTTGGGTTTTTCATCAATGTTAGTATATAAAAACTCATAAATATCTTGGGTTTTGTTTTTCAATTGTATTGCCTTCTTATAATATTCAGAATTTTCTTCAAATAAATGATCGTATTCTTTAATACGAGTTCCGCATCCTGCTGAAGTTATAATTAAATATTTAAAATCTTCATCTAAAAATGTATCGATGTTTTGCTTAGCCAACTCTTTTGTTAAATTCATGTCTCCATTATGAGAACTAATCGATCCACAACATACTTCATCATCCAAAACTTCAACTTCAAATTGCAAAAAGTTAAGTAATTCTATAGTTTTCCTCATATTATCACCATGAATTCCTGGCATAATACATCCTCTAAACAATGCTATTTTAAATTTACTTTCTCCTTTTGCAGGGTACCAACCAGATTTAAGTGGAAATCCATTAATTATTGGAATCATTTTCTCTAGTTGCACAACTTTAGATGGCATTAATTTATATAATTTGAATTTTTCTATAAATTTTGAAATATTCATTTTGTTATAGGTTCTGAAAATTAATGAATTCAAATTAACAAACCAATTTGATATAGATAAATTGATAATTATTTTAAAGTTAAATCGATAAAAAAAAGATTTTGCTTTGATTTCATTTATACCTGCTTTTGTTGATTCTATTAACAACCCATAATTGACACCAGAAGGACAGGCAGGCTCACAAGCTCTGCATTGTATACATCTGTCCCAGTGTTCAAAAGTTTTAGAATTAGGTTCTATTTGTGATTCTATAGTGGCTTTCATCAAAGATATTCTTCCTCTTGGTGATTCTAGTTCTTGTCCACTCACTAAATATGTGGGGCATGCTGTTAAGCAAAAACCACAATGAACGCATTTATAGACTTCATCTTTAACTTTATCTAAATGTGATTTAATTGTCATAAATTTTACCTGGACTAAATAGATTTCTATTGTCATAAGTATCTTTAAAAGATTTGGTCAATCTATTAAGTATATTATTATCCTTATTTTCGTTAATTAACAGATTATGTTGTTCGAAATTTATACCTTCTATATTCATGTTTATTTTATGTTTAGTAATTATCAATTTTAAATTATCAATAAATTTATTTAAATTATCATCAAAATCAATAATCAAAGACGCAAATCCAAATATTGGGTTAATCATCAAATTATACTTCAAGTCTATATCCTTGAGATAATTAGATAAAGGCAGAAAAAAATTATTTTTATTAGACGTAAATTTAATTAAAATTTTCTTATCTTCTAATGCATAACCAAAATTATCGTTAAACAAACGATCAGACAACTCTGATTTGTACTGAGTAAATTTTTTGTAATCAGCATATATGGAATTGGAAATCTTGTTCACAGTAGAATTTGTTCCTACAATATCAATTGATAATTTATACATCTTCTCTGAATTAGAGCTCACAATCGATAGCCTTGGTATATTCCAATTATATAAGACATATTTTTTTGCTAATTGATAAGCATCATTTATATTATCAAAACATAGATCAACAACTGTATTATTATTTGGAATAGGATAAACTTTAAATGATAGGGAATAGATAGGCCCAAATGATCCTGAAGTTCCAATAAATAATTTATGAGCATCATATCCAGAGACATTTTTTACAACTTGTCCCCCAGATTTCACATAATTCCCATTATGATCAACGGCTTCCAACCCTATAATTGAGTCACGAATATGAATATCATTAAACCTATAAGTACCTGAATAACCATATGAGGTGCTACCACCAATTGTACTTTGTTCTACTAATGGTAATCTATAACCTAGAAATTGATTATTTTTTTTTAATTCTTGAACGAGGTGACTTACTTTCATTCCAGATTCAACTGTTATTGTTAAATCAGACGGATTGTAATCAATTATTTTGTTTAATTCATTTGTATAAATGACTGATAAATTTTTATTATATAATTGGCCAAAATTTTTTTTGGTCCCACCTCCTATAAAAGTCATTGGAGTTCCAGTTTTATACAAATCAAACACATTTCTTCGTAATTCGGATTTGTTTGTAGGAGTAAATGTTTCTAGTATTTTTTGCCCATTAAGAAATTTCAATTTAAGTTCTCTGAAGGAAAGATTTTGCCTGGATTAAATAAGTTATTTTTATCAAAAATAACTTTCAAATTTTTCATATGATTCATATCATGATTTGAAAACAATAATGGCATATATTCTTTTTTTTCATAACCTATACCATGTTCTCCACTTAATACGCCTCCATTTTCAACACAAATTTTCAAAATATCACCACCTAAAGATAATGCTTTTTCAGTGTCTCCTGGTATTTGTTGATCAAAAATGATACATGGATGTAAATTCCCATCTCCTGCATGTAATACATTAGCTACTATTAATCCATATTTTTTTGACAATCTATTTACTTCAGAAAGAACAGGAGCTAACTTAGTTCTTGGCACAGTTCCATCTACCAAAAAGTAATTAGGAGCTATTCGACCAAGTGCACCTAGTACTCCTTTTCTAGCTTTCCAAAATAATTCTCTTTCTTTTTCATCATTGGCTATTTTTATTTCTATTGGATCAAATTCATTGACTATATCTTTAATAAGCAATTCTTGTTCGTTAATTTCTTCATCAAAACCTTCGATTTCTACCAGTAAAACAGTGTCTGAATTTTCTGGTATACCTGCGTTAGTACCTTCTTCAGCCGCTTTAGACGCAGTTTTATCCATCATTTCAATAGCAGCAGGAAGTATTCCAGATGAAATAATCGAAGTAGTCGCGTTTGCAGCATCTTGAATATTTTTGAAGGCTACTAGGAATGTTTGAACTTTTTCTGGCTTTCTTATTAATTTCACTATCACTTTTGTACATATACCAAAAGTACCCTCTGAACCAATAAATAATCCTCTGAAATCAATACCATTTGTTTCTTTATTCAAATCACCAAGCCATGTAATTTCACCAGAAGGAAGGACGACTTCTATAGCTAAAATATGGTTTGTAGTGACTCCGTATGCCAAGCAATGAGGGCCTCCTGAATTTTCAGCTACATTTCCACCAATCGAACAAGCTTGTTGGCTAGATGGATCAGGAGCATAAAATAATCCATGCTCAGAAGCTTTTTTACTTATATCTAAATTTATCACCCCAGCTTCAACTTCAGCAGTAGCGTTATCAGCATCTATATTTATGATTTTATTCATCCTATTTATAGAAATTATCAATCCACCACTAATAGGAACAGCTCCACCACTAAGACCAGTCCCAGAACCTCGGGCTATAATAGGAATATTAAATTCATTAGCTAGCAATACTAATTGTGAAACTTCTTCTACAGAACCTGGTAAGGTAACATAGTCAGGCATCCCTTTGTCATGAGTACCGTCACTTTCATAAACAATCATATCCTGTTTATCGACAATAACAAATTCTTGTCCAACAATATCTATTAATTTTTGCGTAAAAGATTGATTTATAACCATAATAAAACCATAATTATAAATATTATAATTAAAGTACGTAATTTATTATGGATTTAAATACTAAAAAACAACCATTATCAGCTTCCAAGGGCATTGTTACATCAAATCATCCCGTGGCATCATCAGTTGGAGTATCTATTTTAGCTGCGGGAGGTAATGCATTTGACGCAGCTATTGGTACCGCTTTTGCTCTTTCAGTAGTTGAGCCAATGATGGTTGGACCATTTGGTGGTGGGTTTACCAATTTTTATAAGCCCGATACCGGATTTTCTACTATTGATGGATATTGCTCAGCACCAGGTAAGGCACACGACTCCATGTACAAACCTTTAAGTAATGAATTACCTAATTATTTTGATGTTGAAGATAATCTGAATACTATTGGCTATCAAGCTGTAGGGTCTCCAGGAAACTTGTTAACATGGGCACATTTAGTTGAAAAATATGGTAACTTCCCGTTGAAAGAAGTTATTCAACCTTCAATAAATATTGCAAAGAATGGGTATCGAGTTTCTGATTATTTGTCAAACAATATAAGAGATAATATATCTGATCTTTCTAAATTCAAAGAAAGCACTGATATCTATCTTAAAGATGGTAAAGCTCCAATAAAAGGTGATTATATAAAAAACCCTAATTACGCCCATACTTTAGAAGGGATAGCTAAGCATGGTTCTAAATATTTACACGGAGGAGAATTAGGTGCTCACATCGAAGATGAAATGAAAAAAAATGGAGGGTTATTAACTCTAGAAGATCTGAAATCGCAACAAATATTTTATAGAGATTCTATAATTGGAAAATATAAAAATTTTGATATCCATTCTGTTGGGCCAGTTAGTAGTGGGGGTATTTGTCTTATACAAATGCTTAATATATTAGAAAATTTTGATATGAATAAATACAAAATCACCGACCCTGAAAGAGTTCATATACTCTCAGAGGTATTTAAAATAGTTTTCGCTGATAGATATAAATACATAGGTGATCCTGAGTATATTAATATTCCAATAGAAGGTCTAATTTCAAAAAAATATGCATCTGAAAGATCAAAAGAAATAAATCTTGATAAATCACAAGATTATAGTTTCACAAGAAACTTTCTTGAAAATGAAAGTAGCAATACCACACATTTCAATGTTTCAGACGAAGAAGGAAATATTGTATCAATGACTCAAACAATCAATAACGCATTTGGTAGTAGAGTTGCAGTTAATGATACAGGAATGCTTTTAAATAATTGCATGCTTCTGTTTGATCCTCATTCTGGTAATGCAAATTCAATTAATCCATATAAAAGAAGTTTGTCATCTATGACTCCTACAATAATTTCTAAAGATAAAAAACCATACATTGTTTTAGGCACACCTGGTGGACGAAGAATCTTTGGAGCTGTATGCCAAGCATTGCTTGCTTTAATCGATAATAAATTTAGTTTACAAGCTTCCGTGGAATCACCCAGGGTTTGGACTGATGGTGATACATTGGAATTAGAGTACGAATTTCCAGATAAAACTATCAATAAACTCAAATCTATGGGGCATAATACTGTTAGTGTGAACAGAGTTGCCGGAGGCATGAATGCAATTAAGTTTGAAAATAATATGATGGAAGGAGCCGCGTGCCACAGGGCAGATGGATCTCCTTCTGGATTAAGTGGAGGGTATGCTCTTCCTTCAAAGCCAGGGGACGCATTTAGAGATTATTAAAATATTGTTTTTACTTGAGATTTTATTTCTTTTATAGAATTCGTAGGTAAATTACATGTATAAGATTTACACAGATAAAATGTTGTTTTATTATCAATCATAATTTTATCTTCGAATATTTCTAGATCTGATCCTATTTGTTTAGATTTGCCTAAATAATTAAGATTTGATTTGTTATTTAGATCCAATGTCATTAATAATTCGTCTATATTTTTATCATCATGCAAAATAATCAAATGATTTTTTCTGTCAAATTTAATCATTTCAAGTAATTTAATCCACGACGAAGTGTGCATGGGGACATTATTTATATACGCAGATACCGAAGATATAATTTGATCTACAATATTCATATATTTATTATTATTTGTAACTGATCCTAAATAATATAAACACTCTGTAATCTTAGCAAAAGAACTAGAATAAGGATTATCGTAAATACTCTTCGGGCGAGTGAATAAATCTTCCAAATCTTTACTACTATCATACATAATATGCGTCGAGTCATCGTAAAATGATTCTAATACTTTCTCTGATAATACCAAACTCATATTCAGCCACTTATAATCTAAAGTACCTTTATGTAGTTTGATAAGTGCTTCTATAAAAAAAGCATAATCTTCTAGAGTTCCAAGTGAAAACTTACTATCGTTGATAACATATCTGGGTAGTTCATTTTCAATGTCCATAAATGAAGTAATATAGTCAATAGTTTGAATAGCTTTGTCTAAATATATTTTTTGATATTTTAAAAAATACTGGTCCATTAATGCTGAAACCGTCATACCATTCCATGAAGTTATTATTTTTTTATCTTTAAAAGGATGTTTTCTTTTATCTCTGTAATTAAAAAGTTCCGATCTTAAAAAATCTAAGTTTTTAAAATTATCATTTGTTTTTGTGTTTAATTCATATGAAATTCCGCCTGTTAAAATATTTTTACCCTCAAAATTTCCTTGTTCAGAAATGTTAAATAAGTTTTTTGCATTTTCAATATCATTTGTATCAAAAATATTATTTAACTCGTTTGAATTAAATGTGTAATATTTACCTTCTTCTCCTTCAGAATCTGCGTCTTCTGCAGAAAAAAAACCTTTACCTTTTTCTGACATTGAAAGAGTAAGATATTGCAATATATCATCAGAAATAAAACCTAGCCATTCAAACTGATATAAGCTATATGCTTTAGAGTAAATACTTGAGAGAAGTGAATTGTCATACAACATTTTTTCAAAATGAGGGGTTAGCCAATTAGCATCTACCGTATATCTGTGAAATCCTCCTCCAATTTGATCATAAATCCCACCTATTGACATCTTGTATAGAGATTTAATAAGGATCTCATCCAATTCTGACTCAGATATAATTTCAGAATATTGTATATAATTCTGTTTTATAAAAATTAAAAATTCTAATAAGCTTGGTTGTGGGAATTTAGGGGCATCGTGGAAGCCTCCATTTTTTTGATCAAAAGATTTATTTATTGATTTAATTGTTTGTTCAACATAGTTACTACTTATTGGTTCATATTTCAAATCAGTATTAAGCATGTTGGTGATTTGACTACCAATCTCATTAATTTTATCTTTTTTATGCTTATAATGTTCAACAATTGACTTAAGTACTTTAATAAAACTTGGGTGATTCCCTCTGTCAATTAACGGGAAATAAGTTCCTGCAAAAAATGGTATTTTGTCTGGTGATAAAAACAAACTTGCCGGCCAACCACCTGAGCCAGTTAAAGCTTGCAAAGCTTCCATATAAATACTGTCTATATCAGGTCTTTCTTCTCTATCAACTTTAATTGAAATAAAATTCTCATTTAAATAAGTTGCAGTATTTAAATCTGTAAAACTCTCTTTTTCCATAACATGGCACCAATGACAAGAAGAATATCCAATGCTCAAAAATATAGGTAAATCATTCTTTTTTGCTATTTCAAATGGAGTTTCAGACCAAGGATACCAATTAACTGGATTGTCAGCATGTTGCAATAAATAAGGACTATTCTCATTTTTTAAATTATTAGCCATTAAAAATAAATAGTCACTCCCATTCAATTGTTCCTGGTGGCTTGCTTGTTATATCGTAAACAACTCTATTTATACCTTTTACTTCATTTGTAATCCTACTTGAAATAGAATCTAAAACTTCATAAGGAAGCTTAGCCCAGTCTGCTGTCATAGCATCTTCACTTTTTACAGCTCTGATTGCAATCGTATATTCATATGTTCTATGATCTCCCATAACCCCAACAGTTTGCGTATTTAATAAAACTGCAAAACTCTGCCACAAATCTTTATATAAATTATGATTTTTAATCTCGTCCATTAATATCCAATCAGCTTCTCTCAATAATTCTAGTTTTTCTGAATTTATCTCACCCATAATTCTTATTGCCAAACCAGGTCCAGGAAAAGGTTGGCGATCAATTAAAAAATCTGGAAGATTTAATTCTCTTCCAATGATACGTACTTCGTCTTTAAATAAATTCCTCAAAGGTTCAACCAAATCAAAATTCATTTCATCAGGTAATCCTCCAACATTATGATGAGTTTTAATTTTAGCAGCATTAGGTGAATCATTTGTTGCGCTTTCAATTACATCTGGATAAAGAGTTCCTTGTGCCAAAAATTTAATATCGTCGTTATCTTTCGTAAAAGACTCAAACACTGTAATAAATGTATTACCTATCAATTTACGTTTTTCTTCAGGGTCAGTTACATTTTTTAAATTTGACAAAAACAATTCGCTTGCATCAAAGTATTCAACATTTATATTGGCATCTTTAAATTTTGCAACAACTTCATTATGTTCATTTTTTCTTAGTAATCCATTATTCACAAATAAACAAACTAAATTTTGACCAATAGATTTATGAATTAAAGCTGCAGTTACTGATGAATCTACTCCTCCTGAAATAGCGCAAAGAACTTTATTGTTTTGAACTTGGGTTTTTATTTTATTTACTGTACTAGAAATAAAATTTTCAGAAGTCCATTCAGGAGTAATGTCACATATATCAGTTACAAAGTTATTAATAATTTTACTTCCATTATCAGTATGAACAACCTCAGGATGAAATTGAATTCCATAAATATTACCTGATTTAACAGCAGCATATTTACAAGAATCAGTTGAAGCTAATAATTCATAACCTTCAGGCATTGTAGTTACCGAATCTCCGTGACTCATCCACACATTAAAATCGTTATTACACCCTTTAAATAATTTATCTGAGGAATTGCGGTTAATACTTATTTTAGAGTTACCGTACTCAGAATATTGATGAGATGAGACTTCTCCACCTTGTTCATAAATTATTGCTTGCAATCCGTAACATATACCTAAAATTGGGACATCAAATTTATATAACCAATCAGGAATTTTAGGAGATCCAAGATCGTTAATTCCAGCAGGTCCTCCAGATAAAATTATACCCCTTATATTTTTATCAGTTAAGGAATGATATTCTTCTTTTGGATTAACAATTTCAGAATAAACATTACATTCTCTTACTCTTCTTGCAATAAGCTTAGAATATTGAGAGCCATAATCTACTATAATAACAGTATTGTATTTGTTTTCAGCATTATTTAATGAATTCATAAAAAAATCTTAAATTAATAATTAACCGAGGTCAACAAAATATGATGTTCTCTTTAGACAAATCAAAAAATATTATAACTAAGTTATTAAGTAACGGCGGGGTTTTGGTTCTGCCTACTGATACTATTTACTCATTAAGTTGCTTGATAACAATGAATAAAAGTTTGAAAAGGATATTAGAAATAAAAGGTAGAGATATATCAAAAGGAATACCTGTACTAATCCCTCACAAAGATTATTTCCATAAATATGCTGAAAATATAAATAGTGCTTGTGAGCTTCTTATAGATACTTTCATGCCTGGAGGATTAACAATTATAGTTAAGAAAAAACCATTCGTTTCGAATATAATATCAGGGAATTCAGATAATATAGCCATTCGAATTCCAGATGACACGAATTTGATAAATATAATGAATACAATCAAAAGTGGGATAACTGGAACAAGTGCAAATATATCAGGAAAAAAACATAGCTTACTTGAGGAAAATTTAGTAAAAGATTTAGGGGGAAAAGTAGATATGATTGTATTTGGTGATTATAAAAATAAACCAAATAATCCTTCAACTATTCTAGATATGACAAAAAGTAAAATAAATGTTATAAGAGAAGGGAAGATCACAATTAACGATATAAAAAATACAGGGTTAGAGGTTCAATGAATACAGATAAACATCTTATAAATATTGTAAATAAAATTGAACATACAATCAAAGACATTGATCCTGGGTTGAAAAATATGATTGAATATCAGATTTACGAAACCGGTCAAAGTAAAATCAATAAAATAAATTTAGAAATGAATTATCATGAAATTTCAAGTTCTTTGAATCTCATCAGTAAAGATATAAATGACAAAAACTACTCAAAAATAATAACAGGATTATCTGCTTTGTTTTTATTTAAATCCGGAATTATTGTTCATGATGAAATCGGATCGGGAACTCCAAATTCAAACGGAAGAGACACTCTTTGGTGGAAATGGGGTCCAGCTCAAGCAATTAATGCAGGTGATTGCTTATATAGCCTATCTAGATTGCTCATTATCAATGATGATAAATTAGAAGTTAGTAAAACTTTAGATATTCTTAAAAATTTTGATAATCTAAATAAAAATATATTCAAGAGCAAATTCCTGGAATTACAGGATTCAGAGCAATACAAAATTGATTTTGATACAACTGAAAATATATATAAACTTAAAGAAATAGAATCATATAATTTTATATCCGGATTATTTGATGATGACGAGGATATTTCCAAAACTTTAAAATTAGTTGGTGAAATAAACTTATACATAATGCACGAACAAGCATTTAAAAATCTTTTGTCAAAAGATATTAACTATCAATACACTAAATTAGAAAATGAAATTCTTAACAAGAAAAAAGTACTACCAATAGCTTATATTTTTAATACATACAAAAATGAACTAGAGTATGAAAAAAAATTGGGGACAATTTATATGAAAAGAATGCTTGAACATGAAGATATTAAGTTTTTACATAAAACATTTTATTCAACAGAAGTTGTTAAAAAATATAACAAGCATATCAACAACTTGAAAAATGAAACAAATAAAATCATCAATAATATTAATCAACAAGAGAATAATTTAACAATAAACTTAGATTTATTACTACAATGAATGAAAGATTTCACATAAGTAATATTAATAAAAAATATAATTCTTGTTTACTTCGAGTAGATTTCAATGTACCTATGTCTGAGAATGGAATAATATTAGATAATACTAGAATTAAAGTTGTAAAAAAAACAATTGATTATCTAATAAAAAATAATATCAAAACAATATTAATTTCACATTTAGGAAGACCAAAAGGTATAAAAAACAACAAGTTTTCATTAAACCAAATTTTGCCTTCAATAGAAAAACATTTAGGCTATAAAACTCATATTTTTGAATTTGATGACCCTGGTATTCATAAAAAAATAAACAATTTGAATCCTAAAGAATTAATATTGATAGATAACATAAGATTTTATAAAGACGAAGAAGAATACTCTGAATCATTCAGTGAAAATCTATCTTCTTTAGCTGACTGTTATGTCAACGACGCTTTTGCAGTATCTCATAGAAATCACTCTTCAATTACTGGACTTCCAAAATATTTACCTAGTTATATGGGTTATAAAATGTACGATGAATACACATCAATTAATAATAAAAACGAACAATACAATAACTCTACTGCTATATTCGGTGGATCAAAGATTGAAGATAAAATTCTCATACTTCAAAATTTTATTGGAAAAGTCAAAACAATAATTATTGGTGGCGGTATGATAAGTGAATTCACAAAAACAACAAAAAATACCATAGAACCAAAATTAATTAACTATGTATTAAACAATACAAAAACAGAAATTGTACTCCCTGATGACGTTTTAGTTAAAAACGATATTGGATATAAATACTTAGATACAACTGAACTATCAGAAATAGATTCGATTGTGGATATAGGTCCAAAATCTATACTTAAGTATACAAAAATTATAAATAAATCAGATTATATTTTATGGAATGGTCCAATGGGTATATTCGAAGATCAGGTAACTAATAAAGGAACTTCGTCAATTGTAGAGTCTATTCAGGAGAACAAATCAGCTTATACTGTTGTAGGAGGAGGTTCTACTTTGCAATCAATCAATGAATTTGGCCATACAAGCAATTTTTCCCACGTTTCAACTGGAGGGGGAGCTTTTATGGAATATATCGAAAACGGGTCATTGCCGGGCATACAAGTTATAATAAACAATAAACTTAATTGATTAATGGATAACACATATTACATAGCAAATTGGAAGATGAATGGGTCAAAAGATTTAGTTGATCAGTACATAAAACATTCTTCGAAATATCCAACACCTAAATCTTCGTCAATTATACTTTGTCCTCCATTTACTCTTCTAGATTATTCAAAAAATAAATTACCCCAAAATAGTGCTATTCAATTAGGTGCTCAAAACATTTCAAGTGTAATTAACGGACCTCACACAGGAGATGTATCAGCCGAATTAATTCAACCGTACTGCAATTATGTAATTATCGGACATTCAGAAGTACGACAAAAAGGTGAAACCGAATCAGATATACAAAAAAAATTAGATTTATCTTGTGAATACAATTTATTACCAATAGTTTGTGTGGGTGAAAAAGAGTATGATTCAAACATAGATTCTTCCTTGCAAATTATAAACCTTCAAATAAAATCAATATTTAAAAAATTAAAAGTAAAAAAACTTATCATTGCATATGAACCAGTATGGGCTATAGGAAGTGATAACTATTGCAATCCACAAAGAGCCAATGAAATTTCTGAGTACATATTGAATGAAACAAAGAAAATAAATAATAAAATATCTACCTCAGTTATATACGGTGGAAGTGTGAATCAAACTAATTACAACGATTATTTAAACAAGCCAAACATAAACGGATTATTACTCGGGCGAGCAAGTTTAGAACCTGATACTTTTTATAAAATCATATTCAATTCTCAATAATGATCATTGATAGCAATAATTGGACCAACAGGATCAGGTAAAACGGATTTAGCAGTACAGATTTCTGCAAAACTTTCTATAAATATAGTTAATGCAGATAGTCAACAAATATACAAATACATGGATATAGGCACTGCAAAACCTACTAGTACTCAAAGAAAAAAACTTAAACATTATTTGATAGATCAAATTTTACCCTGTGAAAGGTATAGCTTAAATCAATTCATTAATGAAGCAAAAATTGCAATCAAAGAAATTCAAGATAATAATATAATTCCAATAATTGTAGGCGGAACGGGGCTATACGTATGGGCATTATTAGATGATTGGAAACTGCCTGATGTTCCGCCAGATATGCATTTTAGGAAAGAATTAGAAGAGAAATTTGAAATACATGGCAAAAGTTATATTTCCGATTTATTTATATCAGAACTGGGTAAATCACAGTCTGAAAATTTTGACACCAATAATATAAGAAGATTAATTAGATACTTAGAAATCATAAAAAGTATTGGACCCGAAAAATTTTTAAGTTCAACAAAAACAAATAATAATGATAATTTAATTTTTGGATTAGATTATTCCAAAGATGAACAAGAATTAAAAATAACAAATCGAATAGATATGATGATAAAAAATGGTTGGATAAAAGAGGTCGAAAATTTGATACAAAAAGGATATAATTTATCAAATCATTCTATGACGAGTATAGGTTACAAAGAAATTTATTTATATCTTAATAAAAAAATTGACTTTGTTGAAATGAGAAAGCTAATAATTAAGAGAACATTAAACTTTGTAAAAAAACAAAGAACTTGGTTTAAAAAAACAGATAATAGAATAAATTGGGTTGATGGAATCAATAATTCAGATCAAATTGACCTAATAAAAAATAAAATCATAAAATATAATAATTGCTAATATGAAAAGTATTGATTTTTACAAATACACAGGCGCAGGTAACAACTACATATATATTGATGCTAGAGATAAAAATGTAGATTGGGTAGAGTTATCTAAAAATATTTCGGATCAAAATTTTGGAATTGGGTCAGATGGTTTGATAATATTAGATAAAAGCATTGATGCTGATTTTAGCATGAGAATGTTTAACAGAGATGGCTCTGAAGGTGAAATGTGCGGAAATGGAATGAGATGCCTTGCTCGATTCGCAGAGGATTTAAAAGTTGTACCTAAAAACAAAGATAAAATAGCAATTTCAACTAAGGCAGGGTTGATTTATGTTGCTCCGCAATATTCAAATAACATAATGAATAGTGCTACAGTTGATATGGGAGGGCCGATCTTTAATAATGAATTAATTCCAGTAATAAGCAATGAATTATCATCAGAAATGCCTGTTGTTTATTTTAAACATGAAAACCTTGAACTAAAATTATATTGCGTAAATACTGGAGTCCCTCATTGTGTTGCGTTCGTTGAATCACCTGTCTATGATTTTGATTTAGAGAATATAGGACCCTTAGTCGAAAGTTACGATAAATTCCCTAGTAAAGTTAATTTTGAAATAGTTAATGTAATAGATAAAAATACATATGATGTTCGAGTATGGGAGAGAGGCTCTGGAATAACACTAGCTTGTGGTACCGGAGCTGCTGCTGTAGCTGCTGTATCTCAAAAATTACAAATGCATGATGAAAAATTATCAATGAACTTTCCTGGTGGTAAACTTACATGTTACTGGGATGGTCAAAATTCTATTTTCATGGAAGGTCCTATTGAATTTATAGGAAATGGTACGTACAAACTTTAAAATTAAAGGATAAATTAATGAATATATCAAAAAGAATAAACAAAATTCCCCCTTACTTATTTTTTGAAATTTCAAAAAAAATCAAAAAAGCTCAAGCAGAAGGCAGAGATATTGTAGATTTTGGAATTGGAGATCCTGATATACCTACACCCGATTTCATAGTGGATTCTCTTATTGAAGAAGCTAAAAACCCCGTTAATCATAGATATCCAGATTCAGATGGTATGCCTGCTCTTAGAGAAGCAATTGCTGATTGGTACAACAGAAGATTTGATGTGAAGCTTGATCCAGGCACGGAAGTAATAAGCTTAATTGGTGCAAAGGAAGGGGTAGGGCATGCAGCTTTTGCTTTTCTTGATCCAGGAGACATAGCTCTTGTACCTGACCCTCATTACCCGGTATATTCACGAGGAACTTGGTTTGCTGGTGCAGATTGCTATTTTATGCCTCTTTTAGAAAATAACAATTTTCTTCCTGATCTATCAAGTATTCCAAAAGATGTAATCAATAAATCTAAAGTAATGTGGCTAAATTATCCTAATAATCCCACAGGAGCAGTAGCTGATGAAAAATTCTATAAGGAAGCCATAGAATTTGGTATCAACAATGACATTATTATATTGCATGATGCTGCATATTCTGAAATAACATTTGATGGATATAAAGCTCCAAGTATTTTGGAATTCCCCAATGCAAAAGATATCAGCATAGAGTTTCATTCTTTATCTAAAGCTTATAATATGACTGGATGGAGAGTAGGTTCCGTTGTAGGAAATAAAGACTTAATATCTGCTCTTACTACAATAAAATCCAATTTAGATTCTGGTCTACCTCAAGCAATACAACACATGGCAATTTCAGCCCTAAATAGTGATAATTCTGTAGTCTCTGAAAATATTGAAATATATAAAACCAGAAGAGATAGACTTATATCAGCTCTTGAACTATTTGGACTGGAAGTATCTGCACCTAAGGCAGGTCTTTATTTGTGGATAAAAGTTCCATCTGACCATAATTCTTCTACTTTTACAGAATTTTTGTTAGAAAAATTAGATATAGTTGTTACTCCTGGAAATGGATTTGGAGACAGCGGAGAAGGATACATAAGAATATCTCTTACAACTCCAGATAGCGATATAGAAAAAGCAATAGAAAGACTTGAATCAGTAAACCTAAATATTTAATTTGTTTTAATGTCAGCTGTCGAAAAAGTTCTTATAGCAGGAATTAAATCTAATAACATTAATCGTATGAATTCTCAAACTTCTATTGAAGAACTTGAAGAATTAGTAAAATCAGTCGACGGCAAAGTGGTTGGCAAAATAACTCAATCTCTCAAAAATCCAACTACTCACTATCTTGGTAAAGGTAAAATTGATGAAATAATTGATATGAAAAAATCCATCAATTTTAACACCTTAATTTGTAACGATGAATTATCTCCTTCACAACAAAAAAATTTAGAAAAAAAGCTAGATCCAATTAAAGTTATCGATAGAACTGCTTTAATTTTAGATTTGTTTGCAAAAAATGCAAGAACTAAAGAAGGTCGATTACAAGTTGAATTAGCCCAACATGAATACTTATTACCAAGAATTGCTGGACAATGGAGCCATCTTGAAAGACTTGGAGGAGGTATAGGAACCAGAGGACCAGGTGAAACACAAATTGAAACTGACAGAAGATTGATAAGAAACAGAATAAAAGTAATAAAAAGCCAAATAGAAAAAGTCAGAAAACATAGACAAAATTACAGGAAAAATAGAAATAGATCAGGGTTTATAACAGCGTCAATAATTGGGTACACAAATGCAGGCAAAAGCCAACTTTTAAATATTTTAACAAATTCCAATATACAATCTCAAAATAAATTATTTTCTACTCTAGATCCAACTACAAGAAAATTATCAGGTAAATATCAAATTGGCAAAAACATTCTGCTTTCAGACACTGTTGGGTTTATAGATAAATTGCCAACAACATTGGTAGCTGCATTCAGAGCTACTTTAGAAGAAATTAATGATGCGAATGTATTAATTCATCTTTTGGATATAAGTGATAAAGAATTTAGTAATAAATTTGAAACATCTAATAAAATACTAAAAGAGCTAGGCTATGATAAAAAACCTACATTGGTGGTACTAAATAAAATAGATAAATTTGAAAATTGGAAAACCGAATTAATAAATTTAAATTCTAATGAAAATGAAACAGTTTTTATATCAGCACTTAAAAGCATGAACATCGAGGAATTAATAGTAAAACTATCATATTTAACAGATAAACTCAAAAGAGTAGATTAACAATAAATCAACACTCTGGTTCGCACTATAAATATTATGTAAAGTATTATGATAAATTTATATCTATAATGCCCATATCAATTAAATGTTTTAATAATTGTACAAATACATAGTCCTTCTCTGAGCTCTGTAGTTTAAGAATTTTTTCTCTATATATATCTGGAACTGAAACTAATTGTCCAAAGCTGCTTAAAAATAAATAATTCTCTTTAGATTGCGACAAATACGCTCCTAGTTGCATCCAGAACTGGATATCATTTGAACTTTCACCAGCGTTTGAATCTATTATAAAAATACAATAATCTGAAACATTTGCTGTAACCAAGGGATCTGATATTGATACAGGATATTCTGAATAGTTAATTTTTAATAATTTTAATAGATCTTTAATTATTGATAAAGTTTTAGTTTCATTAAAATATTTTAATAGTATTTGATCATATTTTTTAGTTTCTACTATAGTTGGTTTAAATCTTTGAATATTAGAATCTTCATTTTCAAATATTTCTTGATATGAATTACTAGAAGATTCTGGTTCAAAATCAAAATTATCATTATCCGAGTTGATATTCTCAACAAAAAATGATTCATCTGATTGGTTGATCAAACCACTAAATACTCCATTTTCCTTTGTAATAGTAATAAATTCATCAACCAATTCTCTTTCTACAAAAATATTTTGAACTATAATTCTCTTTAGGTTTTCTACAGAAGGAATTTTTTTATCCTCCAATAATTTGTAAAATTCAGAAAATTTTTTAGGTAAACAGCTGGCTTCACGAAGAACTCGGTGATATTGCTCCGTATTAGCTGGTTCCAATATTTCTTTACATAAAGCTGTAAGTTCAATAAAATCTGACCCTTTTGTAGCTGGCGTCAAACCATATCCTCTCATATTGTTAATTTTTGATGTATAGTTACTGCTATTAACACTAATTCCCCATAATTTGGCAAGAGCTTTTTTCCTTATCGGAATTCCTAAATTTTGTTCTGAAATATCTCTGGCATCTAATATGCTTTTCTCTAACACATCATTAGGATATCCTCTAAATACACGTTTTCTTGTTTTATTTGTTTTGTTGTTCATTTTATTCAAATTTTTATTCAAATGAATTAGTTTATGATAATTTTTAATCAAATTTAATTCATTTTCATTATATAAAAATTATTAATAATTTATTCAAATTGTATTCAATGATTATTGAATACAATTTACTTTTATTTCATTAATTATTCAAGCGTTTTATAAACAAAATAATTAATGATAAAATATACATAATTTATATATTTAAAAATAAAATTATGCCTTTACTTAGATACACAAAAATAATTTCTACTGCAATACTACTGTTAATATTTGTTTCTTGCTCAGATAATACTGAAGATTCTAGTCAAGATTCTAGTCAAACTTATCAATTGGTAGCACCAAAAGATGAACTTAAAGCTCCTTCTGAATATTCAAAAAAACTAACACCCTTGTGGGAAACTTGGGCATATTTAACAAGAGATTACGTAGATAGATCTAAACTCGATGATGAACAAATGACAGAGCTATTAATAAAAGCTATGCTAGAATCGCTCAATGATCAACATTCAAACTATATCCCCCCCGAATTCTTTGATGTGGAAAACACTGATATGCAGGGTAAATATCAAGGTATAGGAGCAAGTGTAGAAATGAATAGAAAAGGAGGAGTTGTAATTGTTTCTCCTTTCGATGGAGGCCCAGCTAAGAAGGCAGGAATATTACCGGGAGATATAATCTTAGAAGTAGATGGTAATTCTCTTGAAGGTTTTTCTCTTATGGAAGCTATAAATGTAATAAGAGGGCCTGAAGGGACTACAGTTGAGTTACTTGTTAAACATCTACTAAACCAAAAAACTGAATTGATTTCTATCAAACGTGAATCCATAAAATTAGAAAGCGTAAAACTCAGATCCGAAAGTAACGACACTATTGCTCATATAAGATTAACAAACTTTTACCCTGAATCTGCCAAAGATCTATCTGAAATGATCACTGAATCAAAAAACAACGGTGCAAAAGTGATACTTCTAGACTTAAGAAATAATCCTGGAGGGTTATTAAGCTCTGTAATAGATGTAACAAGCTTATTCCTTGAAAAGGGAATAGTTATGAAAGAAATAGACGGTTACAATAGAGAACAAATATGGAATATAAGAGACCTCAATTTGACAAAACATCTTGATATTCCAATTGCAATCTTAATTAATAACTATAGTGCTAGTGCCAGTGAAGTTTTAGCTGGGGCCTTACAAGATTATAAAAGAGCTGTTATCGTGGGAGAAAAGTCGTTTGGTAAAGGAAGTGTAGGATTAATGAGACCATTAAGTAATGGTGGAGGAATATCAATGACGATTGCTAAGTGGTATACACCTAATGGAAATATAATTCACGAATTAGGCGTTAGTCCAGATGTTTTAATTCCATCACAAGATCCTTCCGATACAACAGGGGTACAAACAGATGGTGTAAAAGATTATATTAGAAAAAATATATTAAACTAATATAAGATGAGCAAATCAATAGCAACTAACAGAAATGCATTTCGAAATTATCATATAGGTGAAAAATACGAATGTGGAATATCTTTATTGGGAAATGAAGTAAAATCAATAAAATCAAATAGAATAAACATTAATGGAAGCTATGTAGCATTTATTAGATCTGAGTTATTTTTAATAAATGCTCACGTATCACCTTTAGCTAATGGTGATTTATTTGATCCAACAAGATCTAGAACATTATTGTTAAATAAAAAAGAAATACTAAAAATAAAACAACAATTAGAAACAAAAGGGTTCACTGCTGTCCCAATAAGTGTGTATTTAAAAAAATCACTTATCAAAATAGAAATTGGGTTAGGAAAAGGTAAGAAATTATACGATAAAAGACGAACAATTATGGAAAGAGACCGGCAAAGACAAGCTGCTAGAGAACTAAAGAGAAAAAACACCTAATATAAACACAAAAGGCCTGTTTAATGGAGATCAGCAGCCAGCAGATCAATTTAACAGACCGTTTGTATTAATTTGTTTATTGAGTTGTATTAATTTTAAGACTTTCCCCTGGTTTAAGGGCGACTCGCCTTACACTTATGCCAAATTTTAGCAACCAGTAGTTTAAAGTAGCTTTACCAACACCTAATTCGTTAGCAGCGCCGGTTAAACCTAGGTTTGTAACCAATTCAGGCAATGCTTCTTCCAAAGGCTTACTAAGTCCTTCTTCGATTTTAATCATTTTTTTGCTTTTCTTTAACATAGTTCAAATATATTAATACTCCACACACACACAGTCAATAACTTTTTGTACTTATTTTAAATTAATTTAATTTATTTCATTTTAAATTAATTCTATTCTAATTGTTTCAATTTATTTCAATTTATTTCAACCTTCCTTTATAAAATTTAAAAATAATTATAAAAAAAACAAAAACAATATCAAGCAAATGTCGCATGAAGTGTGTTAGGTGGTAGTCTAATTAGAAGTTTTTTTAATGTTTAAACAGTGTTTCTTTTAAAAAGGTTCTATTAAATATTGTTTAGGCTAGTTTATTTAAATTTTTATATACTCTCCCCTGCTGAAATTTGTGTATTTTATATTGATATGATGTAAAACTATAGAATTGTAATTAAATGGCGCTTAAAATCGATATTTCAAAATTCTATCCAATTCAATATAATATATTTTTAATTACATGCCCGCGTAGCTCAGTGGATAGAGCATTGGGTTTCTAACCCATGTGTCGAAGGTTCGAATCCTTCCGCGGGTGTATCTTTATATTCAATAAATAAATTATGAATGTTTTAATAATAGGTGAAGGTGGACGAGAAAGTGCTATTCTTCACCAAACACTTCTTTCTCCTAAAGTATGCAAAGTGTACATTGCCCCGGGGAATGGGGGTACATCAGAATTATGTATTAATGTTGATATCCCCTCAGCTAACATATCTGAATTAGCAAAATTTGCTATAGATAATAAAATTGATTTAACTATTGTTGGACCTGAAATTCCTTTAAGTTTAGGTATTGTAGATCTATTTATATCAAAAGGTCTGAAAATCTTTGGTCCTTCCAAAAATGCTTCAAGAATTGAAAGTAGTAAAATCTTTGCAAAAAACCTGATGAAAGAGTTCAATATTCCTACTGCTAATTATGAAGTGTTTGAAGATGAAAATTCTGCTATTAAATTCTTAGATGAAACAGAATTTCCAATAGTTATTAAGGCTGATGGCTTAGCTGCTGGTAAAGGAGTATATATATCTGAGAATCCCGATGAAGCTAAAATTGCAATTAAAGATTTAATGAATTCTCAAATTTTTGGAAACTCTGGAAAAAAAATAGTTATAGAAGAATTTTTATCAGGTTCCGAATTTAGTGTTTTTGCATTTACAAATGGTAATGATATAAAAGTTCTACTATCTGCTTGTGATTATAAAAAAGCTTACGATGAAGATATGGGTCCAAATACAGGAGGAATGGGAAGCTTCTCACCTGCCCCACAATTAAATAAAAATAACAAAGATTTTATTAACTCTAAAATAATAAAACCAACACTTGATGCTTTAAACCACAAAAATAGTAAATTTATTGGAGTACTATATTGTGGATTGATTTTAACAGACAAAGGAATATTTGTTATTGAATTTAACTGCAGACTTGGAGACCCTGAAACACAAGTGGTTTTACCTACAATCAATTTTGATCTAATTGAATTAATAGAATCGTGTATAAATGAAAATAATAAAAATATATTCAAGGATACGAAAGACAAAAAAGCAGTTGGTGTTGTTTTGGCATCTAAAGGATATCCTGGTAAGTATGAAACTAATAAAGAATTAAGTATAAATTATTCATTTGATAATAATGATTCATATATATTTCACGCAGGTACAAAAAAATACGGAAAAAACATAGTTACTTCTGGCGGAAGAGTATTGACAGTGGTTGGTACTGGAAATAGCATAAACGAAGCAAGAAATTTAGCATACAAAATATGTGAAAATATAAATTTTGATAATAAATATTTTAGAAAAGACATAGCAAAAAATGTACAGGAGTAAAAAATGGATAAAGTTTCAATAATAATAGGAAGTAAATCAGATGCTTCAATAATGGATAAAACAAAAGAAATATTAGAAGAGTTAGAAATACCATATGAGTTTAATGTAATATCAGCTCATAGAGATCTTGAAAAACTTAGAGATTATGTCTCAATGGCTGATAGTAAGAATATCAAAGTATTTATAACAGCTGCTGGTGGAGCAGCTGCACTTCCAGGTGTAGTGGCTGCAATGACAAATTTACCCGTAATTGGAGTTCCAATAGGTTCAAGTTCATTAAAAGGAATAGATGCGTTAATGTCAATTGTCCAAATGCCTCCTGGAATTCCTGTTGGAACAGTTGCTCTAGATAGTTGGGGAGCAAGAAATTCTGCCATATATGCAGCTTCAATTTTAGCTTTATCTAATCCTAAAATTAATGAAAACATAACTAAATATAAAAATAATTTAAAGCAAAAATAAATGATCTCTAGATATACATTACCTGAAATGGAAAAAGTTTGGTCTGATTCAAATAAGTATGATAATTGGCTAAAAGTGGAGATTGCAGTGTGTTGGGCGTTAAAGGAAGTAGGTACTATACCACTTGAAGATTTCAATAAAATAGAAAAATCAAATTATAATTATGATCGTTTGAATGAAATCCTAGAAGATACAAAACATGACATGACTGCATTTTTGTTATCTATAACAGAAAAAATGGGGAACGAAGGAAGATGGATCCATTTTGGTTTGACTACAAGTGATGTTTGGGATACTGCTACAAGTATGCAAATAGTTCAAGCTGCGAATATTGTACTTGATCAAATTAAAAATTTGAAAAAATTACTCGCAAATCTATCAATCAAATATAAAAACACAGTAATGATGGGAAGAACACATGGAATTCATGCAGAGCCAATGACTTTAGGTTTAAAATTATTATTATGGACAGAAGAGATTGGAAGAGCTGAGCAAAGACTTGAAAACTCAATATCACAAATAAATTTTGGGAAAATATCAGGTCCTGTCGGAACAAATGCTTCTGTTAGTCCAGAAGTTGAAAAATTAACATGTGATAAATTAGGACTAAACGTAGCTCCAGTGTCTAACCAAATTATTCAACGTGATAGATATGCTGATTTTATGACAACATTAGCTATATGTGGAGGCTCTTTAGAAAAATTCGCAACTGAAATACGATCTTTACAAAGAACAGAAATAGGAGAATTACAAGAGCCTTTCGGAGATCTTCAGACAGGGTCTTCATCCATGCCTCATAAAAAAAATCCAGATATAACTGAAAGAATTTGTGGACTATCTAGGATTTTAAGAGGAAATGCATTGGTATCATTAGAAAATATATCACTTTGGGGAGAAAGAGATATTAGTCATTCTTCCGCTGAAAGAATAACATTACCCGATTCTTGTTTTACTATAAATTACATGCTTTTCAAATTTACTGAGATCATGGCAGGATTAATAGTTAATGAGGATAAAATGATTGATAATATAAATTTATCGAGAGGATTGATTTATTCTCAACGACTGATGCTTACTCTTATTTCTAAAGGTATGAGTCGTGATACGGCTTATAGGATAGTTCAAAAAAATTCTAATGATGCTTGGAATAACAAAATTGAACTTAAAGAATTAATATCTAAAAATAAAGAGGTTAACAAAACTTTATCAAATCAAGAAATTGAAGAGGTTTTTGATATTAATTATTATCTTAAAAATATAAATTACAAATTTGAAAATTCAAAATTATTAAAGGACATGTAATGAACGATCCAATTAATCCAGTTATAAATACAAATCTTGGAAATATGTGGCACCAAGGAAAAGTCAGAGATACATACGAAATTGACGATACTCATTTGCTAATGATTTCTTCTGATAGAATTTCAGCTTTCGATATAGTTTTAAACGACCCAATACCTGGTAAAGGAATTATTCTTACTGAATTATCAAAATTTTGGTTCAATAAGTTATCAGATATAGTAAACAATCATTATGAAAGAGATCCAAATCAAAGTGATAGAGAAAATATATCAACAGATGAAATAAATAGAGGTATTATTGTAAAGAAAGCTAAAAGAATTGACATCGAATGTGTTGTTCGTGGATATTTGGCTGGAAGTGGATGGAAAGAATATCAAAATAACCAAAGTGTATGTGGAATTAAATTAGAAGAAGGCTTAATTGAAAGCTCCAAACTTAGTGAACCAATATTTACTCCATCAACAAAAGAAGATGAAGGTCACGATGAAAATATATCTTTCGAAGTTATGAGTGATATGGTTGGAAAAGAATTATCGGAAAAATTGAAAGATATATCATTAAATTTATATAAAACAGCATCAGAATATGCTCTTACAAAAAACATAATTATTGCTGATACAAAATTTGAGTTTGGAATAATAAACGATAAAATCACATTAATTGATGAAGTCCTAACACCTGATTCAAGCAGATTTTGGGATATAGAAGATTATCAACCAGGTAAATCTCAAGATAGTTATGATAAACAAATAGTAAGAGATTGGTTAGAGACTACTGATTGGGACAAGGAACCTCCTTCTCCTGATTTGCCAATAGAAATAATGAACAAAACTTACAAAAGATATAAATCTGCTCTGGAAAAATTAACAAGTTAAGAACAAGGGGTTATCTTGAATAAAAATCAAAAAAAATATGACAAAAATATAAAAAAAAGAATAAGTAGAGAGAAAAAGAAGAAATCAAAATCACTTAGAAGAACTTTAGCTTTTTCTAGTATTGGATTAATTGGATTTTTATTTATATTAGGATTGGTTCTTCCTGGACTACCTATACAATTATGGAATAACGACATACCTGATGGCAATTGGAGAAAAGTCGGTGATATGGGATGGGGAATTTTGCCAAACATTGATGTTCCTCATGATCCTTATAATAGTACCCCCGCAACTTCAGGCCCTTTTCTTGATGAAAAATGGGGTTGTCCTATTCGTTGGGGTTTTCATGAAAACGAAAGTTCTGACGAGTGTTTAGTCAGTAATCTTGCAAGAGGTGGTGTTAATATTCAGTTCGATTGTAACAAGGATGACGAAGGATGTGAAGATTTAGTAAACAATCTGAAAAATTCTTTTGTTGGAGCTAATCAAGGTGAAATAGTAGTAATTCCGTATACAGGTCTTAACAAAAGAATTGCATTAACTGCTTGGAATTATATTGATGAATTTGACGATTTTGATAAAACACGAATAAGTCAATTTCTTGAAGTATTTTTAAACAACCCTACTCTGTCTCCGTTCTATGAAAAAAATGGGTATTTAGATTAATATGAAAAATTACAATGTAAATATAAAAATAATACCCAAAAAAGCTGTTAACGACCCTAGAGGGACTCAGGTTATGAATGGATTGAAAAACTTAGGATATGATAACTTAAATCACGTATCTGTAGGTAAATATATAATGATTACAATAAGTGCAGAAAACGAAGAAAGTTGTAAAGAAATGATATCTCAAGCTTGTGAAGATTTTATTGCAAATCCTTTAATAGAGGAATATGAAATTGAAATTTCTGAAAATAAACAATGATTGATGAACTATCCCATCAAATATCTCAAATCAAAAGAATACATTTTGCAAATTTGCCTACTCCATTAGAGAAGTGTAATAATCTTTCAAAACACTTGAATGTAAATGAGATTTTCATCAAAAGAGATGACTTAACCGGACTTGCTTTTGGCGGGAACAAAGTAAGACATCTAGAATTTCGATTTGGACACATTCTAAACAATGACTTTAATCACATAGTGAATGCTAATATGGGAATATCAAATAATGCGAGATTGTGGTCAGCTGCATCTGTAATAAACAATATCCCCTTAACTCTTATAATGAGTGATGAATTAAATACAGAATTACAAGGAAATCATCTTCTTAATTTTTTAATGGGTACTGAAATTATCTATTCAAAAACTCAAAACGAAGAAATATTACAGAATGAAGCAGTAAAATATGGAGAAAAATTAAAATTTGAAGGTTATAAACCTTATATTACTGTCCTAGAACCATTCAATGAAATTGCTGCAGTATTATCATATATAAATACTGCTATAGAATTAAATAAACAATTCAAATCTTTAGGCTTAAAAAATATTCATATTTTCCAAGCCTCTGGATCATCATATTTAGGTTTGTGTTTAGCAAAAAAAATTCTTAATTTAAAAAATTGGAAAATTACTGGCATCGGGCCAAGACTACAACCTAGAATGCGAGATGTTAGAGGAATAACTAATAAAACTCTTAACATATTTGATAAAAAATTTATTAACAAATTAAATTTTGAATACCTTGATTATAATGAATTAAATTGGGATTTAAGGTTTTATGGAAAAGGATATGGACAATCAACAAAAGAAAGTATACTGTCGATCAAATTACTTGCTGAGCTTGAAGCCATATTCTTAGATCCTGTTTATACTTCAAAAGCAATGTCTGGACTTATACATTACGCCCAAAACAAGAAAATCGAAAAAGATGCAAGTGTTGTGTTTATCCATAGTGGAGGTTTGCCTAATGTATTCACTTACGCCGAAGAGTATATTAATAATTAATTGTAATACTATTTTATATACTTAGTTAATTTATCAAAGAAGTAATCATTTTCTTCTTCCGTTCCAATAGAAACTCTAAAACAATTTTTCAAATCTTCAGAAGGAAATAATCTAACAAATACGCCTTCTTTTATTAAATTAATATTCAGTTCATTTACATCAGAGCCAATAACTTTGCATAATACAAAATTTGCACTAGACGGATACACTTTTAAATCAGACATTTGATTAAGTTTACCAATCAATTCATCTCTGTGTGAATTTATTGTATCTATTCTTTTCATTAAGTCTTTGGAATGATTTAATGAAATAATTAGAGATTGTTCTGCAATATTAGAGACATTATATGGATTTTTAACTGCCATAGTTAATTCGGCTAATTTTGAAGACATTAATCCATACCCTATTCTTAAACCAGCAAGTCCAGCCCATTTACTCATAGTTCTAAGAATAATTAAATTTTGATGTTTCTTGACTAAATTTGAATATGATTTTTTAGAAAACTCATAATATGCTTCATCAATAACTAATATTTTATTAAGACTCAATAAAAACTCTATATCTTGATAAGTACATTCATTACCAGTAGGATTATTAGGTGAAGCTAAAAATAATATTTTTGTTTTATCATTAATTTTCTTTTTGATATTATTGTGATCTAACTCAAAATTTTCACCTCTAGGTACAGGAACAATTTTAGCACCTGCTAATTGAGCTCTAACAGAATACATACCAAAAGTTGGAGTGAAATCTAACACTTCATCACCAGGAGTAACAAATATTCGGAAAAGTAAATCTATTAATTCATCGCTACCACAACTTACAACAATGTTATCAATATCCAGATTAGTATAATTTGCCAAGGATTTCCTGGAGTTTAGATATTCATCATCAGGATAAGTGTGGATAGGGACATTTGAAATATTCTCAATAACTTTTGGATGTGGGCCATAAGAATTTTCATTCCCGTTCAATTTAACAATTTTTTCAGATTTAATTGAATATTTTTTTATCAATGATTCATTTGATGGCATACTGTCATAAGTTGCAAATTTCTCATATTGAGAGTTCATTAATTTTTCAATTTCGGTATATTTCATCTCATTATCTAAATTAATATAATATTTTAGTTAATATAAATCTTTTGTAATTTTTTCTATAGTTGTTTTTGTGTCTTTAATATAAAAATCTAAAGTATTTTTAGGAATTTTTTGTAGGAGTTCATTAATATTTTTATTAACATTTTGTATAAAATCATTATGAAAATCTAAAATATTTTGTGATTTATATGTTTTTGATAATCTGATAGCCATGAATTCTAATCTGGTCCAAGGGTTATTTTTAAACGAGTTATCTAAATCTACGATGAAATTAATCCATTTCTCTAAATCTAATATGTTTACGTTATGCGGTAATTTGATTTTATCTAATATATTTTTATTTAAGTTGGAATATATTTTCACTGATTCAGAAGATAATTTAATATCTAGGTATATTTGAAGTGCTCTATCTAAAAACAAAGCTTTATGAAAGTCAGGAAACAATTCTTCATTCATAAATATTTTTCTAAATATATTTATAGTCCAGTTTTCATCAGCAATTAAATGCGATAAATATCCTTTGATAAAATATTTTGTTTCATTATTATTCGATTGTGATGTTACATTTTGATTTTTCGCAATAAAATTTTTAATTCCATCCCCTTTCTCTCCATTTATTAAATCAAAGTAATGATATTCAATTCTTGGAATTTTAGTTATAACGCGAATATCAGGCGTGATAGATCCCAATAATAAATAACTCTTGTATTGTTCAAATTGTTGGTCTAACAAATCATAAACCAAGTACAAATGTGATGTGGGATTAGGCATAATTTAACTAATATAATTAATGGTTTTTATAAGAAATTAGTTTCTCATTAAAGATATCTTTAGTCAAGAATCGATGATAATATTCAATAAATCTATTTTAATATAACTAATATGATTGAGTATATTTTATCTGAAAAACTACAAAAAACTACTAATAGTAGCAAAATTAACAAAAGCGACGAAATTTCTGAATTTATAGATGAAATTTTACAAACAGGCAATTCTAGCTACAAACTAGATAACAATGAATATATAGATTGGATCAATTCACCTGAGTTTATGCTAAATCAAATAGAAGGAATAAATAAATTTGTAAATAAAGTAAAAAACTATAAACGGTTTGTTTTTATAGGTATAGGAGCTAGTACAATTATTCCCAGACTAATGTCGTCTAATAGTAATTTTATATTTTTGGATGGGACAGAGCCAAACCTACCAGAAATTTTAATTAAAGACTATGAAAGCACTTTGGTTTTTATTATTTCTAAAAATGGAAAAACTCTTGAAACAAGAACAATGATGAATCAATATATCCAATTAATATTAGATCATAAGGGAGGATTTAAATATCAAGAAAATATGGTAGCTATTACAGATCATGGTTCTGAATTATACGAATTCGCTATCGAGAATAATTTTATGGAAGTTTTTTCTAATCTAAAAAACACTTCAGGAAGATTTTCTCCAATTTCATTTTCAGGCTTGATTCCGGCAGCAATTTCAGGAATTGATATTAAAAATCTATTAGAAAATATTATTAAATTTAAAAAAGACTTAGAGGATAATAAAGAGTCACGAGAAAAAATAATTATTATAATAAATACAATTCAAAAACTTCTAAGTAGCAATATAAACATATTCAGATTGATTTCACAAAACAAAAACGATCCAAAAATAATTTGGATTCAACAAATGATATCTGAATCATTGGCAAAAAACAAAAAGTTTATAATACCTATTTTAGGTGAACACAATAATTATTCAAAATTTTCAGATAACTTAGATATTATTTTTAATGACAAGATAAACTATTCAAAAAATTCTACAGAAACTAACAGTATAATTTTTGAAGATGTAAATCCACAAACTGAATACTACGGATCATTTATTTATTCCATTATGATTATTATTAGTGCATTATCATATATTGAAAAGAAAAATCCTTATACTCAACCTAATGTAGAAAAAACTAAAACCTATCTTACAAACTCAAAATTACCTTCGTACATAAATAATAAAGTAAATATATCTAATATAAAATATGCTTCATTTTTGTTCTTTGTGAAAGACAAAAATATTCTTGAAAAAAATATAAATCAGACAAAAGTTTTTATGAATTCTATAAATGTGCCAATATTTATAGATATCGCTCCTTCATACTTACATACAACTGGTGAATTGCATAAAAATAAATGCAATGCAATTCATTTTTTAGTTCACGAAGAGTTTAGTGAAAATATAAAAATAAATGAACTAAATTTAAATGATATATTAGCAAAACAAATAAATGCTGAAATTGAAATATTCTCAGAAAATAAATCGAAATTTATATATGTAAATTCAAATAATTTAATTCAAATAACTAAAGACATATTTAAAGGAAAGCTGTAATGGATATTTTTATATATATTATTAATTACTTACTAACAATAATACTAATTATATTAATATATCTAATTATAAAATATTATAAAAACAAAACACACAATTTAGAAATTTCACTAGCAAAAATTAAATCAGAAAAAATAAGTCAAAGTACAAAATACGGACAAATAAGTGAGGAATTTTTTCCTTTAGAACAAAGCTATCCATATAATTCACAACATTTCAAGTTTTTAGGCGATCCAATAGATGGAATACAATTTAATGAAAATGAAATAGTTCTTATTGAATTTAAAACTAATAAAAGTCAGTTGTCTCAAAAACAAAGAAATATAAGAGATTTAGTAAAAGATAAAAAAGTTAGCTTTGAATTAATTGAAGCTAAAATATAATTTCTATTGAACTGTAACTTCTCCTATCATTCCAAGTGTTTCGTGAGGAACACAGTATAACTTGTATGTACCAGGAGTTTCAAAAGTTACAGTAAATTCGTAACTATCGCCACCATCAGCTGTTTCGTAAATATCTAATTCATCAATTGTGAAAGTATGAAATTCAGATTCAGAACTTATTTTAAATGTTATTTTTTCACCTACTGAAAATGTTAAATTAGCAGGTTCATAAACATAATTATCAGTTCCATCTAACATTTTGACTTCAACAAGTTTACCTCTTTCAGCGCTAGCTGTAGCAGACAGTTCTTTCTCTGTTTTCAAATCGCCTGTAACTTTTGCTGGTGCAGGAGGACTAGTTATTTCATCAGATGAATCAGATGTTGATTCTGAAGATGAACACGCAATAAACAGAACTGAAAATACTAAAGTAAAAATTATTAATTTTGCTCTCATAATTAACCTCTAAATATCATGTTAGTGAAAAATGTCACTAATAAATTATACCATTAATTATTTTTTAATACATCTCTTTTTAATCTTGTTGTAAGTTGTGAATAAAAATCAGATTCGGGATTTAATCTTATAAATTTTGTTAAACTTTTACTAATCTCTACATCAATTTTATCAGTTGATCCCAATACTACTTCGTCGAAACCATCCGCGCTAACAACAGCTTTATTGGGACTCGTAATATTAATAGAAATTTTAGAATTACTCGGGACAACTACTCCAACATCTAAACTCATATGAGGAGCTATAGGCTGAATAAGCATTAATTTTTGTTCGGGGGTAATAATGGGGCCTCCAGCTGCTAAGGAATATCCTGTGCTTCCAGATGGTGAAGAAATAATAATCCCGTCCGCTCTATATTGTGCCATCTGTGCTGAATCAACATAAACATCAATATCCATTAATCTAGAAACAGATTGGTGACCTAACACAATGTCATTAAGTGCATTAAGTTCAAATTGTTTATTATTAGATACTCCTTTGGCACTTATCATTATTCTTTCTTCAATTCTTGTTTTAGAAAAATCAGATAATACTTCTTGAATAGTAGTAATTGCAGACTCATAAGGTATTTCAGTCATAAACCCTACTCTACCTAAATTGATTCCAAGTATAGGAATATCGTGGCCTATTGTAGATCTGGCTACACGTAAAATAGTACCATCACCTCCAAGTGTAATAAGTAAATCTGTTTTAGAAAAAGATTTACTGTATGAATCAATTTCATCTACGTCAGCGATCCAAACATCATGATCTTTATTCAATGATAACTCGAGATCATTAGCAAGTGTTAAAGATTTTTGTATTCCAACTTTAGAAATTATTCCAATATTCATTTTACGAATCAATTAATTACTGAACTTATTGCATCATAACAAAAATTATAAACAGGATCAGGGTAAAAACCAAATCCTAATACAATTATAAGTAAAATCAATCCAAAAATCGAAAAATTAGGATTAGGATTTTCATTATTAAGAATATCTTCATTTGGTACTAAATACAAATGTTTAACAACTCTTAAATAATAATAAGAAGAAATAACGCTATTAATCAAAGCAAAAATTATTAACCATGAATACCCTGAACTTATTCCTGAGCTGAACAAAAATAATTTAGTTATAAATCCAATAGTTGGAGGAATTCCTATTAACGAAAGCATTGCTGTTGATAGTACTAAAGAATTAACTATTTGTACTCTTCCAAATCCTGAAAAGTCATTAAAGTTATATGTATCTCTATTGTTTTGCATATTAATAATCGAATAAAAAGCAGAAATATTAGTAAACATATATCCTAAAATATATGCTATTAACACTGATGAGACATAGATGGCATCAGAAGTGGTTTCTGAGCTTATAATTGATACTATTCCAATTAATAAGTATCCCGCTTGGGCAATTGAGCTGTATCCTAACATTCGTTTTATATTTGTCTGGCGTATAGCTAGTATGTTCCCTATAAACATAGTGAATACAGACATAATAGCCAAAGACATTCCTATATCAGGCCAGTTCAATGTGTTATTCCAAGTAGTATTTGAAACATCTTTAACATCAAAAATACTTAATAATATTCTAAGTAGTATTGCTAATCCTGCTGATTTACTTGCTACTGATAAAAACATTGTGATTGGAGTTGGAGCACCTTCGTAAACATCAGGAATCCATGAATGAAATGGGAAAACTCCTAGTTTGAATAAAAGTCCAATAAAAATAAAAATCATAGAGATAATAATTATTATATTTGATACATCCAAAAGAGTTATTGGGGTATATATATCTGTAGGCATATTAACCTGAGAATAGGTTAATCCTTGAAAAATATTACCATAATGTATATTTATGCTAATATCTGTTGCACTTGAAATAAAAGTGGTACCAGTAAGAGCATATATATATACAGCCCCCAGTAAAAAAAACGATGTACTAACTGCACTTAATATTAAATATTTAATCGCAGATTCTTTAGATAAATAAGATTTTCCTAGAGATACTAATCCTATTAAAGGTAGTGTTGTTAGTTCTAGAGCAACATAGGCTGTTATCATTTCATTTGATCTAGCTAGAAGCATCATTCCTGCAGTAGAGTAAAACAACATTCCGTAAAATTCTGATTTGTAATTTGTAATTTTATTTTTATAAACTTTAATTAAATTTAATGTAGAAATTAGTGAAATCAAAAATATAATAGAAAATAAACTTTCAAGCTTATTAGAAACTAATGTGCCAGAGAAAATAGAAGAATAACTGGTTTCTAATTGGTATGAATAAACGTAAATGAGAGCTAATTTAATAATTAAAGCAAGGGATGCTCCAATAAGAGAAATTATATGAGTTACATTATATGATCTTGTGGTCACACCATTTATCAGTATTATAGACCCTGTCAATAAAATAACTATTTCGGGTAAAATCAATAACAAGTCTGGATATAAAGCTGGTATCATATTGAATCCTTAATTAATAATTCCTGTTAGTCCTACATTTAAAACATCGGTAACAAACTTTGGATAAATTCCTAAAAATATAATTGAAATAACTAGTAATATTACAGGGATTTTTTCCATAGTATTCATATCTTTTAAATTAGAATATTTAGGATTCAATTCCCCGTATATAACTCTTTGTAACATCCACAAAATATATCCAGCTGCTAGTACTACTCCGAAAACTGAAATAGATGTAGTTATACTATATTTAGAAAATCCACCCATAAAAATCATTAACTCAGATACAAATCCACTTGTACCTGGAAGGCCTAAAGAAGCCATTCCACTTATTGCCAAAGCTACTGATGTAAATTTAAACTGAGTTGCTAATCCTCCTAGTAATGAAACTTCTCTGGTTTTACATTTTTCATAAATTATACCTACAAGATAAAACAATAATCCTGTGATTAATCCATGCGATACCATTTGAAAAGAAGCTCCACTTAAGCCTAATTTTTGAAACATTTTATCTTCACTCGCAAATGCACTAAGGCCAATGAGTATATAACCCATATGACTTACACTACTAAAAGCAACAATTCTCTTCAAATCAGTTTGTTTCAAAGTTAACAAAGCTCCGTAAATAACACTTATAGCACCAAATATGCTAATAATCGTTGATAACTCAATTGCCTCTGAAGGCATGATGAAATAGCAAATTCTTAATATTCCATATCCTCCCATTTTTAACAACAATCCTGCAAGTAGAACACTAGCTGCTGTAGGTGCATCAGTATGTGCATCAGGCAACCATCCATGCAACGGCCACATAGGAAGTTTTATAGAAAAACCAATAAATATTAATAAAAATACGAATGTGCTTGGCATAACCCATTCGAATGTGGATATACTTAATTCATCAATGTTGAAGGTACCTGCTGAAAAATACAGACACAAAAATCCTACAATCATCATAGCGCTTCCAGATAAAGTAAATAGTAAGAATTTCATGGCTGAATATTCTTTTCTGCCTGAACCCCATATTGAAATAAGAAAAAATAATGGAATTATTTCTAATTCAAAAAAGAAAAAGAACAATATTAAGTCAAAAGATAGAAATACACCAAACACTCCTGTTATTAACAAAAACATCCAAAAGTAATACTCTCGTTGCCTTTCTTTTATGTTATTCGATGCATGCACCGCAACTACAGTCAGTATTCCTCCTAAAAGCACTAATGGTGCGTTAAGTCCATCCAATTTAAAATAAAAATCTACATTAGTGTTACCTATATTAATCCAATCGTTTACTACAGAAATAGGCTCATAACCTTGATATGCAAATCGATAATAAATAACGGAAGTCAACAGAAGAATAAAATAAGAAACAAAAATAAAAAATTTATTTAAAATATTTTTATTAATAAAAATTGATCCTAAAACACCAAGTGTTAATGGGGAAAATATTAATATTAATAACAAATCAGAATTACTCAATTCATCTCCATAAAATAACTAAAAAACTAATAACAATAATGCCTAGAGGAATCCCCATAGAATAGAGTTGTAATTGTCCACTTTGAACAGAAGAAATTTTACCCGACAATAATTTTGTATACGATGCAATTTTATTCCAGGTATCATCAATATAATTTAAATCAATATAATTCAATAACCCAATTAATTTTTTATATAACAAATTACCTACTATGATTCTTTCATAGAAAATATCTAAATAATATTTTTCTAATAATAGTTTATTAAATCTTTTTATAATAAACGAGTTAAACGGCTTAGAATACCTATACTGCAAATATGCTGCGAATATACCTAAGAAAACCAATAAATGAGATATTATTGCAATACTAAAATCAAATTTATGAGAATGAAAATTAGGATCAATAAAATAATTAAACCAATGATGTTTGTATCCTAAATCAATTGTAGGATTAAATAAAAATCCAAAAATTATAGCTGCTATGGCAAGTATTCCCATTGGTATCAATAGTATTAATCCACTTTCATGGACAGAAACACTTGGGTTTTTTCTTTTATCATATCTTCCGTTGAAAATCATAAAAAATGCTCTAAACATATAGAATGATGTTAAAAATACTGCAGCAGATCCTAAGTAATAAACAATATCTCCAATAGCCGTATGCTTATGAGATACTTGTGCTAATATTTCGTCTTTACTCCAAAATCCTGAAAATGGGAATAATCCTACTAAACTAAAAGTTCCTATAATAAAAAACAAATAAGTCCAAGGCATTAATTTTCTTAGTCCTCCCATTTTTTTCATATCAAAAGTCCCTACTGCATGACTTAGGCTTCCAGCTACTAGGAATAATAAAGCTTTAAAAAAAGCATGCGTAAACAAATGGAAAAACGCAGCAGTATATAGGGACATTCCTAATGCCATAACCATATAACCTAATTGGCTAATAGTTGAATAAGCTAGAACTTTTTTCACATCATTCATAACTGTACCTAATAGAGCTGCTCCAAATGCAGTTATAGCTCCAATCAATGCAGTAATAATCAAAGCTTCTTCAGGAAATACAGGTAAAAATCTTCCAATCAAAAACACACCTGCTGCCACCATAGTAGCTGCATGTATTAATGCACTAACAGGGGTAGGTCCTTCCATTGCGTCCGGCAGCCATGTATGAAGAGGAAATTGAGCAGATTTTCCTATTGCTCCTAATAAAATTCCCAATGAAAAAATCAAAGCAATGTCAGAACCTTGTAGAGATTCGTTTAGTGCAATTATAGACAAAGGGTCTCCCACAAAATTAGTTAGCGGACCATAAACATTAGATAAATTAGCAATCAAGTACAATATACCAATCATGAATCCAAAGTCTCCGATTCGTGTAATTATAAATGCTTTTTTTGCAGCATCTGTAGCAGATTTTTTATCATACCAAAAACCTATCAGAGAATATGAACACAATCCTACTAATTCCCAAAAAACAAACATCTGAATTATATTTCCAGCTAAAACTAATCCTAGCATTGCCCAAGTAAACAAATGTAAATAAATATAATATCTAGGATATTCGTGCGTACTCATGTATCCTAAAGAAAAAACGTGAACTAAAAAGCTTACAGAACATACCACAAATAGCATAACTGCAGTCAAAGGATTTAAAAATATTGAAAAATTAATGCTTAAATTATCTACTTTGAAAAATGTGTAATTATAAACATCATTGTTTATTGGTTCTTGATACCCAAAAAACACCATACTTGAAAATATCAACAACAGAAAAGAAGAAACAATAAAAAACCAAGCAACAATATTCTTTGAAATCGATTTAAAGGGATAAATTAAAACATTCAGCGAAATAGAAATTATAGGTGTTATAAAAATTGAGTATAGATAGAATTCCATTATATTTTCCTGATTATTTCATCTGCAACATGTTCTCTTCCAATAGGAACATAGATTACATAGTTTAAGTTTTCAGCCCAATCTTCAATTGATTTACCGTCAGGTAATATTTTACAAGGCAGACCTTCTGATTCAATAGTGTTTCTCCACATTTCAGCAGCTTGTAAATTTTTTGTTTTCATGTATTCAGCCCACATACTTTTTATCCTTTTAGATCAGAAATTGTGTCGATAAAAATTTTACCTTTCTTTTTATAAAGACTCATAACAATAGCAAGGCCTAATGCAATTTCTGCTGCTGCTATAGTTATAATAAAAATTGCAAACAAATTTCCCCATAAAACAAAAGCTGGGTCTGAATTAATTGGGGTAACATATCTTGATGCAGCTACAGCAGCAATATTTATTGAATTTAACATCAATTCCAAGGACATAAGTATTGCTATAATATTTGATTTGATCAAAACACCTATTAACCCAATACAAAACATTATCGAAGATATGATTAGAAAAGCTTCAAGATTCATTCATCTCCTTCTTTAACTAAGCTGATTGCACCTAGAACAGCTGCCAATAATACAAATGATGACACGATGAATGGCACAACCAAAGTAGAAACTAATGTTTTCCCAATATAATAAATTGATTCTGAATAAGCTTTTACCAATACTTGAGGTTGTTTCAATTCAAAGTCATTAGTCCAATCAAACGAAATTATTGATCCTATTAATATTGTCAGTACTATAAGACCTATAAACAATCCAATAAATTTAAATTTTGAAAACGGATTTCCTAATTCTACGTCCTTAGTGAACATAATTGCAAATAATATAACAACTGATATAGCTCCAACGTAAATTATTAATTGAACTGCAGCTAAAAATTCCGCAAATAATAATATGAACATACCAACAACACCTAAAAATGTTGAAGCTAGGAACAATGCAGCTCTAAAAATATCTTTTGTTAATATAACCATCATGGCACTCACAATAGTAATGGTTGCTGTTATATAAAAGACAATATTAGGAATCATTAGTTTCACTCCTAATCCATTTGTTTTTCAAATCTTTTTTAGAAGGTTGTTGATGTCTTCCTACATCATCCCATCCAATCTCACCATCAAATGGTGAATAATCTTTTTTACTTGCCAATTGCGGTCTAAACCAATGGCTAGGTTTTTTCTCTGCTTTCTTTAATTGATCTACATCTATAACTAACTTATCTCTTTGATACTGGCCTTCCTCGAATCCACTCCCCATATGTAATGCATCATACGGACATGCTTCCACACATAATCCACAAAACATACATCTCCCAATATCGATATCGAAAGTTTCAATATCATAACTTTGGCCTTCCTGGTAGTTTTTCCCTGTCTGGTCAGTAACTATTTTTATAATTCCTAATGGACAGTACTTAGCGCAACTTGCACAACCAGTACATCTTTCCTCATACCAGCTAAATTCTTCTCCTCTAAATCTAGGGTGTTGCGTAGCTTGTTGTTTTATGGAAACTAATCCTATAAAGCTTTTAACAGAATTTAACGGGTTATTAATCATATAAGATATAAAGTTTTGATTCGATTGTTTTGCAAGTTCAAAAATACTAGCTTTTTTATCAGGATATTGAACAGTATTAGTCCTGTGTGTTAAAACCATATTTTTTAATGTTATTGATAATCCTTTAAATAATCCTAATCCATACATTTTGTCACCTATTTTGCGTCCATATTTGCTAGTTCAGATGGTACTGGTTGTTCAAGAGCCAATTTCTTTTGACCTAAAATATTAGCTATAAAGTAAATAAATAGAGAAGCCATAGCAAAATTTATAATTATTTGAAGCAAATAATTATCTTTTAAAAATACTATCTCTAGGCCAATTAACAATGTATTCAAGATAGCTGCAGGCATTAAAACTTTCCATGCAAATCCCATAATTTGATCAATTCTTAATCTGGGCCAAGTTGACCTGAACCATAATAAAATACATGTAACCAAGAAAGTTTTTAGTGAAAACCATACAATTCCTGGAATTAAAGAAAACCCTGAGTCTCCTCCTAAGAATAGAACAGTGAAAAACGCTGAAGTAAATATTGGAGCTAAGAATTCTGATAATTGAAAAGCTGCAAATTTCATGCCAGCATACTCTGTTATATATCCACCAATAAGTTCTGATTCTGATTCAACCATATCGAATGGTGCTCTACTCATTTCAGCAATAGCTGCAATTAAAAAAGTAATAGCACCCAATGGTTGAATAAGTATGTAAGGAAAAGTAGATTGTGATTCGGAAATACCTACTAAACTTAGTGATTCGGACATCATCACAACACCCATTAAAGAAATTGCCATGGGGACTTCATAACTTATAAGCATAGCAACAGCTCGAATAGATCCTAAAATAGCATATTTATTCTTAGATGCCCATCCTGCCATAAATACAGTAAGCGCATTAATAGAAGTTATACCTAACACAAACAGCAATGCCACATTAGTTCCTCCTAGTTGAGAGTCTTTTCCTAATGGAATGAATGCATAAACTAATAGTGTTGTAGCTAAAAAGATAATTGGTGCAGCAATAAATACTAATTTATCAGCTGCTCTAGGGATAATATCTTCTTTAAGCATTAATTTAACAGCATCAGCAATTGGTTGCAAAAGTCCGTATGGCCCCCATCTATTAGGGCCTACTCTGGATTGAAATTTTGCAAGTACCCTTCTTTCAAACCATGTATAAATTGAACCAATTCCAATTAATGTTGTGCAAATCGATGCTGCCATTAATATTCCTGCCAAAATAAAGCTTAGTGAATCAGGAAGGAAAGGTAAGAAGTCAGATAGTAATTTATTTAGTTGATTAAAACTCATTATTAATCACCAATATTTGAGAAATCATCTATCTACCTCACCTAAAACAATATCAATACTTCCAAAATTAACTATAAGATCTCCAACTTTTGTTCCTATAGCCATTTCTCTGAGTAAGCTTAAGTTCATGAAAGATGGTGCTCTAATTTTGCATCTATATGGAGAAACTCCACCATCACTTACAAGGTAAAAACCTAATTCTCCTTTTGGTCCCTCAACTGCAGCGTACGCCTCGTTCTCAGGAGCTCGTATTACTAATGGTACGTCTTCATTTCTAACAGGACCAGGTTTAATTAAATTTGCACATTGGTTGATAATTTTAATACTTTCTTTCATTTCTTTAACTCGAATTAAATATCTATCAAAAGTATCACCTGTTGCACCTATTGGGATATCAAAATCTAATTCATCATACACCTCGTAAGGGTTTGCTTTTCTTAAATCCCATTTTACTCTTGATGCTCTCAGCATAGGTCCTGACAAAGACCCGTTAATAACTTCCTCAGGAGATAATACACCTATATTTCTTGTTCTTGATAAAACAATCTCATTACCTGTAATTAAAGATTCTAATTCAGATATTTGCTGAGGTATTGTTTGCATAAAAGATTCTAATTGTTGCCAAAATTCATCAGGGGTATCCTGGAAAACTCCACCAGGTCTCATGTAGCTCAAAGTAATTCTCGCGCCACATAGTGTTTCAAACATGTCTAGTATTTTTTCTCTTTCTCGGAAACAATACATTAGAGGAGTACCAAAGGCACCCAAATCTTGTAATAAAAAACCTGTCGCCATTAGGTGACTAGCTATCCTCTGTAATTCAGCAACAAGAACTCTAAGATAACTTGCTCTTTTGGGGACTTCGATATCGCATAATTTTTCTACAGCAGAAACGTATGCAAGATTGTTAGACATTGAGGCGACATAATCGAGCCTATCTGTAAGAGTGACTATCTGCACATATGTTCTCTCTTCAGCTAGTTTTTCAGTTCCTCGATGTAAATATCCAAAAACTGGTTCTATATCAACAATATTTTCTCCATCCAATGTTACTCTCATGCGAAAAACACCATGCATGCTAGGATGTTGTGGTCCAAAATTAACTGTAACTAATTCACTATTAATTGACATACTTTCTCATTTATTTAATAAAATCTTTTCTTAATGGATGACCTTCAAATCCTTCCCATAATAATATTCTTTTCATATTTGGATGATCATCAAAATAAATTCCCATCAAATCCCATATTTCTCTTTCTTGTAGTTCTGCTCCTTTCCATAATGAAGTTACTGATTTGATTGACAGCTTTGATCTTCCGTACAACTTGGATTTAACTACAATTGAAGAATTATTTATCAAAGAATCCAGATGATATACTATTTCGAAATATTCAATATAATCTACTGCTGATATAGATTTCAGATAGTTATACTCAGTAGAAGGGTTATCTTTTAATTCTTTACAAAGATCAAACATAAAACTTGGATCAACATACAAAAAGTTATTTGAGATAAAAACTTTTTTGCTCAAATCTGAAGGTAACAATTTTTTTATTGTTTGGTTGTCAGTAATCTTAGTCACTAATCATTTCTCCAAATTTTTATAACGTTTGATTTTTTCGTGAAGCATCATAATCCCATATAGTAGAGCATCTGGTCTTGGCGGGCATCCAGGCACATAGACATCCACTGGAATGATATGGTTAACTCCTGGGACTACACTATAACTCTGATAGTAAGGCCCTCCGCTAGTAGCACATACTCCCATCGAAATCACCCATTTGGGTTCTGGCATTTGGTTATATACTCTTTCAATCACAGGTGCCATTTTCCAAGTAACAGTACCTGCTATTATTATCAAATCAGCCTGCCTAGGAGAAGCTCTAAATACTTCCATTCCAAATCTACTTAAATCAAATCTAGACATAGCACTTGCCATCATTTCAAATGCACAGCAAGCTAATCCAAATGATAAAGGCCACACAGATGATTTTCTGCCCCAATTTATAAGAGTATCTACGGATGTAACCATCATATTTCGATCTAAATCATCAGGGACTTCAATTATTGGTTCAGAAAGAGGTTCAGTATTAGTTTGTAGTAATTTATTTACATCAGCACCTTCCTGTTTATCTATAAGGTCAGTTTGTTCATACAATGGTGCTAAAACATCATATTTTAATATATTTAGTTCATCACTCTGATTATCGCTCAAAATTTACTCCCACTCGATCGCTTTTTGTTTCCAAGCTAAAAACCATCCTAAAATTAAGACTCCAATAAAAACAAACATCTCCACAAGCACAGCCTCGCTAAACTCTTTATTGAGTTTAATCAATGACGCAGCCCATGGAAATAAAAAGATAACTTCGACGTCAAATATAAGGAACATCATAGCAAATGTATAATACCTAAAGTTAAATCCAGTCCATTTAGCAGAGAATGTTTTGATACCTGCTTCATAGATGTCAGTTTTAACTTCGTTAGGATTAGACTTTCTTATTCCTAGATATTTTAATGCAGTCGATGTGATTAGCATTCCCGAAGGAACCAGTAATGCAACTACTAAGAATAGGCTAAAATACCCGTATCTTTCAAAGTAAATACTATATTCTTCCATCTTTTGTGTATTTTCAAAGGTTTTTATAAAGGATGACCATCAAATATAGAAGTTATCATATTATTGTTTAAATTAATAGTTAAAATTACAATTAAATGAAAAAATTCATTACTTTTGTTAGACTCTAGAAATAATTGCTTTTATTAAAGAAACATTGCAAATTGAAAGAACCAAAATTTTTAAACAAATATAAAATAGATATTAATAATCAATTCAAAGAATTATTAAGTTTAGATAAATCGGAATTTTACTTTAAACCTATCTCAGATTATTTGATTATTGAAAACTCCACTAAAATGCCTAAAAGAATAAGGTCTTCAATTTTTTTGGAAATTCTAAACGGATTACAAAAAGATTACAATATCTACACTAAATTGGCGTGCGGAATAGAATATTTGCATGAATTTTCATTGGTACACGATGATATTCAAGATAAAGATGAAATAAGAAGAGGTAATACAACTTTATGGAAAGAATTTGGAACAGAAAAATCAATATTGCTTGGTAATATTATTAAAATAATTTCAGATAATATTACCAGTAATTATAATAGTGAAATAAAACCCTCAACAGCAAAAGAAGTTGTAAAATCTTTTAATACAGTTTGCATAAATATGATAGAAGGACAATACCTTGATATTATGTACGAAGATAAAACTATTATAACTCTTGAAAATTACCTATATATGATTTCAAGAAAAACTGGGGCCTTAATGAGTTTGTCTTTTTATTTACCTTCTATTTTGCACGAATCAAGTAAGAAAGATAATGTTCTGTATAAAAATTTAGGAGACTTGTTTGGTTTGTTATTTCAGATATCTGATGATATGTTAGGTATTTGGGGAGATCCTGATGATACGGGAAAATCAAATTTTTCTGATTTTGAAAACAATAAAAAAACATATCCGATATTACTAGCAAAAGAAAAATTTTCACATAAAGATAATAAAATCTTCAATAAAATAACTGAACTCGATGGAAGTATAGAAACAAATGATCTCATTCATTTAATGGATGCGTACAATATTAAGTCAATTATAAAAAGTGATTGTTTTAAATATATTGATTTAGCACGAGAATTAATTTCAAAAACAGATTTACAGAAAACTAGTAAAAACAATTTAAATGAATTATTTGATTATGTTATCGAGAGAGTAAAATAATGAACAAGGAACAAATATTAATAATAGATACTGACCCTGGAGTTGATGATGCACTTGCTTTAACTATGCTATCTAATTTGAATGACAAATTATCTAAATATTCAAAAATCATTATATCTAGTATAGGCGGAAACACATCGCTTAAAAATACACATCAAAATATGCTAGATATTATTAATGTAGTAAATTTACAACATTCTGTAATACTAAAGGGTTCTGAAAGTACTATATTGGGAGAAAAGTTTGTAGATGCTGAACACTATCATGGTAAAAATGGCCTTACTCTTACGTTAGATAAAAGTACGTATTCACATAATAAGCTAGAAACTTATGAATATTTACACGAGTTATACCTAGAAAATGAAAATGTTGAAATCACCATGCTTATGTTAGGACCATTAACAAATTTAGCCAAAGCATTAGTATCAATTCCTGATACTAAAAAAATAATCAAATCTGTTGTTTTAATGGGGGGAGCATTTTATGTACCAGGAAATGCTACAAAATTTGCAGAATTTAATATTTACGCAGATCCAGAAGCAGCAAACATTGTATTTAAATCTGGATTAAAAATAAAAGCAATAGGATTAGATGTTTGTGACAGTGTTGTTATTAGCAAAGACAAATTTTACAACTCGGAATATGAATTTAAAAAATCAAATTCAGTCCTAGGGAAATTTTCTAATTCTATTATTGATAGTTTTTTCAATTATCACAAAGACAAAGACGAAATGAGTTTATGCGATCCTATTGCTGTAATATGTTTGTTTTTCGAAAATTTGTTTTCATACAAATCTAAGGAAGTTGATGTAGATATCAGTAAGTCACAGAAAGGATTAACATCTCCTACTGAAAACAAAGGCAAAATTGATATAGCCATTGATTTAGATACAAAAAAAGTTATGAATTTAATTGACAAAAACTTTTTTTAAACTAACATATATTTGGTACTACATGATTTCTTAATTATTTTATACAATAATATAAACATCGTTACAAATAATCGTATATGATGTAATACTCAATAAATAAACGTTAAAGTGAATAAGTACATGAATAATGAAAAAAATGTAATCTCAAGAAATACTAAACTTGAAAATGATAACTACAAATGGGGGTTTGATTTTAAATTCAATCCGGACAATGCTCCAATTGGCTTATCTGAAGATATAGTTAGATTAATTTCAGAGAAAAAAAACGAACCTCAGTGGTTGCTTGATTGGAGATTGAAATCTTTGAACCATTGGTTTAAAAATCAAGATAATGAACCAGAATGGGCTAATATAGATTTCCCTAAAATTGATTTTCAAAAAATTAGATATTATTCATCACCTACAGATAAACCCAACCCAAAAAGCTTAGACGAGGTAGACCCAGAAATGTTAGAAGCTTTTACAAAACTTGGGATTCCATTAGAAGAGCAAAAAAAATTATCGGGCGTCGCAGTTGATGCCATAATGGATAGTGTTTCAGTAGCAACAACATATCAAAAACAACTAGAAGATGCAGGTGTTATCTTCTGCCCTATTAGTGAAGCTGTACACAAATATCCAGAACTTGTCCAAAAATATATGGGCTCAGTTGTGCCTTACAGTGACAATTTCTACGCTACATTAAACTCAGCGGTTTTCACAGATGGATCATTTATATATGTTCCACCTGGAGTCAGATGCCCTGTTGAATTAATGACATATTTCAGAATCAATGAATTGGATACTGGACAATTCGAAAGAACATTAATTGTAGCTGACAAAGGCAGCTATGTAAGTTACCTCGAAGGTTGTACTGCTCCTTTTAGAAAAAACAATCAGCTACACGCTGCAGTTGTTGAATTAGTTGCATTGGAAGATGCAGAAATCAAATATTCCACCTTACAAAACTGGTTTCCTGGAGATACCAATGGTGATGGAGGAATTTACAATTTTGTTACAAAAAGAGGCAAATGTCAGGGTAAAAATTCAAAAATATCTTGGACTCAAGTAGAAACAGGATCTGCTATAACTTGGAAGTACCCTTCAGTAATTTTACAAGGTGATAATTCTGTTGGGGAATTTTATTCTGTTGCATTAGTCAATAACTATCAACAAGCTGATACAGGTACCAAGATGATTCATATCGGCAAAAATACAAAAAGCACTATTATTGCTAAAGGTATTTCAGCTGGTAAAGCTACAAATACCTATAGAGGTCAAGTTAAGGTACTCCCTTCTGCCAAAAATGCTAGAAATTTCACTCAATGTGATTCGCTATTAATTGGAGACAAATGTGGAGCCCATACAATCCCCTACATTGAAGTTAAAAACCCTACTGCTCAGTTAGAGCATGAAGCTACAACTTCCAAAGTCAGCGATGACCAATTGTTTTATACGCAACAAAGAGGTATTTCTCTTGAAGATGCTAATTACATGATTATCAATGGATTCTGCAAAGGGATATTCAAAGAACTTCCATTTGAATTTGCGATAGAAGCCTCTCAATTATTAAGAGTAAGTTTAGAAGGAACTGTAGGATGAATAATAATACTGTATTAGAAATCAACAATCTTCATGCATCAGTTGATGACATAAAAATAATTAAAGGACTCAGTCTTAAAATAAATTTAGGTGAAAAGCATACAATAATGGGACCAAACGGGTCTGGTAAAAGCACCCTCGCCAATGTTTTAGCAGGGAACCCTTCTTACAGTGTCGAATCTGGAGATATAATTTTTATGGGACAAGACTTGAATGAAATGGAACCTGAAATTAGAGCTTGTGCTGGATTGTTTTTAGCATTCCAATACCCTGTTGAACTACCAGGGGTGAGAATGTGGCAATTTTTAAAATCTTCTCTAGATTCAAAACGAGAATTCAACGGAGAAGAGCCATTATCCACCCGAGAATTTGACAATATACTGAATAAGTATGCTGATAAAGTAGGGATTTCTCAAGATTTTATAAAAAGAAATGTTAATGAAGGGTTTTCAGGTGGAGAAAAAAAGAGAAATGAAATTCTCCAACTATCTTTACTTAATCCTAATCTTGCAATTTTAGATGAAACAGATTCTGGATTAGACATCGATGCTCTAAAAGTGGTTTCTAAAGGAATAGACTCCTTTGCCAGTAATCAAAATTCAGTACTTCTGGTAACTCATTATCAAAGAATTCTTAACTACGTAAAACCTGATTTCGTTCATGTGATGATGGATGGGAATATAGTTACCTCTGGAGACAAAACTCTGGCTTTAGAGTTAGAACAAAAAGGTTACGATTGGTTATCAAAAAAGTAAAATCTTATGGACTCAAATAAAGCTTTTCATAATTATATAAATACTATCTATTCCAATTTAAATAGTGAACAATCTATTGCTTCTAATCTAAGAGAAGTTAACATGAATTCAATCAAAACAAACGGCCTTCCTACTCATAGAAAAGGTAATGAAGAGTGGAAATACTCTAATTTAAATCGTATGACAGAACTTGAATACCTAGAAAACAGTACAGTAGATAATATATCCTTAGAAAATGTATCTCCTCTGAATATTGACGGCTTTAGTATGTTAAATATCATTAACGGAGAATTAATTGATTCAAATATCAGTGATGGAAATATAGAAGTAAGAAATCTTACGTCTAATAACCTAACTAACCAAGACATGGATAAATTTGATTCCACTATGGATGGTAAAAATGAAGAACTGGCTCAGCTAAATTCTGCTATTTGCAAAGACCCTATCCTAATTAATATTAATAACAGTAACTCTGACTCCAAATCTAAATTAATCATAAATATTATTAATATAAATAATAATGATAAACACATCCTAAGTTCACCTAAAATATTTATAAATATTGATGAACAATCTAATGCGGAAATAATTGAAAATCATATTGGAGAAAATAACAGTCTATACGCTTCAAACAGTGTGTTGGAAATCATACTAAACAAGAAAGCTAAATTAGTACATTATAGAGTACTAGATGATACTGATGAATCCATTCACATCAACACTACACGAATTAAATTATTAGAAGAATCTAACTTGCAATCAAATGCTTTTTCAAAAGGAACAAAATTATCAAGATACGACATAAAAGTAATAACTGCGTCTGAAAACTCATATTCTGAGCTTAATGGATTATATTTCACTTCTAAAAAACAACATTTAGACAACTATATTAATATTGATCATATAGCTCCTCATTGTACTAGCAGAATAAATTATAAGGGGATACTCAACGACGAATCACATGCTATATTTGGGGGAACTGTTCTTGTTAGAGAAGGAGCAATTAAAACTGACTCACTTCAATCTGATAAAAATTTAGTATTATCTCCAAAAGCCGAAATTGATAGTAAACCTAGTTTGTATATTTTCGTTGATGATATACTAGCAGGTCACGGAGCAACAGCTGGAAATATTGATGAAGAAACCGTTTATTATATGAGAAGCAGAGGATTATCGCTTGAATTAGCAAGTAAAATGTTAATTTCAGGCTTTGCAATGGAAATAATAGACAAAGTAGAAAATGATGTTCTGTTTAATTTTCTTCATGAAAATTATATAGATAAGCTTCCTTCATATAAATTTGATTTTTAATACGATGAGTGATTTAGACGAAATCTACCAAGAGTTGATTATTGACCATAACAGAAGACCAAGAAACTATGGGAAACCTTCTGATAGTACAAATTATGCTAAAGGACATAATCCTCTTTGCGGTGACGAAGTGGAATTCTTTATTAGTATAAAAAAAGATAAAATAATCAATATTCAATTCACTGGAATTGGCTGTGCTATTTCAAAAGGATCTGCTTCAATGTTTACTGAAACTTTAATGAATAAAAATATTGATGAGGTAATTAATATCACTTCGAAATTCAAAAAAATGGTCACCACTCAAAACTTAGATGAAGATTTGAGTGAATTAGACGACCTCAGCCTTTTATCAGGCATTTCATCCTACCCTGCAAGAGTCAAATGTGCAATTCTTTCATCTCATACTATTGAGTCAGCAATAAATAATGAACAAAAAACTATTTCTACAGAATAAAATAATATATATTCAATTCTGATAAAATATATCTAATACCACATAATTTCTTAAATATTTTATAAAATAATATATACGTATGATAAATAATATTTTTTACAGGTAAGCTAATGATAAATTCTCAGAATATAGTTGAAGATTTCCCTATACTACAACGAAAAATAAATCAAAATAAATTAATATATTTTGACAACGCAGCAACTACTCAAAAACCTACGCAAGTTATTAGTAGTATAACTGATTTCTACACTAACACTAACTCTAATATACACAGAGGAGTTCATACACTTAGTATGGAATCAACATTTTTATATGATCAATCGAAAGATAAAATTGCAGAATTTATTAATTCACCTAACAGTGATTCAATAATATTTACTAGAGGAACAACAGAATCTATTAATTTAGTAGCTGAGACTTGGGGAAGATCCAATTTAAATGAATCAAGCGAAGTTGTAATTACAGAATTGGAGCATCATAGTAACATTGTTCCTTGGCAGGAATTAATAAAAGAAACAAAATCAAAACTAAAATATATACCAATCAATAAAGATGGTACATTAGATTATAAAAATCTAGATCAAATAATAAATTCAAATACAAAAATAGTTTCTATAACTCACGTCTCTAACGGAATAGGAACAATTAACGATATAAAAAAAATAATCAAAAGAGCAAAAGCTGTTGGAGCTATAACTCTTATTGATGCAGCACAAAGTGCTCCTCATATGCCAATTGATGTGCAAGATTTGGAATGTGATTTCTTGGCTTTTTCTGGTCATAAAATGTTAGGTCCCACAGGAATTGGAGTTTTATATGGGAAAAAAACACTTTTAGAAGAAATGCCAGCCTACCAAAAGGGTGGAGATATGATTTTAGAAGTAACTTATGAAACATCTTCATGGAATGAAGTTCCGTGGAAATTCGAAGCAGGAACTCCAAATATAGCAGGAGCCGTTGGACTCAAATCAGCTGTTGATTATTTATTAGATATTTCAATGGATGAAATAAGAGAGCACGAAAAAGATTTAACTGAGTATGTATACAGTGAAATCAGAAATGTTAAAGGGATAGATATATTAGGACCTGAAAATATAGATGAACGTGCAGGCTTAATATCTTTCAATGTTCCAAATGTACATCCCCATGATTTAGGAACGTTTCTAGACACCAAAGGAATTGCAATTAGAACTGGGCATCATTGTGCCATGCCTTTGATTAAAAAACTAGGCAGCCACTCTTCTGCTAGAGCAAGTTTTTACATATACAATACTAAACAAGAAATTGATGAATTTATAACTCAGATTAATAATTCAATAACGTATTTTAATAATGTCTGATCAAAAAAATCTAGGTTTTGTCTATAAAAAAGAAATATTAAATAGATCAGCTAATCCTGGTTTTAGTGAACCAATTTCCAACCCTGACAAAATCATTAAAGGTCTTAATCCATTTTGTGGAGATGAAGTCGTATTTAATATGAATCTAAATAAACACAAAATATCTTCAATATATCTAGAAGTCGAAGGATGTGCTGTACATAAGTCAAGCTCTTCAATATTATCTGAAATAATTCTTAATAAACAAATAAACGAAATTGAAGAATTATGCAACGAATTTATATCATATTTTAAAAATGATATAAACGATTCAATAAACCCCGAATTACTACTTGCTGACCCTTTATTTGATATTAAAGCTAATCAAATTAGAATTAAATGTGCCCTACTAAGTTGGAATACAATATATAACAACTTATTTAGAAAATAACTATGAAACAATTCCCTATTATTGATTCGCACACACATATCTACAGCTATAAAGATCAAGAATTATTAGAAGTACTAAGTAGATCAGATAATAAAGAAGTTAAATCAGTAATTGATTCTTCTGTTGATTTAGATAGTGCCATAAGAATAAATTTATTGTCTCAAAAGCACAAGAATATATTTGGAGGAATTGGAATGCATCCACAAAACTTGAAAAGAGAAATAAATAATAAAGATATAAGTAAAATATATGAATTAGTAACTAATAATAAAAAGTTAATTGTAATTAGTGAAATTGGATTAGATTTCCAAGAATCATCTCCTGATAGAATGATTCAATACTCAGCTTTCAGAAAACAGATTGGAATAGCCAGAGAATTAAATAAGCCAATTATATTTCATTCTAGGCTTGCGATAAAAGAAGTGTTGAAAATTTTAAAAGAAGAGAGGGCATTTGAAATAGGTGGAGCAATGCACTATTTTCAATCAAACCTAGAGGTAGCAAAACAAATTATTGATATTGGGTTTAATGTGTCTTTTGGTAAGCCTTTATTAAGAAAACCGTATTTGGAGGAAGTGATCAGAACAATTCCTTTAAACAAAATCATAGTAGAAACTGATTCTGCTCCGCAACCTTTTAAAAAAAACAGAGAAAAATGGACTGAGCCTAAAGATTGTAAATTGATCATTAACAAAATTTCAGCAATAAAACAAATTGAAACAAATAATATTCAAAAAGAAATATTTTATAACACTTTCAATATGCTGAAAAATGGTTCTAAATGGCTGGAAATTGACGATTTTAATTAATTCTGTTTATCTCAGATTCAATTAAATTAAAATCTCTAGCAGAAAGTATATGCATGCTATCCGTAAAACCTAATTTCCAATGCTCTGGTAGCCATCTTTTTAGATATTCTAAGCTCGGTGCAATAAAAGAAGCATCAATCCCATCATCGTCATTTAATTTTGTATTTATATTTAGATCAACTTTATATTTATAATCTAAAGATTCATCTTTCCAATTAGATTTAATTATATTTTTAACTTTAGAAGAAACTGTAGCTGTAATTATCCATTTGCTGATATCTCGAATATAGATTACCACTCTATCATCTAATTCAATTCTTTTTGCTCTTCTTTGATATTTTTTGCCAAATTCAATTTGTTTTTCTTTTTGATTATTAAATATATCAAAGTTTTCTTTTGAAATTGTAAACATCCAATAATTAATCAAAATTTATACCTTTAAAAAAAAGTTGTTTCATAACATTATAATATAAGCAAAATTTAAATAAAGGGAAATATGAAAACTACTGCCATATTATTAGCCGGTGGAAAATCTGAAAGAATAAACGTAAATGATAAAACAACTATGTTTATTAATAATAAAATGATTTTTGAGTATTCATTAACTCAATTTGAAAATAATAAACACATCACAAATATAACAATTGTATGCTCTGAAAAAAATAAATATTTAATTGAAAGCGTAAAAGAAAAATATAATAAGATTAACAATATTATATTGGGTGGAGAAAATCGCTTAATGTCAGTTTTTAACGGTTTTACAAATTCATTAAAAACTGACATTACTTTAATACATGATGCTGCAAGGCCTCTATTAAATGAAAGATTGATAACAGAAAGTATAAAAGCTGCAAAAAATCATAAAAGCGGAATTCCTGTAATTAATCAGTCAGATTCTATGTACCTAGGTAATAAAAATAAAATAAATAAAAAACTTAACAGAATTGAAGTTATTGGATCCCAAACTCCTCAATCATATGATACAAAGTTGTTAAATAAAATTTTAAATAATTCTGAGATCCTTAATTCAAAATTAAATTATAATGACTTGCCAGAATTGTTACTCTCTAGCAACATAACGCCATATACCTTTCCAGGTGAAAAATATAATATAAAAATAACTATCGATAAAGATCTAGAAATAATAAATAAAATTATCAATTAATATGAAAAACAATTTTGGAATAGGTTTTGATACTCACAAATTAGTTAATAAAGGTGATTTAATTATAGGCGGAGTATTGATGGATACAAAGCATAGCCTTGAAGGAGATAGCGATGGAGATGTATTAATACACGCAATAATCGATTCTCTTCTTGGAGCTGCAGGACTTGGAGACATTGGACATTTTTTTAATAAAGATAATGTCCCCAACTCGAGTATTAAAATGCTAAAACAAATAAATATAATACTCAAACAACAAAAATGGGATATCAATAATATAGATTCAACTGTAATATCCGAAAATTTTCACATAAAAAATCATTCACAAGAAATGAAAAATACAATATCCTTAACATTAGGAATAAATTCTAATCAAATAAATATAAAAGGAAAATCCACAGATGGATTAGGATATACAGGTGATAACCAGGGAATTTCAGCTTTAGCAATATCTAGCTTAATAAAAAATAATTAATATGAAAATACAAGACACACTTGATAATAAACAAAAACTTTTAGAATTAAACACTTCTAAAATATTAAAAGTATATGTATGCGGGATCACACCCTACTCTGAATCTCATATAGGTCATGCTATGTCTGCTGTGATTTTTGATACACTCAGAAGGTATTTATTATCTCAAAATTATAAGATGAATTTTGTACAAAATTTTACTGATATAGACGACAAACTAATTACTGCAGCCAAAGATAATAATACAACTATAGATAAAATATCAAGTAAGTATATAGCCCAACACATTAATTCTTTAAGCAAGCTTAATGTATTACCTGCTGACCATGCGCCAAAAGCAACAGAAGAAATAAAAGAAATGACAAATATGATAGATGTACTAATATCAAAAGATATGGCTTACGAAGTAAATGGAGATTGTTATTTCAGAGTAAATAAATTTGAAACATATGGCAAATTAAGTAAAAGAAATATTGATGAAATGTTAGCAGGCGCAAGAATTGATATAAATGAAAACAAAGAACATCCTATGGATTTTGCATTATGGAAAAAACAAATAAGTGATGAGCCTGGATGGGAAAGTCCGTGGGGTGTAGGAAGACCTGGATGGCATATTGAGTGTTCAGCTATGTCGATGAAGTATTTAGGACAAAATTTAGACATACATGGCGGTGGAAGAGATTTGATTTTCCCTCATCATGAAAATGAAATTGCTCAATCAGAAGCTTTCTCTGAAAATGTTCCTTTTTCCACAATATGGATGCATAATGGATTAATAAACTTGAAATCAGAAAAAATGAGTAAATCATTAGGAAATATTATTTCAATTAATGACTTACTAAAAAAATACTCTCCCCCCGCAATAAGAATGTTTTTTATTAGTGGTAATTACAAAAATCCTCTCGAATTCGATGAATCAATACTTAGTGCGAATGAAAAAGCAATTCAAAGACTTAAACAAACTATACAGTTAAAATCATCAGATAGTATAAATGAGCTAAATTCAAAACAATTTGTTGACAAATTTCATAACTCAATGAGTACTGATTTAAATACATCTTTGGCTTTAGGATCAATATTTGAACTTAGTAAATCTATAAATCAGTCTTACAATCAAAATATGAATATAAATAAAAGCCAAAAGACTTTATTAGATTTACTGAACATTCTGGGAATAGATATAAAATCAGAAAGTATCAATCCTAAACAAGACATTGACACCCTTAACATCGAAAAACTTATTAGAGACCGTGATGAATTTAGAGAAAAGAAAAATTATGCAAAAGCAGATGAAATACGAGACCAATTAGATGCAATGGGTATAAGTATATATGATTCAGAAGATGGGACTAAATGGAAATCTCTGTAATTTAGTTAAGAAAGAGCAGCGTTTATTAATCCCAATGACACAAATGATATAGAAACAATTATTGTTAATTGGAATAAAACTTTCTCAAATCCTCTACGTGTTCTATAACTATCTCCTCCACCGCCAAATATATTAACACTCTGTCCGCGTACTTGTATAAGAATTATAAAAATCAAAAAAATTGCAGAAACTAATTGCAGAACT
>JBJLGN010000032.1:0-51930 GCA_045564835.1 Dehalococcoidia bacterium
TAAATTTAATAATACAATAAATACTAAATATGTTGAAATCTGTACTAATAGCGATTCCTGTAGTTATACTAGCCGTTTTATACGCAGCATCAGTTGGCTTTTAAATTAATTTGAAGTTTTAACTCTTAATATAAAAAACGTTCCTATAATTAATAAAAGCAAAACAATACTTTGGATCAAAATCAGATCATTAGGAATCCACATTAAAATTGACAACAATCCGAATAGCCACATAACAATCAAGGATACTAATTTAGCCTTGAGTGGCATTCCTTTTCCCGAAAGATAATTTTTTATATAAATACCCAACAATCTATTATTTATTAACCAATTGTATAATCTACGTGAACTTCTAATATAAAAATAAGAAGCTATGATTAAAAAAATTGTTGTTGGCCATCCTGGTACAAATATTCCAATCACACCCATTCCTATAGAAAGACTTCCAAGTAAAATCCAAAGAATTCTAATTGGTTTATACTTATTCAGTTTTGGCATATACAACCTTGATCAAATCAAACATAACAAATCTATTTACTCAAATAGTCTAATATTTGCTTGGCGTGCCCATTAGGATCAACAGGATTCCATATTTTGGAAATCACACCATTTTTATCTATAACAAATGTGACTCTGGAAATTCTTTCAACCTCATTCCCGTCAACAGTTGCTTTATACAAAACATCATAATCTTTGCACATAGACTTATTTATATCAGCAAGAAGAGGAAATGGTAATTTGAATTTATCGGTAAATGCTTTGTGTGATTCTTCATTGTCAGCACTAATTCCGAAAATAGAAATATTTTTATCAATAAACATTGAGTAATTATCGCGAATTTCACAAGCTTCAATCGTGCAACCAGGAGTATCATCTTTTGGGTAAAAATACAAAACTAAATTTTTGCCCTTAAAATCACTTAACTCAACCGATTTACCATTTGTATCTTGCAAATTAAAATTTGGGGCTTTGTCATTTTTTTTCAAATTCATTTTTTCACCTATGTTTTGTTTCTTCTTCTATTTATATATAGAAATAATAATATTATAAACACAGACAATATTAAAACATAAATTACGTATGTGTTGCTTCCAGATTTATCAACTGAAATTTCACTTCGATTATCAAAATTAGTTTGGTCACTCTCTAGATTTGTTAGACTATCACTCTCACTCTCACTCTCACTCTCACTCTCATAATTGTTTGTATGAAAATCTCTTATAGTACTTCTATTCCCAGCAAATTTTGCTAAATCCGTAATACCAAAATCCTCTATAATTCCTGTAGCAAACCAAAGTCTGTAATCCATCTTGTAATCAGATTTAATTCTAACATAATAATTTCCTGCCCTTGATACTGAATATCTATCTTTAACATATATCCAAGAATAAGTATTTGTAAATGGTTCATGAAATTCAGATAATCCCCATTTATTTTCAATGTTGTAATGAACTAATTTATCCAAATTCATTTCTTCATTTTCGTAATATAAAGTTAAATCAGGATATATATTTTTATATATATCAAATTTAGGAGTACCTAAATCTAGTACCAAACTATGCCCTTTTTCTAGATTTAATTTAAACCAAAATTCATTCTCTTCTTCAGATAAAACAAAATAAAAAACTTGAGAAATATTGGGACTATTGATAGGTAAAGCATTATCTTTGATTGGTGAGGAGGGAGGAAAAAATGGTTTATGTGCTTCAAGGTTTTGAGTTTCCAAAAGGAAAGCATATACTAAAATAGAAAAAACTATTAGTAATAAGAATTTATGATACATTTTAGTTTTAGTAATCAATAGTATTTGCTTCAGATATTGATAAATAAAATCATTTGTGAAAGAATTAATTAAAACTGTTAGGTATATATTATAATTAATTTAATTACAAATTTCTCAAGTTCCAAGCGTGGTAAATGGATTGTCCTTGCAACATGGATAATAGCTGCAGGTCTTATTTTACCTTTCGCACCTCAACTTACAGAAAGTGTTAATCAAACCGATTTTCTGCCAGAGAGTGCCGAGTCTACAAAAGCTGCAAGGTTAGTCGAAGAACGTTATAGCACTGGATCCATAGAAGCCCCTAGCATAATCGTAGCTCAAACTAAAAACAAAGAAAAGTTCACAAATCAAGAAACAAAAATATTATCAGACATTGAAAATAAAATAAAATCTGATGAATCTCTAAAACTTAAAAGTATAGTATCTGTTTTTAGTTTACCTCAAGCTAGAGCAGAATTTGTTTCCCCTTCAGAGAATACTATGACTATGATATTAAATTTGAATATTGCTCCTTTTGATGATGATTATCCTGGTGAAATTAAAAAATTAAGACAAATAGTACAGAATGAACTCAGTGATGTTGACAATCTAGTAGTCTTGGTCGGAGGGCCTGGAGGATTATTGGCTGATCTAATAGAAGTTTTTAGTTCGATAGATGGATTATTGCTACTCGTCACAGTAATTCTTGTGCTTGTTTTACTTTTATTAATATATAAATCCCCCGTAACTGCTCTTTTGCCATTAATTGTTGTTGGATTAGTTTTTCAGATTGCTCAAGGAGTAATAGCATGGATAGACCAAGGATCAGGCGAATTTCTTCGCATAAATGGACAATCAACAGGAATTATGACAGTTGTTTTATTTGGTTCAGGCACAGATTACTGTCTTTTCATTTCATCAAGATTTAGAGAAGAATTAGCAAAAACAAAAGACAAACACCAAGCTATGAAAAAAACAATGCAAGGAGTTGGTGGTGCTGTGGCATCGGCCGCACTAACTATTATTATAGCTTCATCAATATTATTATTATGTGTTCTTAAATCTTATCAATCTTTAGGTCCTGTAATTGGAATAGCTGTATTTTTAATGTTAATTGCTGCTTTGACTCTAGTTCCTTCACTTATGTGTATTATGGGTAAATTTTCATTTTTTCCAGTAGACTATTCATGGCGATCAAAACTTATTGCATCTATTGTATTCCCGTTTTATTCTGTAATAGGGTTATTTCAGCTTATTTTTTATTACACCGTAGGTAAAAATAAAAAATCTCAAAAATCAAATGAAACAATTTATTCAAGAATTGCTAAATTAGTGATCACTAAGCCAGTTGCCACTTTAATAATCACATCATCAATTCTTCTTCTTATGTTCACAGGGTTAATTGGAGCTAAGCCAACTTATGATCAATTAGCTAGCTTACCAAACAATGCTGATTCAGTTAAAAGCTTTGAATTACTCAGATCAGGGTTTAATCCCGGAGAACTAGCTCCTGTGGAAATTTATTTAGACTTAGGTTCTGAAAATGCTGCTCTAGAAAAATCAAATTTGGAAAAAATTGATTCATTAAGTAAAATTTTGATTGCTGCTCCAGGCGTAACCCGTATATCAAGCCAAACTAGACCCTTTGGTTTAGAATCACCTATCGGAGGTGCCAATCAAATTCAACAGTATTTAAGTTCTCAAGATCCTCAAACTTTTGCAATAAAAGCTAAGGTAAGCAACTATTCGTCACCTGATAATTCTGTGTCCAAAATAGAGCTCATTTTAAATGAGAACCCATACAATGAAAAAGGAATGGACTTAATTCCAGGTATAAGAAAATATATAAAAACTGAAGCATCTCAGTTAGGAATAGATTTATCTAAACTATATGTTGGAGGTGAAACAGCTGTTCAATTTGACACCCGTGAAGCGGTTAATAGAGATCAAATTGTAGTTCTCCCTATAATCTTATTAGCAATTGGATTAGTTTTACTGATCCTTCTAAGATCTGTTGTTGCTCCTATTTATTTATGTGCAACAATAATATTCACATATTTCTCAACAATTGGTATTTCATTATTAGTTTTCAGGCATATTTTCGACCAACCTGCGTATACTGCGGGGTTGCCGTTTTTCTTGTTTGTATTCTTAAACGCGTTAGGTGTTGACTATAACATATATTTGATGAGTAGAATAAGAGAAGAAGCGAAAATAAATGAATTATCAGAAGCGACTCGAATAGCTGTATCACAAACAGGTGGAGTAATTACTTCAGCTGGAATCATATTAGCTGGAACATTTTCTGCCTTAATGGTCTTACCTCTTACTGATCTCTTTCAATTAGGATTCGCAGTAGCTATAGGCGTTATTATAGATACTTTTATTACAAGAACATTATTAGTGCCTGCCTTGGTTAAGTTACTTGGACAAAAAAATTGGTGGCCTAGCAAAATAATACCTAATAAATAAAAATGAGATTAATTCTATTTTTTATACGAAATAAGTATTAATCCTATAATAATTACAGTTCCAGAAATAATTTGATAAATTTCTAAAATCTCATTTAAAAACAAAAATCCAAATATCGATCCTGTGATAGGTACCAACAATCCAAAAGGTGTGACTTTAACTGAATTATATTTATTTAGTAAATATTGCCATAAAGAGAATCCTATTAATGTAGATAAGCACGCAGTATATAAAATAGATAAAATAACACGAAATTCTATTTCAGTAATACTGATTTTTTTAATATCTTCATATTCTATGCATATAGAAATTGCAAATAGAAATACAGCAGCAATAGGAGATATCCAAATCAAAAAAGATATCATATTAATTTTGCCAAGATTTTTTAGTTGTATATTTGCTACCCCCCATGAAATAGCAGCTAATAAAATTACTATCACTGATTCAATTTCGAAGTCCCCATCGTTAAAGAAGAATAACAGCAAAACACCAAAAGCTCCTACAATTAAGCCGAAAATTTCCTTATTTTTAATTTTTTCTTTCATAAATATAGATGAAAGAAAAACAGAAAAAAATGATTGTGTTTGAAGAATAACAGCACTTAGTCCTGTAGATAATCCCAAGCTCATTCCATAGTATAGAAGGCTATATTGAAAAACACCTAAAGTTAAAGGGATAGAAATAAATTGAGTTTTTGAAATATTAGGTTTTTTAACAAAAAATATCCATGGTATAGATAGAATTAAGAAACGTAGAGCCGCTGCAAATACAGGAGGTAATGAAGTTACTGTAACTTTTAAAGCTACAAAATTAAATCCCCAAAGAAAAACTATAAAAATAGCTATAAGTATATGCTTTTGTTTCAATTATTTTCCAAACTTTATTGAGTAATAATTTTGTACGGTTTATTGTTATTAGTAAATCCTGGAACAGAGTTTAATTTTACTAAATTTCTTTTCTTAGATCTTTTATACGAATCTGCAGAACTTTTCCTGTTTTTACAAATATATGAACAAAATATTTTTCTTTCATTATTAGTATTAAATAAATCATTGCAATATTCACATAATTTATAAGTCAATTTATTTACAATTGAGTTTATAAATTCTTTCCATAAATACTTGATACAATCATTTTGTTTATTTTTAATTTTTAAATCATTTGCTTTAATATCAAATTGAAATTTAATATTTGGAAGAGCATTTAGGTGATTATTAAAAATATTCTTTACATACAATGACATAGTTTTTCTTAGTAAAATATCTTCTTCAGAGTTAGACAACAAATCCATGAAATAAAATGATTTGAAATTTTTAGTTGGAGTAACTGAATCAAGAGAATTTGTTGTAACACAATGATCTAGTATTTTTAAAATTCTGTTTCTTGTTTTTTCATTGGGATTGTTAAAATAATTGTAGCTTAGCAACACAATCCACATAATTTTTAATTCATTCAAAACATCATTAACAACAAAATTGTTATTAAACAGAACAAAATTATTGTCTATATAAGTATTTAATTTTTGTGAGAACTCAATATCTAACGAATAAGAGTGAGTTTCAAAATATGAAAAATTTAAAAGGTTTAAAAACTCAATTATTTCAGGATTATTTTGAGATTTTCTTAAATGATTTTGAAAATTATTTTTTGGATTAACTGAATAAAATGACATTAAAATATCTGAGCTGTTTTCCTGAAGGGTATAAACTTGTTCTTCTTCAAAAACATGTAAATTTAAATTGTCATTAATGTTTAACATAATAAGCTTAAATAACTAATTACATTAATTGAAAATCATCTAACTATTTATTTCAATTAAATTTAAGTTATAAGTTTGATTATTTTTCTTTAAATTTATCTTTGATTTCTGACAATTTTATTAATGCATCTAATGGGGTAATGCCGTCAGTATCAATTGTATTAATTAATTCTTTAATTTCATCATAATTATTTTCAATTAGATTCAATGGCAGTTGTTCAGGGATATTTTCAAACGAAAAATCAGATTTTGATTCTAGGTTAGCTAAAAGTAATTTAGATTTATGAATAACCTCGCGAGGCATTCCAGCTAATTCAGCCACATATATACCATAACTTCTTTCAGATATCCCTCTTTTAATATCGTGCAGAAAAACCACTTTATCTCCATCTTCTACTACACTAACGTAATAATTTTTAATCCGTTCCATATCTGATTCCAATGATGTCATTTCATGAAAATGTGTTGCGAATAAGGTTCTTGACTTTAAATTCTTACTTTCATGTATGTGCTCAGCTACAGACATAGCAATTGCTAAACCATCATACGTACTAGTACCGCGACCAATTTCATCAAGAATAATCAAAGATCTATCAGTGGCTTCATTTAAGATCAAAGAAGTTTCCAACATTTCAGTCATGAAAGTTGATCTCCCTTCTGACAAATCATCTTCTAATCCAACTCTAGTAAATATTCGATCAACAATTCCTATTTCTGCAAAAGATGCTGGTATATAACAACCAATTTGTGACATTAAAACCAAAATTCCAATTTGCCTAATATAAGTTGATTTACCAGACATATTAGGTCCAGTTAAAAGAATAATTTGTTCACTTAAATCATCTATAAAAACATCATTAGGTACAAATTTTCCAGACTCAATAATTTGTTCCACCATAGGGTGTCTTGAATGATTAATTTGCAAATTTTTGGAATCATTAATCTCAGGTTTAATATAGGTGTTTAGCACAGATACTGTTGCGAAATTTGAAAATACATCCAATTTTGATATGATTTCAGATGATTTTAAAACCAAAGAAGATTTAGAAATTATAAAATCACACACTTCAATATATATTTCACGTTCTAACTCAGAAACAAGATCAACAGACAAAGTGATTTTCGTTTCTAATTCTTTTAATTCTTCCGTAAAAAATCTTTCAGCATTTACTAAAGTTTGTTTTCTAATGAAATAATCGGGAACATTGTTAATTTGTGATTTAGTAACTTCAAAATAGTACCCAAAGATTTTATTAAATCTAATTTTCAAGTTTTTTATTTTCGTCTTTTCTTTTTCTTTTAGCTCTAATTCAGAAAGTATTTGTTTTGAATTTTTTAATGAATATAAATATTCATCTAATGTTTCGGACACTCCATGTTTAATAAGATCTCCATCTCCAAGTTTTCCTGAATAGTCAATGTTGAAAGTCTGTTCAACTAAATTACTTATGTCCTCAATAGCTGGGAAATTATCAATTAATTCATTTATAGTATTTGGTAATTTTTGTTGTGATAGAAATTCGATACTTTGCATCAATATTTTTATACTATTTGACAAAGCAATAACATCTCTAGGTTCAGAATTAAAGTTAGATATTTTCGAAATTAATCTTTCGATATCTGATATTTGTTTTATTTGCGTCCTAAATTCATTTGTAATTGTGTGATTCTCGAAAAACCAATCAACTATTTCTTGTCTTAATAATATTTTGTTTTTGTTAATTAAAGGTTGACCAATATAATGTTTTAAAAGTCTTGCTCCCATTGAGGTTTGAGTACTGTTGATTGTATTGAATAGCGAAAAAGAATTGGAGTTAGAAGAAAACAGGCTAAGGTTTTTTCTTGTTTGAGGATCAATAAACATAAAATCCGAAAATTGATAATATTCAATATTTTCAAAATTAATGTTTGTTAATAATTTATTATTAAATAAATAATTTAATAATCCAATAAAAGCTTTTTTTTCAACTTTATGATTATAAAACCATTCTTCATCATTTAATTTAAATAAATTTTGAGCAATATTTAATTCGAAATTAAAATCATTAAAATCATTCTCATTTAGAATAACTTTACTTATGTTAGCTGCTAAATCAATTTCTTCAGGAATATTAATTATCAGTTCAGCAGGATTTAACCTAGATAACTCAGACGGTAAAGATTCTCTATTCAATTTTGAAACTTTAATTTCGCTGGTTGAAACATCAATATAAGATATTCCAATTTCATCACTAGAAAAATATAGGCTTGCTAAATAATTATTAGATTGGTTATCTAGCATATAGTCTTCAAATATTGTGCCAGGGCTTACCACTCTTACAACTTCTCTCTCTATGATACCTTTGATATTGGTTTGATCACTAGTTTGTTCACATATTGCTACTTTCACTCCTTTTTTTAACAATGTAGACAAATGTTGATTTAATGAGTGGTATGGAAATCCTGCAAGATCATGTTTCTGATTTTTTCCAAATTGTTTTTGAGTGAGAGTAATTTCTAATTTTTCAGACAAAACATGAGCATCTTGATCAAAAGCTTCATAAAAGTCACCCATTCGAAATAGCAAAACAACGTCAGTATAGTCTTTTTTGATATTAACATACTGTTCCCAGGCAGGTGTCATTTTACTACTCATTTATTTCCAAAATCTTTCCTCAATAACAGTAAATCTTTTTTTATGCTCCAAGTTATTTTGAATATCTACTATCATGTCAGGGTTACCACAAGCAAAAACAACTGTATTTTCAGGATGTAATTTATTACTTTCTATATATTGATCGACTATTGAGTTAACTCTTCCTACAGAACCTTCCCATAGAAAATTTCTTTTTTCATTTGGTCTGCTAATAGTTGGGACGTAATTTAAATTTTCTTTATTATCTATTGATAATTTTTGCAATTCATCAAAATAACCAAATTCATCAACATAGCTTGATCCCTGTAAAATATGAAATTTCATATTATTTTGATTATTATGAAGATATGTTCTAGCAAAGCTTACGTAAGGGACAACACCCGTCACCGTGCTTATTAATAAATAATTATTAAGTGCTTGATCTTTAATTTGAAAGATACCCTTAGCCTTAGGTCTCATTGTGAAAATGTCACCTTCATGCATTTTCCATATTATTGGGGTTAATATTCCGCCTTCATTTTCCTCAACTAATTCAACAAACAATTCGATCGTATCTTCTTGAGGAGATGAAGCAATGGAATAAGGTCTTTCTATACCATCCGCTCCCAAGGTACAGTACTGACCAGGTTTGAATGAGAATTCAGAAGGTTTAGTAATCCAGATTTTTATCATGAGATTACTAATATCTTCTCTTTTTAGGATTTTAGTTTCAAGTAGTTTTTTATTGGCAGAAAAATTTGTAGTCATATCTAATGAAAAATAAATTATTAATACAGTTTATTTTTTTATTTCAACAGAAACAACATCTAAATTAGGTACTAAATAATATTTCAAATCAGATTTAGTCTCATCTAAAGTTTGAATCATATTTCCAAATAGAGTAGTTATACCAAATACATCTTTTGTTTTTCCATTCGTAATAACAATACAATCTATTGGATCTGAATTTTCAGCGATTAATTTAATTCTCTGATTTTGTTTTAATTTATGTTTGATAGCATCTTCCGGATGCATAGATAAATTATACATTTCTTTAAACTTAGATTGCTCATTTGATTTATAAGAAAGTGAAAATTTTGATTTATTCAATACTCTACCAGTCGCTAAATATGAACCATTACGTCCAAACATTGATTCATCAAGATCAGAAATTTTAAAATTAAATTTCTGATTAATGGCGTTACTTTTCTTTGAATATAAAATATTATTTTTATTGTTTTCAGAAATTGGCCAAGTAATATTTTTATTTTTCTTTATAAATTTATAATTAATATTTTTATACATTGGAATCAAATCAGATATTTCAGTAAAAACACTTTCAATTTTGTTGTACTGGAATTTTTTGTCACCAAAATATTTTGAAAGATTTTGCATAGATTTATATATTTGAGTTTGATCACTTTTAGGACTTATAGCAATGTTTAATAATTGAATTCGTCGTTCTAAATTAGTTTTAGTACCTTCTGATTCAGCAAAAGTTGTTGAAGGTAGAATGTAATCTGAAACTTCATTTCTATTACTATTAGAAAGTGATTTGTGAGATATTATTTTCATACTATTATTAACATTATTTATGATTTCAAATAATTCATTATTGTAGTCTTCATTAAAATCACCAACTAAATGTAGTACTTTAATTTGATTATTTTTTATCATTTCTAATATTTTTGCATACGATATATCTCTATTATCAGAAATATCTAGATTGGACGGGTTGTTAACAACTGTTGTTAAGCCTAAATCCGTTGCTCCTTGTGAATTAGCACCTCTAAACATTGGATATAATCCTCCGCCTTTCAGTCCCACATTACCCGAAACAAGGCTTAAGTCAATTAACAATTTTACTAGTTCATCTAAATTTTGAGGTTTAATTGTTTCGTTAGAATATATAGTGGCCATAGGTCCATTTGCTAATATATTAACGGCTTCATTGATATCTTCAACACTAATACCAGTAATAGAAGAAACCTTAATCAAATCAAATTTCCATATCGATTTCCTGAAATCCGAATAGTTTTGAGAATGATTTTCAACGAAATCTTTGTTTTCTAAAGATTGATCAATCATTGATCTTATAATTCCACCAATAAGATACGCTTCGGTACCCGGATACGGATTTAACCATAATGATGCAAATTTAGTAATTTCTGTTTCTCTTTGATCAATCACAACTAATTTAGATTTGCCTGAGTCTATTGATTGTTTTATAGGTAAGGATAAAATGTTATGATTTTCAGTTATATTTGAAGAAACAACTAAATATGATTTTGAGTTTTTCAAATCTTGTATTGTATTTGAAGCTGATGAAAATCCTAATGTTTCAGTTAATTTATGTCTAAGTCCACTATCAAGGTCCGCATTAGAAATGATATTATTTGATCCAACAACTTCAGATCCGAATTTTTTAGATAAATACATATCTTCGTTTGTAATACTAGAGTCAACAATCATTGCATAATTTTGTGGGTCAGTATTTTTAATTAATTCTGAAATAGATTCCATATTATTCTTAATTGTAGATTTAACTAAAATATTATTTTTACGCTCCATCGCATTTAATAGTTTTGATTTAGAATTAACAAAATCAAAACCAAATTTGCCTTTGAAACAGGTTTGCCCCTTATTTGAAGGCCCTGATAAATTACTTCCTATTCTGACTAGTTTTTCTCTCGCATTTGTTTCTAAGTCAACAGTACATCCGACTGGACAATAATTGCATATTGACTTGGTTTTAGATTCAGCTTTCTCCCATTTATAATCTCTCTCAACTATAGCTCCAGTTGGGCATACATCCAAACACGCTCCACAAAATTCACAGCCTGCATCAATCAGACTGTCTCCCATTGAAGTTCCAATGATAACTTTGCCAGCTCTCTCTGTTACAGTTAAAGCATTATCTACTCTTACTTCCGAGCAAACCCTAACACACCTTGCGCAAACTATACACAAATTCATATCCATATCCCATAAAGGGTCATCGTTTTTCACATGTTCGCCTCGATAGTTATAAGTCAAAGGACTATTCATTTCCATATCTAAGCTTCGAACAGTATCTTTAAGTTCGCATCTCTCATTTTTAGGACAAGTTATGCATCTGTCATTAACAGACACGTGTCTTAAACATATGTCACTTGGCCCACACAAATCAATTCTATGACATGTTAAACAACCATGAGGATGCTCTGACAAAAGTAACTCCATAATTCCTTTTCTCAAGTCAACCAACTCATCTGTTTGTGTATTGATTTTCATACCCTCGGCTACAGGAGTAGTACAAGATGCAGGAGCTCCTCTACCACCTTCTACTTCTACAACACACATCCTACAAGCACCATACGATTTCATTCCAGGGTAATAACATAAATAAGGAATATACATCCCTGCATCCATAGCTGCTTGTAATATATTTGTATTTTTATTTGCTTTAATTTTTTTACCGTCAATAGTTATATCAACAGTATCTATATTATTCTCTATCATTTACTACCTGCTTTAACTTGCCACGCATTTGGTCTAGTGTTAACTGGAAAAACTATATTTCTATCTTGGCAACTACCTGTAGGGCAATCTCCACTCATACATTGTTCAAAATCTTTCTGAAAATGTTTCAAGGCTGAACTTATTGGATTATATCCAAGTTGGCCATGACCACACAACGATCCTGCTTGCATATTTTTACCAATTTTATTCATCAAAGCCAAGTCTTCAATTTTACCTTCTCCTCTTGAAATTTTTTCAACAATTTCAAGTAGATGAGTCATTCCTAATCTACAGGGAAAACATTTCCCACATGATTCATACTGGCAAAAAGCAACTAAAGATTTTGTCAAATCAACTGCACATGTTCTGTCATCAACAACAATAATACCACCTGATCCCAAAATCGCGCCTGCTTTAGCCATTTCATCAAAATCTATTTTTACCTTTAGACTATCTGAACCTAAAACTCCTCCTAGTGGTCCTCCAGTTTGTAGCATTTTCAATTTTCTTCCTTTTGGAATTCCTCCTCCCAATTTTTCAATCACATCTCCAATTGATAGTCCCATCTCGACTTCATACATTCCTGGGTTTGTTATGTCTCCTGAAAGGCATACAATAGCAGTTCCCGAACTGCTCTCTGTACCAGTTGATTTGAACCACTCACTCCCATTTCTTATTATTTCTGCAACATAAGATAATGATTTGACATTGTTAATTGTGCTTGGGTGTCCCCAAACTCCATAAGCCGCAGGAAACGGGGGTCTTGATCTAGGTCTTGAACTTTTCCCTTCGATTGATTCCATCAATGCAGTTTCTTCACCTGCCACATACGAATCTCCTGTAAGCGAAACTTCAATATCAAACGAAAATCCTGAGCCCAAAATGTTTTCTCCCAGCAATCCATTCTCGTAAGCTTGTTTAATTGCTTGTTCCGTGCGAACTATCGGGCCTTCATGTCCATGTCTTATAAAAACATATCCATTAGTGGAATTAGTTGCATACCCTGCAATTATCATTCCCTCTATCAAAGTAAATGGATCACTTTCTAATATCCCTTTATCATTAAATGCTCCAGGATCTCCTTCTTCACAATTACATAAAATATATTTTTTTCCCTTTGAATTTGCCATAAAACTCCATTTTACACCAGTAGGAAACGCCGCTCCTCCTCTCCCTCGTAATCCAGAGTTTTTCACTTCATTTATAACATCCCCAGAACTCATGGAATTTAATGCTTTGTTTAATCCCGAAAAGCCATCATTGGCTATATATTGATGAATGTCATTAAATGCTATATTTCCTGAATTTTTTAACGCTATTCTATTTTGATATTTCACGCCTGGAAGGTCAGAAAAATCAGGAATATTTTTTATAGATTTTTCACCTAAAGATCCGAGCAAGTTCTGTTTTATAATTTTATTATCGGTTATATAACTATCTACAGTCTTAATAACATTTTCTGGAGTAACATATCCCCAAAATACCCTCGGATTACCTGGTAGTAATACATCAATTATTGTCCCAGCGTAACACAATCCATGACATCCAACAGTATCAATGTTTATGGACAAATTATTTTCGATACTATAATTTTTTAAAATTTCAACTATTTCATCAGAACCTAATGAAGATCCGCAACACATAGCATCACTTACTCTTACCCAAGGCACATTGCCATTAGTTAATTCATGCCATCTTTTATCACTGTCATTTTTTAAGCTTTCATAATTCAAATTAGTTCATCCATTATTTTTGAAAATTTTTTAGAATTCATTTTTCCGTAGAGTTTATGATCAACACTAATTAGAGGTGCCTGAGGACAAGCGCCTAAACATGTATTAAATTTCAATGTAAATTTGCCGTCATCCGTGTCGCCTTGATTATCCAATTTTAATTTCTTTAATGCTGTTTGTTGCAATTCTGATGCTCCTCCTATGTGGCAGGAAGGTCCCCAGCATATTTCCAAATTAAATTTACCAGGAGGATCAAATCTAAAGTTCAAATAGAAAGAAGCTACTCCCCAAACATCATTAATTGAAACATTCATAAATTCAGCAACTACATTTATCGAGTTTTTAGGTAGATATCCTATCTCGTCTTGAACGGTCAATAAGCAAGACAATATTGTATGCGTAGTGTAGTGCTGATTTTCAATAGTGTTTAAAATATATTCATCTTTATAATCTTCTGACATCCAAACATATAAAAAATATATAAAAATTACTTCAATCAGATCATATCATAAAAATATATATTTGTTACTACCCTTTATACAAAACTTTAATAAAAATTGTGAAAAGTTGAACTAGTACAATTAGTAATATCTACTAATTGTACTAGTTTGTTATACTATATGTAAGTTTAATAAAAATTAATTATCTTGGACAAACTATGAATACAACAGAATTAATTGAAAATCCTAATGAATTGTGGAATTTAGTTCGTAAAGATGAATACTTGAAATCCACTGCTGGAGTTGCCTTAGGTTATTTGCAAACGAATTTAGTTACTCTGCCACAAGAATATGCTTTTGATTTTCTTCTTTTCTGCCAACGGAATCCCAAACCATGCCCCATACTTGAAGTTATGGAACCTGGAGAATTTGAGCCTAAAATTCTTGCTAAGGGAGCTGATATAAGAACTGATATTCCATTTTATAGAATATATGAAAATGGAGAACTTAAATCTGAAACAAAAAATATATTAGATTATTGGCAAGACGATTTTGTATCTTTCTTAATTGGATGTAGCTTTACATTTGAAACAGCAATGCTAAATGCAGACATACCACTTAGGCATATTGAGCAAGATACAACCGTACCTATGTATATTACAAATATTGAAACCAAACCAGCAGGTAAATTTAGCGGACCTACGGTTGTTTCAATGAGACCTATCAACAAAGAAAATCTTGTAAGAACGATCCAAGTAACTAGCAGATTTCCAGGGACACATGGTGCTCCAATTCACATTGGAGATCCACATGAAATAGGGATTAAAGACATTAACTCTCCTGACTTTGGAGAAAAATCAGAAATTAAAGATGATGAAATTCCTGTTTTTTGGGCTTGTGGGGTTACTCCGCAAGCTGTAGCACTACAATCTAAGCCACCAATAATGATTACCCATTCTCCAGGATATATGTTTGTCACAAGTACAAGAGACGAGTCAGTTGCAGTAATTTAAGGGTAAAAATGGAAACAATCAAAGATATAATAACTGATAATGACAAAAGAGGAATTTCAATGCTTCTTCCTCATGTTTCTGAAACTGTTTGCGAAGATGCTGCAAACATAATTTTAAAAAATCCAAATAAAGTAATTATTTTAACCGGATTTTATATTCTTTCAGCAGGGGCTGCTGAAACCGATGGTCCCATTGGAGCTATAGCAATAGGAAATGCTCTGAAAAAATTAGGTTATCATGTAACTTACGTAACAGACGAATTCTCAAAACCTCCTATAGAAAAAGTTTTATCAGAAAATGATAATCTTGAAATTTTCCCAATGCAAGACCATGAGCAAAGCGCTATTACTGCAGATAAAATGATAAATGATTTAAATCCCAATTTGATTATTTCAATTGAAAGATGTGGCCCCACTGCGAATGGTGACTATCTCAATAGTAGAGGTAAAAAAATCGAAGAATTTAATTCTAAAACAGAATTTCTTCTCAACAATAATATCCCTAGCATTGGTATAGGCGACGGTGGAAATGAAATTGGTATGGGCAACTTAAAACATATTATAAAAAATTCAACAGAGTTATCAAATCCTCCATGCATAACTACAACAGATTTACTAATACCGGCTAGTACATCAAATTGGGGTGGATACGGATTGGTGGCTGGGTTATCTAAAATTACAAAAAAAAATCTTTTACCTTCGATTTCCGAAGATGAAAAATTAATTAAAGATTTTGTTGATGCTGGAGGCGTCGACGGGATAACAGCAACTTCTACCTATAAAGTTGACAGCTTTGAATTGGAAGTTAATAGCTCAATATTAAATAGGCTTCACAAACAAGTTTAATAAGTTCCTATTAATTTGGAAAATATCAACAACCTTGAATGGTAAAGAAAACTAGGGACACAGGTAACTAAGATAACCTCAGAATATTCTGATTCAATATCTAAAATTAATTCTTCTTTTGGTATGACTTGTGTTTTGTATATCTGGTAAACAAAAGTTTTAGAATTAGTTTTGATATGAATAAATATATACGGATCAGTCTTCATTAATTCAGGTATCTTTGGAAGCATGTGAAAAACATTGCCTTCCTTTTTAATAAAACTCTCTAAATGGCCAAAATACCAAGATCTGCCTTTCTCGCCAGGATTTACAGTCTGAGGAATATGTCCAACAATATTTTTAGGTGTTTCATAAGAGGAAGAATTGCCTAAATCTACAATCTCTAATTCTTTAATATCAGATTTTAATCCTATTTCATTTATTGAAATTAACTTAGGTGAATTATCATCAAAGAAATCAAAAATTGATTTCTTATACAATTTGAAATTTGCAGGTAATTCTTGGTATGGGTCTAAGCTATACTCAAATTGATTAACAATGGTGCTTTCTTCATCACTTTTTACTGTATTTTTCGAACTAGTTGAATCGTTTGTATTATCAATGTTTTTATCTATTGTATCTGAATGTTGTTCAGTATTTACTGTGTTCAAATCCAGAATTATTTCTATGTTTAAATCATCTATTGATTCATTAGAGTATTGAATAAAAGCGTAAAGTAATCCACCTAGAATTAAAAAAGAAAATCCTAAGATTTCAATAATTCGATACTTAAATAATAATTTAAAAAAATTCAATCTCTGTATATCTTAACGCATCCTAGGAGAGTGAGATTCACCACTTGCAATTGGTTCATCTATATATACATCTCCATTTCTAATTTTTAAGTTGTATCCACAATCAGGAACATTGCAAACCCATGCCTTATAGTGAATCGCAGCACCATGATTACCAAAATCTGAAAGCGGTAATAAGGTTCCTCCTTTGCTACACTTCATGCATTTTGGGAAATTTGATTCATCTGCCATTTTCGAACCTCCACACTTGTTTTGTTTATATTACAAACATTATATTCGATATTTTTTTTTTTACCAAGATAATAAATTTGAAGCATTTTTAAATAACACATTATCTAATTCGTCAGAATTTAATTTCGAATCACGAATATTTTGTATTGCTCTGCCAATTTTAATCAGTCCATAATCGCTGCCAAACAATATCTTTTGAGATCCCAAAATTTCACAAAAAACTTTAACAATTTTAGGATCATACAAAAAATCTATTGCAGCAGTATCATAATAAACATTGTCTAAATTTTTTTTTACTTCAGGCATAAAATAATAAATAGGAAGCCCACCTCCTAAATGGGAAAGAATAATTTTTAATTCTTGATATCTAGCTGCAAAAGAATACAATTTTTCTGGAAACATACTGCCTTTACCATTATAAATATGACCAACAGGCTCAGATGAATGTAAATTTAAAATCATATTATTTGATACAAGATTTTCTACTATGGAATCAAATAACTCAAAATTCAATAAATCAAAACCTTGCGAATCTGGATGTAATTCGCCAATCCCTGAAACACCTTTCTTTTTCATCCTTTCTATTTCTTCCAAACATTTATTTACACCCCAGTTTATATTTATTGAACCAAAGACTTTTACCTGATCATACTTTAATGACATATCAATTAAAAAATCATTAGTATATTTTGTCAATTCCAGATCTTGGTAACCTATACTCTGTATCACTAATTTAATATTTGGATCTTCATTTAAAATCTCACTCAATTCATCTTCTGTTGGAATATCAATTCTTTTTTCACCGTATAATTCAGAAAAATTTCGATCTAAACTACAATATTTAGATCGGTTTAATTTCATGTCTTTTGGGAAAAAATGTGTATGTACATCAATTATATTCATAGTACTATGTCTTAAATATATTTAATAATAACAAAATAAGAATAAATATTTTATATTTTTAGGGGATTCAAAAATGGATATTTATAATGAAATAGGTGTTAAAAAAGTAATAAATTGTTTAGGTAATTCTACCGTACTTGGGGGTAATACAGCTTCCGGAGAAGTAAAAGAGGCAATTGAGTCTGCATCTCGAAACTATGTAAGCATGGAAGATTTAACTAATAAATGTAATGACTTGGTTGCAAAACTGATTGGATCCGAATCAGCATTAATAACCCCAGGAGCTGCTGCAGGATTAACACTTGCTACCGCAGGCGCAATGACAGGAAAAAATAAAAATCTTATTGAACAAATTCCTGATACATCTGGAATGAAAAACGAAGTCATTATACAAAAACAATTAAGAGTCCCTTATGATAAAGCAATAGAAGTGGCAGGTGCCAAATTAATAGAAGTTGGCGATGATGAGGAAACTTTAGTTGATCATGTAATCAAAGCTATAAACAAAAATACTTTAGCAATTCATTACTTGCCAGGTGGAACAACAGTTAATTCTTCCGGAGATCATACAAAAGCTTTAAATATTGAAACTATTATAAAAATTGCAAAAGATTATAATCTATACGTAATTGTTGATGCTGCAGGACAAGTATACCCAGCTGACAACTTATCCAAATTTACTAAATTGGGAGCAGATGCTGTTGCATATGGAGCAAAATACTTTGGGGCTCTAAATGGAACTGGAATGGTTGTTGGTAAAGCAGAAATCATAGAAGCTGCAAAATTACATAGCTTCATAGGATTTGAATTTGGCAAAATGAGAACAATTGGAAGGTCAATGAAAATGGATAAAGAGGATGTTATTGCTGTTTATGTAGCTTTGAAAACTTGGTTAACAATGAATCACGAAGAACGTATAGAAAAAGACGAACAAAAAGCTATAGAGCTTTTAAAGCTTTTAAAACCCATTTCAAATATCCAATTATCAGAACCTGAAATTTCAGGGTCAACAGTAGGAATAAAAGTTACGTTTGATAATAAAATTAATGCATTTGATATTTCTGGAAAACTTGAATCTGGGACTCCAAGCATTTGGGCAAGAGGCTCAGATGAGCATTCTTTAATTTTTAGAATGGGCACAATTAATGAAAAAGATATAAATACCATTGCTGAAAAACTAAAAGAAATAATACAATAAATAACAATATTAAATAAAAAATAACTAATGATAAATATAGAACTATTAAGAAATAATGATATCAAAACAATTGCGTCTCTAGTCAATAGAAATGTTGACAAATCTGATCTTAATAAAATCAAAGAATTTGATACAAAAAGAAGAAAATTAATAGAAAAAATTGATTTATTAAGATCAGAAAGAAATACCACTTCTAAAGAGTTAAGCCAAATGAAAAATAAACCACAAAATATCATCGAAGATATGAGACTCTTAGGGCAGAAAATAAAAGAAGAAGAAAAAGAGTTAGTAATAATTAACAGCCATTTAAGCTCTTTACTTCTAACTATACCTAATATTCCTTCAGAGGATATTCCAATAGGAGAAAATGAAGACTTAAATGAAATTATTTTTTCAGAAAAATATCAAACTAAAAATAATTTTACTCCTCTTCCGCATTGGGATATTGGAACAAAACTTAATTTAATCGATTTTGAGAGAGGAGTTAAATTATCAGGATCAAGATTTTACATATTAAAAAATAAAGCTGCTCAATTACAAAGAGCTTTAGCAAATTGGATGTTAGATAATCATTTAAATAATAATTACGAAGAACATTACGTACCAAATTTGGTTAAAGAATCAATTGTAGAAGGAGCTGGGCAACTACCAAAATTCAGAGACACCATGTTCAGTGATCAAGAATCAGATTTATGGCTTATACCAACAGCAGAAGTGCCAATAACAAACATTTATGCCAATGAAATAATCAAAGCAGACAACTTGCCGATAAAAATTGTTGCACAAACATCATGTTTCAGAAATGAAAAAGCTGCTGCTGGAAAGGATACTAGAGGAATTAAAAGAGTACATCAATTTGAAAAAGTTGAATTGTACCAATTCGTAGAGCCTGAAAATTCTAATGAAACATTAGAATCCATGCTAGATGCATGTGTATCTCTTTGTAAAAAATTAGGTCTTACTTATAGGATAAAATTGTTGTGTACAGGAGATTTAGGTTTTTGTTCAAATAAAACCTACGATATAGAAGTATGGTCACCTGGATCAAAAGAGTGGCTAGAAGTAAGCTCTGTATCAAATTGCACAGATTTTCAAAGTAGGAGATCTAATACTAAATTCAAAAAAAATCCCAAGTCAAAAACTGAATATTTACATACTTTAAATGGCTCAGGACTAGCTCTTCCAAGAATAATAATAGCAATATTAGAAACATATCAAAACGAAGATATGAGCATTGATATACCAGAAACTTTGTGGGAATACACAAAATTTAAAAAAATATGTTAAAGCCAATTATGAGTATTTCTTTCTAAGATCTTTCTTTAAGATTTTACCCATTGAATTTCTAGGCAGTTTATCAACTAGTATTATTTTTTCAGGCCTCTTGTATCCTGATAATTTGTTTTTGCAAAAATCTAAAATTTCTTCTTGATCTAAAATCTCTGAATCTTTTAATCCAACTACAGCAACTACTATTTCTCCCCATTGATCATCAGGTAATCCTATTACTGCAACCTCTGAAATACTACTATGGCCATACATTATTTGTTCTATCTCTTCGGGAGAAATCATTTCTCCGCCTCTTTTGATAAAATCTTTTGCTCTTCCCGAAAGAAATATATAACCATCTGCATCAAAATATCCTAAATCTCCAGTATATAACCATCCGTTTTGTAATACTGAATTAGTTGCTTCTTTGTTATTCCAATACCCAGACATTATCCTATCGCCCTTAGCTATAATTTCACCAATCACAAAAGGTTCAACATCTTCATCCTTGTCATTAACAATTTTGATTTCAACATCAGGTAAAGGCTTCCCAATTGATGTCAATCTTTTTAACTTTAATTTTTGGTCTTCTTCTGTTCCGGTTATTTTATGGTCTTCCGGGCCAAGTGAAGTAATTGTAGCAGCAGTTTCTGTTTGTCCAAAAGCATTAATAAAGTTTGAGTTAGGAAATTTTATTATAGCGTCTTTTAAAACACTAATTGGCATTGGTGCTGCTCCATAGGTGATTACTTTAAGTGAATCAAAATTGTAATTATCAAACTCTTCATTATCAATAATTTGTTTTAACATTGTTGGTACCAACATAACTCTATTAACTTTATGAATATCAACTAAATCCATCCAATTTTTTGCTTCAAATTGATCTTGTATTACAGTTGTTCTCCCAGAATATATTCCAGATATCAATGTTTGAATACCAGCAACATGGTAAAGCGGCACAGAAAGTAAATTGACTTCGGAGAATTCAGGATCTGGTGGTTCGAGATTATTCAACGCAAACTCACAAAAACTAGAATGATTAAGTATAACTGCCTTAGGTGTATTAGTTGTTCCTGCAGTGTAAACCAGTAAAGCTATACTATTGTAATTATCAAGTTCATTTTTATCTTTCCGAGTTACGTTTTCTAAATCTATCCATCCATCAGATAATTCGCCTTCTATATTTACACATATTGGATTACTTTTTGAATTACTGATGGCGTTTTTAATTAGATCATGATAACGATTTCCTGCAAAAATTATGCTAGGTTCGCTATCATTCAGCATAAATTGTAACTCATTTGATTTAGAACGATAATTAATAGGTACAACAACCGCGCCTATTTTGGTGCTAGCAAATACTATTGTTATCCAGTCAATACTATTAGTGTTGAAATAAAAAATTCTATCACCATTCTTTATTCCCATATTAATTAAAATATCAGTTAGATCATTTACTTTGTGTTCAAGTTCAGAAAATGTTAAAGACTGATTTTTATATACAAATCCTTTGCGATCGGGGCATATTGAAGCTGTTATCTCTAATAAATCATTAATGTTCAAGTATTCACCTAATTTATCTCGGAATAATATTTTTCTATATTATTTCCAAAAAAAATATTTTCTTCTGAATTAATGTTTATTAATTTTTTTACAGTTTGTAATCTGTGTAAAGCAATATTTTCTATGTTTTCAGCAAATTCATCAACTTTATTAAATAACAAGTCATAATTATCAGAATAAAAATTTACTAATCCGTAGTCATAAGCTTTATATACATCAATTTCTTCAGCAAATAATAATATTTCTTTAGCTTTAGAAAGGGTAGTTTTGTTTACAAATGTTTGCGTTCCTCCTGAAATTGGAGTAAGAGACAATTTAACTTCTGGCATTTTAAAAACTGAACTGATATGAGAAAAAACAAAATCACTCAATAATAGTATCTCAAAACCTGAACCAACAACCCAACCTTTTGTTATGCAAATAATAGGTTTTTTAAAACTGTATAAATCTTTCCACAAAGAATTTTGTTTAGATATTAAGTTTGATTCTATTATAGATGGATATGTGTTAAATTCAGACAAATCAGCACCAGAGGAAAAATTCTCTGAACTAGAAGAAATTGTTACAATTTTAATTTGATTATCTAATTCGCAAGCATGTAATATTTCTGTAAGTTCATACCTCATAGATATATTTAAAGCATTATTCTTTTGGGGGTTATTTAAAACAATATTCCCAACTGAATTACTTTTATCAAATTGAATATACTTCCAGCTCATCTATTCACTATTAAATGGTTTAGGTTTATCTTTATTCTTAATCGCGTCGATTGATTTTCTCCTGTCTTTACTACTTAAAAGTATAGAATACAAATCATTTTCCATGTCCATACCTCTAACAGTATTAGTATTCGAATTAAAATTTATAGCACTTTTCGTAAATTGCATTGCCAAAGGAGATTGAGTGACTAACAAATCTAGTTTGGCATATAAGGAACTCTCAAGCTTAGCATTCTCTACAACCAAATTAATCAATCCCATATTATAAGCTTCTGAGCTATTATATTTATCTCCAAACATCATCATCTCTTTTGATTTGTTAACTCCTATAATTCTTGGTAGCAATTGAGTTGCACCATCAAATTGCATATTTTTTTCAAACATTTGTGACATTCTAAAATATGAATCAGCTCCAGCAATTCGATAATCCATAGGTAAAATGAATTCTAATAATCTATTAGATACATTGCCATTAACTAGTCCTATTACAGGTTTTTTAATATCTAAGATCAAACTTGTAATACTATAATTAAGCAAATGCTCTGCAGATTCCATATTTGAAATTTCTTTAACATTTGTCAAATCAAATCCTGCTGCCCATATTTTTTTATTTATGTTTATTTCCTCTATAACGGAACCTAAAACGTGATAAATTTGATCAGGTAATATAACTTTTTCGTTTAACGATACAACAATATAATTATCATAGTTTTTTATAGAAATTTGATCCTTATTATTCATTCAATTCTCTCTTAATCGTTTTTTTACTACATCTAAATCAGGGATACCCTCTATCCCAGATTTTTCAACAACAAAGCTCGCTGCACAATTAGCTATATTTGCGGCTAATTCTATATTATTGGTCTTATAATAATAAACTAACAAATATAAAGCAAAAACATCTCCTGCTCCAGTTGGATCAACTATTCTTGCAGGGGTATAATTATAAAATTTTTTACTTTTATCGTTACTACAATAAATCCTGGCACCTCTGGCACCTTGTGTAACAGCAATATATTTCAAATAACTAAATAAGTTTTGTTTATCAAAATAAATTTCTTCTTCATCTGAGCATGATAGCAAACTTATATCTTTCAAATCCATTCCTAGTGAAATGTTCTTCAAATATATATTTAAATCATCATCATAAGATCTTATAAGTCCCTGTATAGATAATAAGCATATCTCATATTCAAAATTGTTTTTTATATCTAAATCTATTTCTTGGAAAACTGGCGCTAACATCAGCATTTTAGTTTTTATTTTATTAATTGAATTAATAACTATTTTATCTGAATATTTTTTTATAACTCCTGTTCTAATATTTTCTTTATAATTCCATAAGAATTCAGTGTTTTTTTTATTATTAAAAGTCATAATAGAAAGGTTATTATACTTAGGAAATTCACTTTCATTAAAAGAATGATTACTAATTATCAAAGTTTTCATGCCTAATTTTGCTGATCCCAGTCCAGCGTATAAACTGGCTCCGCCAACGCGGTATTTTTTAGAATTTTCAAAAAAATCTTTAGTTATATTTCCGACTATAACTAAATCATAGTATTTATCAAAATTGGTTTTATTCAACAAATTATTATTTTAATTTTAAAACAACGTGCCTATCACGACCAAAATCTTCACTCTCAGATATTATACTTTTGTGATCTGAAAAATATCTGTGAACATATCTTCTATCAAAAGATGACATAGGCTCTAGTGCTACTTTCTTTTTAGTTTTTAGTACCCTTGATTCCATTTTTTTTGATAAATGGAACAGATTATTTAATTTTTTTTCTATGTAGCCTTCTACATCCAATGATACCAATTGATCCCGTTTTCCTAGTTTCTTTTGTATCATCAAATTAACTAAATATTGCAAAGATCTTAAAGTTTCACCTCTTCTACCTATTATTAAAGCAGCATCGTCTCCATCAAGAGAGATAATTGAATCAGAAATTTTATCATTAGTTATTAATTTTGTGGTAATCGTCATTTTGGAATCTACTAATTCTAAAATATTTCTTAAAATCTCATATGCGTTTTCAATGTTTTCCGGCACATCAGATTTTTTTTCAACTTTTACCCTGGCTTCTTCATTTCCAAAGCCTAAAAGTCCGCTTTTTCCTCTGGTAATAACTTTAATTTCTACTTCTTCTCTGCTTGCGTTTAGTTCGACCAGTGCGATGTCTATTGCTTCTTCTATTGTTTTTCCTGTCGTCTCTATCACTCTCATTTTGATCCTCTTCTTGAATAATATTGTTTTCTTCAATTTCATTATCTAAATTTGAATTTTCATCAATCAATTTTGAATTTAAATTAAAAAGATTTTGAATTTTACCCGTAATTATAAGTTGTATAAATGTACCAATAACATTAGAAATTAGCCAATACAAGGCTAATCCACTTGGAAAACTTAAAGTAAAATAACCAAGCAATATAGGCATAAACCACAACATCATACGGTTTGTAGATTTTTGTCTGTCATCCATTGCTGGAGTTGCTGTAGTTTTTTGCATAAAAAATGTTGAAGCTCCAACTAATAGTGGTAAAAATATTTTTGTATAATTATCAGCTGACCCTACAATGGTTTCTAAATTTAACCATAAAAATTTACCGTCTATTGGGATAGCTTGATTTATTAATGGTATAAATCCATAAATTGAATCAAATAATTGTGTAAGGTTTTCTGGATTAGACGGCAAGGTTATATACAAAGATTGATACAATCCAATGAATATAGGCATTTGAATAATTAGTGGTCCCAAGCAACCAACTGGGTTAATACCCTGTTGTTTATAAATGCTCATAGTTTCCTGTGAAATTTTTTGTCTGTCATCCTTGTATTTTTCTTGAATAGCTTTTATTTTAGGCTGTATTAGAGACATCGCTTTCATCTGTTTTGTCTGACGTATAGACAAAGGAAACATAATCATTCTGATAAAAACAGTAAAAGAAATAATACTAAGGCCAAAGCTATTCCCAAGCAAAATATATAATAAAATTAAGCTATTAACCATTGGTCTAATAAATACTATGTTCCATATGTCAGCAAATATTTCCATATCTATCCTATTTTAATTAACATGAAGGATCCCAATCTTCGTTATTTCTATCATCATTATCTCTAGTGAAAAATGGCTTTTGCCAAAGTTCATCAGGATTTCCATTCTTTTTTATCTTATATCCTCGTAACGATCCATCAGATACTTGAATGAATACTGTATCTTTATAAACTTCAATTGCTGAATAAACTTTTTTATCTATATTGCAATTTCCTAATTTTCTTTTTGAATCCTTATTTATCACCTGAAGATCACCATTCTTTGTTACAAATATCAAAAAATTATCTATTATTACAGGTGACGAAACTATTGGGTGATTAGTTTCATATTTCCATTTGATCTGACCAGTGTTTTTTCTTAGTGCATATATACCTCCATCCAAGTTAGGAGCATATATGATATCTGAACTAATTAGAGGAGATGCCCAAAACCAACCCTTAGAGTCATCAAATTCCCAAAGTAGCTTACCGTCTGAAACGTTTAGAGAATAAAATTTTCTATTTAATGTACCGAAATAAATTTTACCATCTTCTAAAATTGGAGACCCAACTATACTTGATTTTGTATCGTATTTCCAATTCAAATTACATTTATCATCAACAGAATACAAATACCCATCCATGGAACCAAATATTATTTGTTCATTTTTATTATCAATAACAGGAGTATTCCAAATTGCTTTTTGTGCACTATAAGAACAAACCGGCTCAAACATTTCAAGGTCGTTATATTTAAATACTAATAATTCTCCATTAGAAGCAGGAATAAATATCTGATCATCTTTAGATACTATATTTCCAACTATCATTGGGCCAAAACTTTCTTCTGAAAGTAATACTTTCTCTTCAATATCTTGTAATGACACTTCATCTAATCCCGTTTGTTGATTAAATCCAAGTATTTTACCAGCGGAGGTTCCAATAAATACTTTATTGTCAAAAATAAAGGGTTTTGAATATATGGCCTTCGCTACAAATTTTTTATCTTCGTCATCTAATGAAACAGCTCTCCAGTTTTCAGTAGCATTATCAATATTTACCGAAATAAGTTCCCCATCTATAGTAGCAACAAACACATTATCATTATAAACAAAAGGAGATGACCATCCTGAACCTTGAAACCTATCAGTAGTGCAAGAAATAGCAATCAAAGAAACAAATACAAATACAAATATTTTTTTGAAGAAATTCATTTTACAGGATCATACCCCCGCGAATTGAAAGGATTGCATTTTAAAAGCCGTTTAATAACTACATATGATGCTTTAAAAATCCCATACGTGTTTAGTGCATCAATCGCATATTGTGAACAAGTAGGTAAATATCTACATGAGCTAGGCAAATATTGCGATATTGAATTTTGATAAAACTTAATTAATAAAACTAATACTGATTTCATTTATTTAATTAATCTATATTCACTTAGATAGTCCAGAAATACTAACCAAATTCAGTAGTTCGTTATGAATTAAGCTATATTTAGTATTTTTGGATTTTTTCCTTGCCATGATTACTATATCTTTTCCAGATTTAATATTAATCATATGAACAATAGATCTAATTCTCCTTGTTATTTTATTTCTCTGAACTGCATTCCCATAATTTTTCACTGATGATATACCTACTCGAGAGTGTTGTTGATGATTTTCAACATATATTAATATTAAATTGTCAGATACTTTCTTTTTACCGGAAGACCAGACAAGTCTAAAATCAGTGTTTTTTTTTAATTTAATAATTTGATTGTGATTAGCAATCATAAAATTCTCATACGAAATTAAGGTGACAACCTTGATCTTGATTTTGCCATCCTTCTCTTCAATACATTACGTCCAGATTTAGTTCTCATTCTGGATCTAAATCCGTGAACGCGAGCTCTTCTTCTTTTTTTAGGTTGATATGTTCTTTTTGCCATAGTTTTATTTTCGAAAAAAGGATTATATAAATCTTTACAATGATGGTCAATCTCATTTTACCTTCATAAATGTAAGATTAAAACAACTTATCTATAAAATATTAATCAAAATATTCTTTTTGAATTGAAATTATATGTTTAATTGCTGATTCTGCCATTTCAGTTGCAGTTATTAACTGTGTTTTGGTAAATATGCCACTTTCTCCTGTTCCTTGTACTTCAATAATGTTGCCATTAGCATCCATTACAAAATTAAAATCTGCAATAGCTTGTGAATCTTCAGAATAATTTAAGTCTAACATTACTTCATTATTTACTATTCCAACACTTATGGCAGCAATAGGATTAAATTCAATGTTATTTGGCAAGGATTTAGATGTTTGCAATTTAACTACTGCATTTTGCAAAGCAATTACACTTCCAATAACTGATGCCGTTCTTGTACCACCATCAGCGTTTAAAACATCGCAATCAATAATAAGTGAATTTTCTCCGAGTTGATTTAAATCAACCACTGCCCTCAAGCTTCGGCCAATTAATCTTTGTATTTCTTTACTACGACCACTATTTGAGTTATTCCTGTTAGTTCTAGTATTTGTAGATCCTGGCATCATCGAATATTCTGCTGTAACCCATCCTTTCCCGGATCCTTTTAGGAATGGTGGAACTTTATTTTCATATCTCACAGCACAAACAATTTGTGTATTCCCTAAGCTGATAATACACGATCCGTCTGACTGAAACTGAATATTTTTAGTTATCACAATATCTCTTAGATCATTGTTTTCTCTATTGTCTATTCTCATCAAATCCTCCTGGAATATAATAATCCAAACGCATATTAATATATATATTGTTATGTGATAATTATATCTTAACAAATTTATAATATTTAAAATGAATGCTGATTTAATAAGAAACTTTTGCATAATTGCTCATATTGATCACGGTAAATCAACACTTGCTGATAGATTAATTGAATTTACAAAAGGGAAAAAAGAAGAAAAAGATCAAGTATTAGATACCATGGACTTGGAAAGAGAAAGAGGTATAACAATAAAATCTCAAGCTATAAGTCTTCCTTATAAATCTGATAGTGGATTGACATATAACTTGAATTTAATAGACACTCCGGGGCATGTTGATTTTGCATCAGAAGTCTCAAGAAGTCTTAGGTCATCAGATGGGGCAATACTATTGGTCGATGCTACTCAAGGAATACAGGCTCAGACAATTGCAAATACTTACCTAGCTATAGACTTGGGATTAAATATTATCCCTGTAATTAACAAAATTGACTTACCTTCTTCTCAAACCAAAATAGTAACTGAAGAATTAATATCTACTTTTGGATTCATGGAAGATGAGATCTTCCATTGTTCAGCAAAAACAGGAGAAGGTGTTACAAGTTTACTAGAAAAAATTATTGAAAATATTCCTTCTCCACAAGGTGAATCGAAAATTACTCGAGCTCTAGTGTTTGATTCAAAATATGATCAATATAAAGGAATTATAAATTATGTAAGAATTTTTGATGGAGAAATAAAAGCAGGAGACAATTTGAAGACTTACAATTCTAAAAATAATTTTATTGCCAGTGAGGTTGGTATATTTACTCCAGAACAAACTAAGAAAGAATCCCTTACATATGGCGAAGTCGGGTACGTTTATACAGGGTTAAAAGAATTTAAAAATTTACCAGTGGGTGAAACTATATTTAACTCTGAAAATGATAATATAGAACCTCTTATATCTAATCAAGAATTGAAACCTAAAGTATTCGCAGGCATGTTTCCTCTAGATGCGAATGATTTTATTGACTTAGAAGAAGCTTTGTCTAAACTTCAACTTAATGATGCATCAATAATATATTCAAGAGAAACTTCTCAGGCACTTGGTCCTGGATTCAGATGTGGATTTTTAGGAGTGTTACATATGGAGATCATTCAGGAGCGCGTTGAACGTGAATATGGAATTGACATAATTATGACTGCTCCAAGTGTTGAGTACAAAATAAAACTTAAAAACAAAGAGACAATCTTAATTAATAATCCTTCAGCTGTAGATTTATCTGAAATCGAATATATTGAAGAACCTTGGATTAAATCTACAATAATTTGCCCAGATAAATTTATTGGTAAAATAATGGATTTAATAACATCCCGAAGAGGAACTTCTTCGAATATAGAATATCTTAACAGTACGGGTAATGAATCTAATATTAGTAGAGTTCTAATATCATTTGAAATGCCTCTTGGTGAAATATTGGTCGGATTTTATGACCAATTAAAATCAGTAACACAAGGTTATGGCTCAATTGATTACGAAATTATTGGATTTAAAAAATCTAATTTGGCAAAAGTAGATATTCTTATTAACCAAGATAAAGTAGATTCGCTTAGTACATTCATATCAAAAGAAAAATCATATTATTATGGTAGAGAACTAGTTTCAAAACTAAAAGAATTAATTCCAAGACAGTTATTTGAAGTCCCTATTCAAGCAGCAATTGGTTCCAAGGTGATAGCTAGAGATAATGTGAAAGCATTAAGGAAAAATGTTACTGCAAAGTGCTACGGAGGTGATATTACAAGAAAGAAAAAACTATTAGCAAAACAAGCTGAAGGTAAAAAAAGACTTAAAAAATTAGGTAGAGTTGAAATTCCACAAGAAGCATTCCTTTCAATTTTAAATATAGATCGTTAAGTTTTAATTAAGAGTGAATGATGAAACTCCATTTTTTTTAACGACCTCAACAGCTCTGTCAAAAGATTCTTTAAGAGTTTCCAAGTGAGTTATCACAATTATTTTTTTAAATTTATAATCATCTGAGATACTTACTGTTTGAATAGCTTCTCTTAATCTATCTTGCCCTTCATGATCTTGAGATCCAAATCCCTCATCTATAAATAAAATAGGTGATCTTACGCCAGATCTTAATGATATTAATCTAGACAATGCAATTCTTATAGCAAAATCTATTCTAAAAGATTCACCTCCGCTATATGTTTCATAATCTCTTATCACTCCATCGTGATCGCCAATAAATATTTCTATTTCCTGAGAGCGAGATTCAGAACCACTTATTTTTTTTCCATCAACTTTTCTAAATTCAACAGTTAAACTATTCTCAGTTAAAGAAGAAAGTAATTTATTAGTTTCTCTACTTAGTTCAGGAAGTGAATATTCAATAATTTGTGCCGGTATGCCATTTGTCCCAAAACTTTTTACTAAAATTTCCAAGTTTTCCTGTTGATTAAACAAATGTTTATTTTTTGATTTGATTTGATCCATTGATTTAATTTTTGATTCCAAATTATCAATAAAACTCAATTTGGCATGTTTTTGACTTACTAGATCATTGATTTCAGCTTCAAGTGATTCAATGATATTAATATCAACATCATAAGATTCCATTTCAGAATTAGTAAAATTAATACTATCGTTAATTGTTTTAATTTCAGTTTCAATATTAATTTTTTCTAGCTCACTAAATTTTAATTTGTTATTGTTTTCAGAGATTCTAATTTCAGCTTGTTCTAAATAAATTTTTTCTTTTTCTAATTCTGTTTTCAATTCAATGACACTAGAATTTAAATAGTTATATCTATCCAAATCAAAATTCAATGCAAGAAATTCTTTTTGTATTTTTTTTTCTTGAGCATAAACTTCTTTATATTTTTGATCAGTATCTTTATAATTTTTCAAATTTTCTATAATATCAACCAACTCTGCAATCTGATCACTATGGAATTCTCCAGATTTTTTTATCTTTATATTCTCAGAGTCAAGAAAGGATATTTTGTTTTCACAATTTATGATTTGTTTGTTTGATTCTTGAAACAAATTATGATTTTTTTCTCTTAATGATATTAATTTTTTTAATTCATTATTCCAATTAATGACTTGAGATTCACATTTACTAATTTCAGCTTTGTAGTCTGAAATTAGTTTGTTTCTTGAAATTCCATCTATTTCCGAGTCACAAATTGGACAAGTCTTAGTATCAGAATTAAGTAGATCAATTTTGGTACGTAAATCTTGAGTATAATTGTTATTCTTCAATATCTCATTGTTTAGTAATTGTATTTCAGAGTCTTGGTTTTTTATACTTTCGTCTGATTTATTATAATTTTCATGACTCTCAGTTTTTTCAGCTTCAAGTTTGGTAATTTCATTTTGATTAATGATATAAGTACTTTTTTCTGAATTCAAATTATCTTTTAACTCAATCAATTTAGAATTATTATTTTTCAATTCCAATTCAAATGTTTGTTCTAATGATTGCAAGGAAATTTTATACCTGTCCATATCAGAATTTAATTCCTGATATTTCACAAAAGATTTAGTCAAAATATTTAATTCATCATAGTCATTTGATATTTTTTCATATTCAGATTTTATTTCATCAGATTTTGTTATTAATAATTTATCATTGTGGATATGTTGTGATACTAATTCAATATCCTCTTTTTTTGATAACAATTGTCTTTCTAAAAGTGATTTCTTGTCTTCTTCTCTTTTCAGATTGTTTTTTAAATTATTTAAATTATTTAATTTTGATTGATTTTCAGTTTTAATTTTTTGCTTTATGTTTAAATTTTTTTCTATGTCATCAAATTCATTTTTATAATATTCAATTCCTTTTTGATCAGGATCTAACTCTAACAATTCAGTAGATGTTCTATCATTCATCATATTGTTCAGACCAGTTTGTCTTTGTGAGTCATTTAATTTTTTTCTGCTAAAATCAGATAATTTTTGCCATTGATTCAGGTTTAATATTTCAGATAAAATTTCTTTTCTTTTAGTAGGCTGAGAGGTTGAAAACCTGTCAGCATTTCCTTGCATTAAGTATGAAGTATTCACAAAAGTTTCATAATTCATATTCACAATTTTTTCTATAATACTTTGTGTTTCAGAAACTGTGTTTCCAGATATTGAAGTGAAATCTGATCCGTTAAATTTTTCAAAATTCAATCTTTGCGATCCTTTAGATTTAATTGATCTTAAGATTCTGTACTTCGTATTTGCCAAGGAGTCAATTGTCAAATAATCTATGTTAAACTCAAATTCAGCAAACATTCCTTCCTCGCCTTTAGATATCAAATCTTTTGATCTTTGAACTCTAGTCTTCCCCCATAAAACCCAAGTGATAGCTTCTAATATTGCTGATTTTCCATTACCATTGTCACCGGTAATACATGCTACGCTCCAATCGTCAAAATCTAAAATATCAGTTTCTCCTCTGTAAGACATAAAATTATTTAATTTCAACTTAGAAGGAATCATTCTATTTAATTCAATACATCATATTTAAAATTGCAATGATCATCGCCTTGCATTAATGTTTTAGTTCTAGTCAATCTGATATTTTTATTAAAGCCTTTTACTAAATTAAAATCTCGATTACAAGAAAGATCAAATCCTAATTCTTCAAGTCCCATAGATTTATACATTTCTGCATATTTACATCTGATCACATTATAATGGTAACTACTTTCATCTTTTTTGATGATCGAAGTTTCTAGAGACCCATCTCGTGTCCAAGGTTCTTGCCTTTGTATAAAAGCTTCTAACGAATCTCCATTAAGCTTAGTAAGCTCATTTCCTTGTTCTATGGCTATTCCTTTTATAACTTCTCTTATAACATGCTTGGTCTTGCTTGCTCCTATTTCAGAAGATAAAAAATCTTTAAATTTAATTATTAATTTTGCCTCAATTTCTCTTCTTAATAGAATACCAATTTTTTCGTTTATTTCATTATCATTAGTTTGAGCCATCACTATCCTCAATATATTTTGATAAAGGACTAACATTATACTCAAAATTCTTTTGGTTAACACTAACTATAGAAGCATAAGCTCCATCTAATGAAGTAAAACAAGGAATGTTTTTTTCTGCTGCCGCTCTTCTAATATCAAACCCATCTTTAATCATCTCACTCTCTCCAGTTACTGTATTAATAACTGCATCAACCAAGCCATGATTAATAACGTCAACCACATTTGGGTGATTGCCTGTAAATACTTTTGGTATTGAGTTAACTTCTATACCCATGTCTTTAATCAAGTTTGCAGTTCCTTCTGTAGCTAATAGATTAAATCCTTTGTCATTTAATTCAGAAACTATTTTTTTAAAATCATTTTTATCTCTGTTTGCAATGCTGACTAGAATAGTTCCTGTTTCGGGTATAGCCATGCCCGAAGAAATTAACGCTTTGTACATTGCAGAATTAAATTCTAGATCTATACCCATAACTTCACCTGTGGATTTCATTTCTGGACCCAATGTAGTATCAACTCCAGTTAGTTTTGACATTGAAAAAACTGGTGCCTTTATAGCATATAAGTTTTTGCTTGGATTAAGTCCACTCGAATAGCCAAGGCTTTTAAGAGTCTGTCCTGCCATTACTTTAACTGCGAGTTTAACCATTGGGACATTTGTTACTTTAGAAATAAATGGTATCGTTCTGCTAGCTCTAGGATTAACTTCCAAAACCAATACTTCTTGGGTATCTTGACTAATAACATATTGAATATTTAAAAGTCCTTTAACTCCTAAATTCAAAGCAATTTTAGTAGTATAGTCAACAATTTGGTTGATATGTTTTTCTTCAATACTAATTGGAGGATATACTGCCATAGAGTCACCACTATGTACACCTGCTTTCTCAATATGCTCCATTATTCCAGGTATAAATACTTCTTCCCCGTCACATACCGCGTCAACTTCAATTTCAGTTCCAACTATATATTTATCTATTAGCACAGGTCGCCCTTCTCCTGCATCAAATGCATCTTTCAATAAGGAATTTAATTCATTTTCTTTGTAAGCAATGTCCATTGCTCTGCCACCTAAAACAAAACTAGGTCTTACTAAAACAGGATAACCTAATTCTTTAGCAATATTTTTTGCCTCGTTTTCATTAGAAGCAGTTGATCCTGGTGGATTTGGAATATCAATTGTTTTTAAAAAATTCTCAAACAACCCTCTGTCTGATGCTGTGGTTATAGAGTCTACAGGAGATCCTAAAATACTATAATTATTATCATTAATTTGGGAAGACAAATTAATTGCAGTTTGCCCTCCAAATTGAACAATTGTTTTAGTGTCTTCTTCAATATTTTCATTATCAATTATATTTGCAACAGATTCAAAATCTAAAGGTTCAAAATACAATCTGTCGCTAGTATCAAAATCAGTTGAAACTGTCTCTGGATTTGAGTTAATCATGATGCTTTTGTAATTAATATCGTTAAGAGCCCATGCAGCATGAACGGAACAATAATCAAACTCTATTCCTTGTCCAATTCTTATTGGACCACTACCAAAAACAGCTGCTTTACTTCCATTCAATGGTAAAGCCTCATTTTCTGTTTCATAAGTACTGTAAAAATATGGGGTAACAGCTTCAAATTCAGCTGCACAAGTGTCCACCATTTTATAAACTGGCAAAATATCACGATCTTTTCTATATTGCCTAACTTCTTCTTCAGTTTTACTTGATAACTCAGCAATCATTTTGTCACTAAAACCTTTTCGTTTGTAATTTAACATCGTCTCAGAATTATATTCAGATTCTCTTATATTATTCTCTGTATCTACTATTGATTTGAAAGCATTAAGAAACCAAAAATCAATACCTGTAATTTGATTAATATAATCAATATCTACTCCCTCCCGAATTGCATATAGTAATGCCCACAATCTTTCGTCTGTAGGACTGTAAAATTCTTTTTTATTTAAATCATCCACAGTCCATTTTTCACTCTGCCAAAATAACGATTTACCAGTGATCTCTAGCCCTCTAATAGCTTTCAAAAAAGCTGACTCAAATGTTCTGTCAATAGCCATAACTTCACCAGTGGCTTTCATTTGGGTTCCCAAATTTCTATCCCCATAAATAAATTTGTCAAAGGGCCATCTGGGAATTTTTACAACACAATAGTCTAAGGCAGGTTCAAAAACAGCTTTAGTTTTTTTAGTGATTGCATTATCAATTTCATCCAGTGTTTTTCCAATAGCAATTTTTGCTGCCACTCTAGCTATTGGATAACCAGTAGCTTTACTTGCTAATGCAGAACTTCTACTGACTCTTGGATTTACTTCAATTACATAATAATCATCTTCAACAGCCTGCTCATCAGGATTGTTCGGCTTAATAGCAAACTGAACGTTACAGCCACCTTCCACGCCAAGATGTCTTATTATTTTTAAGCTCGATGATCTTAACATTTGGTATTCTTTATCTGTTAAAGTTTGGCTAGGCGCAACTACTATACTGTCACCAGTGTGAACCCCCATTGGATCAATGTTTTCCATGTTGCACACGGTTATACAATTATCATTAGAATCTCTCATAACTTCAAATTCAATTTCTTTCCATCCTACAAGAGATTTTTCAATTAAAATTTGATTGATTGGACTAGATTTAATTCCTGATTCAGCAATTTTTTCTAATTCTTCTAGTGTTTCAGCTATCCCTCCTCCAGTTCCTCCCAATGTGTAAGCAGGGCGAACTACTACTGGCAATCCTATGGATAGAGCAATTTCTTTTGATTCTTGTATAGTTTCTGCAACAGCACTATTAGGAACTGGTTCCTTAATGCTTTTCATTAATTTTTTAAATCCTTCTCGGTCTTCTGCTTTTTCAATAGTATCTATAGGTGAGCCTAATAATTTAAGATCATATTTGTCATATATATTTGCTTTATGCAAGTCCATAGCCAAATTCAAGCCTGTTTGGCCTCCCAAAGTTGGTAATATTGCGTCAGGATTTTCTTGATTAATAATTTTTTCAATAGTTTCTACTGTCATAGGTTCTATATAAACCACATCAGCAATATCCATGTCAGTCATTATTGTTGCAGGATTTGAATTTAATAATATTGTTTCTACGCCTTCTTCTTTCAAAGACCTGCAAGCTTGCGTGCCTGCATAATCAAATTCAGCTGCTTGTCCTATTATTATTGGGCCTGATCCTAGTACTAGTACTTTCAATTATTTTCCTTTATTTTAAATTTATTAAAGAAATGAATTCATCAAATATATATTCATTATCATACGGACCTGGAGATGCTTCCGAGTGATATTGAATTCCCATGATTGGTAATTTTTTATGTTTGAATCCTGATACAGTGCTATCATTTAAATTTATATGTGTTATCTCAAGATCTTCAGATATATTTGTGGAATCAACTGCATATCCATGATTTTGAGCTGTTATATATACCTTGCTAGAAATTAAATCTTTTACTGGCTGATTACCACCTCTGTGGCCAAATTTTAATTTAAAAGTATCTGCTTCAAAAGCTCGAGCTAATATTTGATGTCCTAAACAAATTCCAAACATCGGGTAGGATTTTACTAGTTTTTTAATTTTTATAACCAAATAATCCATATTTTTAGGATCTCCTGGGCCTGGTGATATTAATATTCCATCTGGGTTAAATTTATTTAAATCATCTAATTCGAAATCAGAAGGAAATATTTTTACCGAACAATCTCGTCTACTTAAAAGTTTTAAAATATTTTCTTTCACCCCACAATCAATCACAGCAATTTTAAATTTTGAATTTGAATCTCCATATTTTTTGTTTAACATTTCGATATTCGAAACACCTTCTGCAAGATTCAAGGAATCATATGAAGGAGCTGAATTTAAATATTCAATGCCTTCTTCAGGATTGTCTCCTTTGAATATAACTCCATTCATAACACCTTTGGATCTGATTTTTTTTACTACCGCACGAGTGTCTAAATCAGATATTCCAATTATTTTTTCTTTTTTTAAAAATTCATCAATCGTTAATTCAGAAGATATATGACTTGGAATAGATTCATAGTGTCTAACAACATATCCAGCTACTTGTATTTTATTTGATTCACTAATCAGATTATTAATTCCATAATTACCAATAAGCGGGTAAGTTTGTATTACTATTTGCCCCCTATAAGACGGATCTGTCAATATTTCCTGATAACCTGTCATCGATGTATTAAATACAACTTCTCCATAAGACATACTTTCGTCTCCAAAGATTTTACCTTTAAAAATTGATCCGTCTGATAAAATTAGATAACCCAAGCTCATTTTACTCTCCATTACATGAATAAATTATTACTCCATCAACCATGGTGATTGTTACTTTTCCTTTTAATTCTTTTCCAATAATAGGTGTGTTCTTACCTTTTGATACAAAGTTGTTCGTATCAACTATCCAATTCTTATTTAAATCAAAAATTGTTATATCAGCAGGATAGTTTTTCTTGATTTGTCCAATTTTCAAATTTAAAAATGCTGCTGGATTAGATGTCATACATTTTAGTAATTTTGTTAATTTTATCTGATTAGTGTGTACAGTTTCTAAAACAGATCCCAGTGATGTTTCAAAATTACTTATACCAAAAGCTGCTTGATTAAGTGTAGTCATTTTATCTTCGAAACCATGAGGAGCATGATCAGTAGCTATAATCGTAATCAAATCATTATTCACTCCTTTTATCATTGATTCTATATCTGAATCTTTGCGTAGAGGAGGAAATACTTTGGCATTTGTATTATAAGCATTATCGCCTATTTCAACTTGATCTTTATCTGATGAACCTAATATATATTTTTCAGTCAATGTTAAATGATGAGGAGTTACTTCAGCTGTAAATGGAATGCCTCTTTTTTTTGCCATACTTAAAACATCTAATGATTGAGAAGCCGAAATATGACACGCGTGATAATTTCCATTAGTTAATTCTGTTAATAATATGTCACGTGACAACATGGATGCCTCTGCTGCATTCGGGATACCATGGCATCCTAAACGTTGTGCCAAGTAGCCTTCATTCATCACACCTCTCCCTTCTAAATTTATTTCCCTGTCATCGCAATGATTCATTATAGGCCTTGAAACCATTCTGCTATATTCCAAAGCTGTTTTCATAATATTATTATTTGATACAGGTTCCCCGTCATCGCTGAATCCTATTGCGCCAGAATCTGCTAATATTTGCATCTCAACAATTTTTTTACCTTTTCTTCCTTCGGTAACAGATGCTATTGGCAATACTTTTACTTTAGCTTTTATCTCACATAAATCTTTTAAATATTCAATAGAATCATGTGAATCAAGCGCCGGAATAGTAGTGGGCATCGCACATATAGTTGTAAAACCTCCCTTGGCAGCAGCCATAGTGCCGGTAGATATAGTTTCTTTGTACTCATAACCAGGCTCTCTTAAATGTGAATGAATATCAATAAAACCTGGGCTAACAATTTGATTATTTGCATCTATGATTTCTATCCCCTCTTCAGAAAAATCAAATTTTCCTATATCTTCAATATACTTACCATTTATTAAAACATCCAAATTTTTTAAAGAATCTGATTTTCCATCATAAACTTGCCCATTTTTAATTAATTTTCTCATATCTTCTCCTCTTATATTGAGTCTAGTGAATAGTCACCAATTAATAATAATAAGACTGCCATTCTCATAGACACACTATTTTGTACTTGCTCATTTATTAATGATTTGTCAGAGTTGGAAACATATCCATCTATTTCTATCCCCAAATTCATTGGTCCAGGATGTAAAATTTTTATATCTTTAGATACATTTTGGAACGAACCTTCACTTAATTTAAACAACCTCGTATATTCATTTATATTAGGAATGACAAATTCAGATTTTCGTTCAAACTGAGTTCTTAAAGCCATCACTAAATCAGCGTTCTTCAAACTAGCTTCTAAGTCATCACTGTAGTTTACTTCGGGCCAGAATATCTCGCTTGCCTTACTTGAGTTATCACTTAAATATTGAGCATTCATTGTTGATGGAGCACAAATGGTTATATTTGCTCCTAATATAGAAAAACCTAAAATTGTTGATCTTGCCACTCTGCTATGAACGTTATCACCTAATATAGTAAGATTAATTCCTTCGATATTTCCTAAATTTTTGTAAACCGTATATAAATCAATCAAATTTTGAGTGGGGTGTGCATGGGCCCCATCTCCTGCATTTATAACTGGGATATCTATGTTTCTAGAAACAAAATATGGAGCACCCGAATCATAATGCCTGATAACTAACAAATTTGCACCAATTGACTCTAAAGTTTGAACACTGTTAAAAAGTGACTCTCCTTTTTCGTCACTGCTTCCACTAGATGACATGTTGATAACGTCAGCAGACAATATTTTCCCTGCATTTTCAAATGAAACTCTTGTTCGAGTACTAGGTTCTGCAAAGTAATTCAAAATTGTTTTGCCCCTTAAGGCTGGAATCTTTCTAACAGAACCTTTTGAAATAGATTCAAGTTTTTCAGCATATTCAAAAATATATTTAATGTCTTCTTTGTTTAATTGATCAATGTCTAATAAGTTATTGAAATTTTTCAAAGGTTTGTCTTGATTTTTCATTCTATTTCCACTCCATCTGATCCGTCAATTTCACTTACTAATACGTTTATTTTTTCATCACGTGAAGTTGGTATATTTTTACCAATATAATCCGGAGATATAGGAAGCTCTCGATGCCCTCTATCAATCAAAACGGATAGCTGTATACTAGATGGGCGACCGTAATCCATTAACGCATCCATGGCTGCTCTTATGCTACGACCTGTGTAAAGTACATCATCGACCAAAATTACATTACAATCATTTATGTTAATTTCAATAATAGTTGGATTAATATTTGTTTTAATTTTTGTTTCTGTATCATCTCTATAAAATGAAACATCTAACTGGGCTACAGGAACATCTAACCCTTCAAAATCTCTGATAAATTTAGCAACACGATTTGCTATTGGCACACCTCTAGTATGCATTCCAATTAAAACTAATTTTTGAGGTCCGGAATTTTTTTCCAAAATTTCATGGGAAATTCTTTTTAACATTCTAGAAAAACTATCAGAATCTATAATTAATTTACCCAATAGATTCAATAACTTTAAGGTTCTGATTCAATTCGAAAAGAAGATAAGTATACAAGTACGTATAGTTCATTATTAATATCCTTTCTAGTATCTCTGTACCAATTTAAAGGTTAGTAAATTTAATAAAAGTATATATAAATATGAAAACAATATCAAACTTATTTTTTTAGTTTAATGATGAGGAATTAGTTAACAGTATTTGATATCATTATAAACCTGATTAATTTAATTATTTGATTGTCATGATAATTGGAACGTTAAAAGAAATTAAAAATAACGAAAACAGAGTAGCACTTATACCTGAAAAAGCTAAATTACTCCTCAAAAACGATCATAGACTTTTAATTGAAACTCAAGCAGGACTTGGGTCTGGGTACTCTGATGAAGATTACATAAACGCAGGATGCGAAATCATTAATGATCCCAAATCAATTTTCGAATCTGCAGAGCTTGTTCTTAAAGTAAAAGAACCTTTAGAATCTGAATACTCACTTTTAAATAACAAAGCAACTTTATTTACGTATTTACACTTGGCTGCAAATAAAAATCTTACTACAGCCTTAATTAACTCGGGTACTCTATCCGTAGCGTACGAAGGCGTATCAAAAGATAATAAAAACTTTCCTTTGCTAAAGCCTATGTCTGAAATTGCCGGTAAATTAGCTCCACAGATAGCAGCTAATTTTTTACAAAAACAAAATGGTGGATTAGGGGTATTAATCGGTGGAACTTCAGAAGTGCCTCCTATTAAAATAGGTGTCATAGGAGCTGGGACTGTTGGGTATAATGCGGCCATCATGGCTTATGGAATGCAAGCAGATGTGTATGTATTTGATATTGATGAAGAAAAATTAAAAACATTGAAGAATGACAACCATAAAATAAATACTGTTTTCTCATCATCATCAAACCTTAATAAATATCTTCCTGACATGGATGTAATAATAAATGGAATTTACATCCCAGGGGCGGCAGCGCCAAAAATAATCAATGATTCACTAATAGATAAATTAAAAAACAATTGTTTAATTATTGATGTAGCTATAGACCAAGGAGGAAGTGTTGAGTATCTTCACCCAACCAGCCATGATGAACCATTAATTCAAATTAAACAAATCTATGGGTATGCTGTTCCAAATATGCCAGGAGTTGTTTCAAGGACAGCTAGTACAGCACTTAATGAGGCTACATTTCCATATATTGAATATATTGCAAATAACGGAATATATAATGCAATAAAAAACAATCACGAAATAGCTAATGGTGTTAATACCTATAAGAACAAACTTGTAACAAAAACAGTTGCAGACTCACTTGATTTGGAATACACCCCCATAACTAAATTAATTTAAATTTGAAATCAACAATGAAAAAAAATGTCTTTGTAATATTTGGTGTAAGTGGGTTAATAGGCACTCAATTAGCCATAATATTAAATCAATCAGACCAGTATATTATTGGGATAACTAGAAATAGAGCAAGCACTCACAAAAAGTTGTCTTTTTTAAATGAAGTACTAGATACAAATGATATTCAATCTAGTACATTTGAAAACCCAAACAATAATTTTATTTTTATAAACCTTTCGGGCGAGCCATTAATAGGAATATGGACTAAAAATAAAAGAGAAAGAGTATTAAACAGCAGATTGGACGGGACAAACAAGTCTAAAGAAATCATAACAAAATACAACTTGAAAACTTCTAGTATCATTTCTGCTAGCGGAATCGGTATATATGAAAATAATTTTTCAGAACTACAGTCTGAAAAATCTAAAACTTCTGACCAATCATTTGTGTCACAAATGTCAGGAAAATTGGAAGAAAGGCATCATTCATTCAACAATGCAAAGAATGTAAGTTTAAGATTTGGTATCGTTTTAAGCAATAAAGGCGGATCACTTTCCTATTTGAAACTAATTTACAACCTAGGTCTTGGGGGTAAGATTGGAAACGGCAATCAATGGTGGTCATGGATTCATATAGAAGATTTGGTAAATGCAATAATTCATATTATTAAAAACAAATTAGAGGGGCCAATAAATATAACTTCCCCAATTCCTGAAAGACAAAAAGATTTTGCAAAAATACTCGGGAAGGTTCTTAAAAGACCAAGCTTTATGTTCACTCCTGGGTTTGTTTTACAAATTGTGTTGGGTAAATTTTCAACGGAATTATTGCACAGCAAAAAAATCAGCCCCGACATATTAAATAAAACCAAGTTCAAATTCAAATATCCATCACTAAATGAAGCTCTAAATGACGTCTATAAATAATAAAAAGTTTAAATATATTACATCAATACAAAAACCATTGAATGATGTTTTTGATTTCTATAGTGACCCTAAAAATATTAATAAATTAACACCTTGGTTTGCAAAAGTTAAAGCTATACCAGAAAAAAAATTAACACCTAATGCCGTATTCGTAATTGAAATAAATGTTTTCGGACTAAAAAATAAATGGAAAATATCAATTAGTAATTATGAAAAAAACAAAATTTTCACTGATATTCAACTAGAAGGTCCGTTTGCTATTTGGGAACATACTCATATTTTTGAATACCGTAATAATACAACTTTAATGACAGACGAAATAATTTACAAATCAAAGATCTCATTCTTTGATAAATTAAATATTTTCAAGTACATATTTACCCTTGTTTTTTATTATCGTAAACGTAGAATATTAAGTATATTTAAATAAATAATTATGGATAATTTACTAAATAACGAATACTACAATAAACTAGGAGTCAGAAGAGTCATAAATTGTGCTTCATATTTGACCATGCTAGGAGGAAGTATAATGCCTACCGAGGTACTAGAGGCGATGGATAAAGCATCTGAGTGGTTTGTTGACATGAAAGAATTAAATATAGCTGCAGGAGAGGTGATTGCAAAATTCACTGGTGCTGAAGCAGGGTTAGTAACCGCAGGAGCAGCTTCAGGTTTAATGCTTCAAACAGCCGCTTGTATGACTGGAACTGATCCACAAAAGATAGACCAACTTCCAGACACAAAAGGATTGAAAAATGAGTTTATAATACACAGATCCCACAAAACAAATTATGATCACAACTATCGAAATGCAGGTGCAAAACTAATCGAAATAGGAAACACCGGAGGAACCTATACTTGGGAATTAGAATCAAATATTAATGAAAACACTGCGGGAATAATTTACGTGTATGGACCAAAACAAAATGGAGCCATCAGTATAGAGCAAGTAATTCAAATAGCTCACAAAAATAATTTACCTGTGATAGTTGATGCTGCAGCTTTATTACCTCCAATTGAAAATTTAATGAAATTTACAAATTTAGGAGCAGATTTAGTAGCATTTAGCGGAGGCAAAGGTTTAAGAGGTCCACAATCTACAGGCATATTATGTGGTAAAAAAGAATTAATAAATGCTGCTTATTTAAATTCAGCACCCAATAATGAAGGTATAGGAAGAGTATCAAAAGTTTCAAAAGAAGAAATTATTGGACTAATCACAGCTTTAGAACTTTTCATTGACCGTGATCATGCCGCGATAATGAAAAAATGGGAGAAAGATTGTGAATTAATAATAAATTCAATAAATGATAATGTTAAAAATACAAATATAACATACGTAAAATCACCCGAAAACCTTAATGATATTGAGGATGAAGACTCAACTCATCCTTCCGTTATTATTTCATCTAGCAAATTTTCTGACCAAGAATTAGAAGAAAAACTAGCAGAAGGAAATCCTTCAATTCGTGTTAGAAATAGTTTTGAATACAAAGGAATAAAAATCATCACTTCAAATTTTCATAATAACGAAGCTGAGATTGTGGCTGATAAATTAATAAAAATATTAAGCTGATAAATTACTTAAATATTGTGAAACATAATCAAATCCTATAGAGTCGATAAATGCTTCTTGCAGTCTTTTTGTAATCTTTCCAGGAATGTCTCCGTCTCCTATCTGTCTTCCATTTATTGATTGAACAGGGACAATACAAAAACTTGTAGACGTTACAAACATTTCGTCAGATGTATAAGCATCATACGAATCTAAATCTTTTTCTATAACAGGCATTCCTAACCCTCTAGCAAGATCCATAGCATCAGATCTTCCTATTCCTGCAAGTACAAATTTTTCCTGGGGAGTAAAAATCTTATTGTTTTTCACTATGAATATATTTGTACCTGATCCTTCAGTTAAATTCCCATTTTGATCAAGTAATATTGCTTTTGCTCCTTCTTGATAATTTTGTGCTTCTAAATCAGCTAAATTAAAATTTATATATTGGTTAACTTTTGCGCGAGGGCTTAGTGCCTCATGAGAAGTTCGTCTTACAGAAGAAATCATTAATGGCAAACCTGATCGATAATATTCACTTCTTTCTTTTAATGGCAATGGTACGCAATGAATAATAACATTCGGGGATCCATTGCTTGGTCCTCTGGTGATTCGTAAAAAGACCCAATAATCGTCTTTTACAGTTAGTAAATGATTATTTAATTCTAATAATTTATGTGTAGCCTTAATTAATTCATTTTTTGTATAAGGAGATTTAATCTGCATATAGTTTAATGACATAAACAATCTGTCTACATGTTCTTCTAATTTATATATTTCTCCTCTAAAAGTGCGACACGTGTCAAAAACAGCATCACCTCGTGTAAATCCTCCGTCATGTATAGGGATAACAGCATCTTTATCTGAAACATATTCACCATTAATAAAAGTGTACAAATCTTCAATTCTTACCATAATCAAAGCCTCTAAAATATATTTTAGTGATTATACTTCCTTTTATAGTGAAAAAGAAAGTGTTGAATAATTCCTGAATATTTACCAAAGTGATTCTGAGCCCATTTCCTTTTTTTTACCAATGGTACTTTTTTTTCTAATTTATAATCATCAACTAATATTCTTTCAACCCACAAATCTACTGGAAAAGCAAAGCTTTTTTTTAAAGAATAGATAAGTACACAATTTGCAACTTTATCGCCCACTCCAGGAAATTTTAATAATTCATTCAAAGCATTATCATATTCATAATTAAACAAATCATATATTAGATTCAAATTATTATTTAACATTTTAGAAGTAGCTAAAACATACTTTGATCTATAGCCTAGCGCAAATTTTCTTAAATAATTTTCATTTACATTTGAAATGATATTTGGAGATGGGAAAATATATCCTGTTTCAGAACCAACGACTTGCTTATCTCCTAATTCCAAACACAACTCATTAATTGACTTGGAAATTTTAGGAACATTTGACCAAGCTGAAATGATAAATGAAATTAAACATTCCCAAGGATCTTGATTTAAGACTTTCATTCCTTCATAACTTTGAAAGGCTAAAGATGCATTTTTATCATTTAGTTCTAAAAAAATATTACTGTAGTCATTATCAAGGTCAAAATAATTTTTTATCTCTGATTCAAAAATTATTTTCTGAGAATTTTCATATTCAATAAAATTGTTTTTTTTTCTTAGTCGTATAAATACATTATTTATATATCCATAATACCAATCACCTTTCTTGTACCAACGAAAAGCTTGCCCACTAAATAATGTGTTATCTAAATCTAATTTATTATTTAATTTAATTTCGTACATTAATTTTAAAAATCATAATCTTGTTGATAATCTATTTTCCCACCAGGTAGAGATTCAACAAAAATTTTCCCGTATTTTTTTGTTACTATTCTGGAATCTAATAGCAAAACTTTTCCTGTATCACTCTCATTACGTATCAACCTTCCAAATCCTTGTTTAAATTTAATCACAGCTCGCGGAATTGAATAATCAAAAAAAGGTGTTTGGTATTTTTGTGATCTGGCACTAAATAAAGGATGCGTGGGAACATCAAAAGGTAATTTTGTAATAATCAATAAATTTAAAGATCCATCATCAATATCAACACCTTCCCAAAAACTTGAAGTTCCAAGTATTAAAGAATCTGAATTTTTTTTAAATCTTTTTATTATTTGATGCGGAGATCCGTCAACTCCTTGAGCTAAAACATTTATATTATGTTCTGCCAATTTTTCTTTTAATACTTTATTTGAATTTCTAAGTGATTTGTAAGAAGTAAATAACGCCATAGATTTTCCTCCCATTTCAACAACATAATCATAAATAATCTTATTCATTTCAGTTAAATAATTTTCCGAACTTGGTTCCGGAACAGAATGAGGAATAATTATTTCAACTGAATTATTATAGTCAAACGGAGAGCCAAAAACTTTAGCTACATCAAAATTCAAACCTAAAGTAGTCTTCAGATGGTTAAAATCATCATTAGAGTTTAATGTAGCACTTGTTAATATCATGCTATCTAAATTATCAAACAAATATTCATTCAATATCTTAGAAACATCAACAGGCGCACTAAAAAATTCATTGTTATTAAATCGTTCATTGTTTTCAATCCAAAAAACATTTTCTCCATTTCGATTTACAAACATATCATCTAGTTGTGATTTAATTAAACTATAATTTTCATTCCAATCAAAAATTATGTCGTTAAGATTTTCAACTAAAGGTTTGTTTTTCTTAATCACATTTTTTATAAATTTGTAAAATTTAGCAATTTCAAGTGTCAAATTATCTGATTGAAATTTGTATCTATTCCACTCAGCACTTATTTTACTTTTGTTTCCAAAATCATTTTCATCAAATATTCTTAATGTTTTAATCCCTGCATTTCTAACTGCATTGGAATTAATAATTCCATTTAATAAATTTAAAAAATCTTTTAATTTTAACTCGGATTCTTTTGACAAATTTCTTAATCTATCTATATGCAACTCATAATCAGATTCAATTCTTTCTTCTTTAGAACTAAATTCTTTAGATATAATTTTTTCAGCAATATCAAAGATATTAATTTTACCAAGATCTAATCGAGACAAATCTCTTATCTCTCTTTCGTCAACTTTCCATCCTAAATGGTTGGAAGCCACATCCTCAAGGTTATGAGCTTCATCAATTATTAATATTTCGTGTTTTGGAATAAGATTATTTGCAGATTTAAGATCACTCATTAAAAGAGCATGATTAACAATAATTATATTACTGTTTTCTGCTCTGATTTTTGACTCATACAAGAAGCATCCTGATTTTTTTCCAAAACAATTAGTGTTTTTATGTGTTAATCTAACCCAATAATTTCTATCTACATAACTACTTAATCCCAACTCAGATTTGTCTCCATTAATAGTGGTACTAATCCATACAAGAATTTTAGCTAAAAACCGAGAATATTCTATATCATCTGTCTGTTCAATTAATTGGTTTGACAAAGTGTTGATACACAAATAATTGTCTCTACCCTTCAAAGTGCAAAATTTAATCGATTGCTCTTTATTTTCTAGGATTTTGTTTATGATTGGTAAATCTTTAGAATATAGTTGTTCTTGCAAATTGATAGTATTTGTTGAAATAACAACTTTTTTTGATGTGTTTAGCGAATAAATAGCTCCAGGTAATAAGTAAGCTAAAGATTTACCTACCCCTGTTCCAGCTTCAACAGCAATTTTACTATTTTCATTTAGAGACTTTAAAATTAAATTAGACATTTCATGCTGCTGCGGTCTGTACGAAAAATTATCTAAAATAGTGTTTAAAGTTTCACTTTTCTCATTAAAAACATCATCAATCAATGTATCAGTCAACTTAAAACTAGAAGTTGACTGAAATTCATCATTTGAATTGACAGTTAATTCTTTTAAAGAAAAAGGTTCATCAGTGTATTCATAATCAGAAATCAGTGAGTTAAATAAAAAATATAGTTCATTATCTTTATCTAAAATAAGATTTTTAACTGTTGATTTAAGTCTTGGGTCTAATTTGTAAAATCTATTCAACAAGTAGACAAATACTTCCATTGTGTTATGCGCATCAGATTTTGCTCTGTGTGCATTCAGTTGTTCCACTCCAATATATTTGCAAATTGAACCTAGAGATAAATCATTTAACTCAGGTAAAATAATTTGAGCAAATCTCCAAGTATCTATAAAAATATTACTTAAATCCATTCCATTGCTATTTAAGAAACCTTTGTCAAATGCTACGTTATGTCCTATTATGACTGAGTCTGACAAGAAAAGTTCCAAGTCTTGAGAAATATCCAAAAACAAAGGAGCGTTGCTTACATTATCATTCGAGATACCTGTTAAATTTTGAACAAAAGAATTTATACCAATTTCTGGATTAATATAAGTTTCAAACTCAGACAACTTATTAGCATTCTCATCAAATTTAATAGCTCCAATTTCAATGATTTTATCTTTATCCTGAGAAAGTCCTGTTGTTTCAAGATCTATAGAAATAATCGATTTAGTGAATTTCAATCTGTTATTCAGTTTCATACTTATTAATTTTGAAAATAATTTGAATCTAAATCAATCCAATTATCATTTTTCTTGTAAACTGGACAAACCTGATTATTATAAAGTTGCGTAACAACATCTTCTATAGAATCGGTGTCAAAAGTAAATTTAGTAGCAAATGTGCCTACTCCTGATTCTGAGTGAGCGTCACTACCTGCTGTCATAATTTTTTGATTAATTTTAGCTGCCTCAAAAGCATATTTATTTTCTTCTGAATTATTTCCACCATTTAAAACCTCTACCCCTTGTATGAAATCAAACAATTTATTTGCAGAAAATTCTATAACATCAGGAGTATACTCTTGTCCTTTGTATAATAAATTATGCTGAAATTTTTCCTTCCCAAATAATCTTCGTGCCGGGTGGGCTGAAATCAAAAATGCATCATTATCTTTTGCGAATTTACTTAATAAATTTATATCATGAGATCCAGGAATATATTTATCAAATCCGATGCCAATAACATGTCCATAATTAGTATTGATCTCGATACACCTAAATACTTTCAAAGAATAATACGAAAACACATCTTCAATTTGATCCTTGTTTTTTTCCCAAATACTACTATGCTCAGTTAAGCATGCTCCATCAAGTCCTCTTTTGATCAATTGTTTTGCAGCATCTTCTATGGTTAAACTACTGTCACTACTTCCTAAAACTGTATGTAAGTGTAAATCTAATATCAAAAAAAATCCTAAGCATTAATCATAAAAGGTAATAAAAATACGTTCAAAATCAAAAATCCTATATACCCAATAATAACTATCTTTAAGAGTTTAAATATTAAATAACTACCTAATGATAAAATCAATCCTAATATAATAATAAGCAAGCTATAAAGAATACCGTTATCTAGCAAAACATAAATCGACCCAATTAAAAAAGATAATCCAGCACAAATTGGGTATGTGAGCATAACGCTTAAAAAAATAATTTTTGGATTAACTTTTACAGAACCAGGTGTTGCTTTTTTCAAATTGATAAATGATGATGCAAGAAATAAATTAGCATATAAAAAAGCTAAAATAATTCCACTAAACAAACTTGGAACTAATACTACTCCCAATTATTCCTCCCAAGGACGAGCCAAAAATTTTTTGAATTTATTAATTTTAATATTGTCATATATATATCTCGCTTCTTGTATATCATCAAACAAACAAAATAGAGAATTTCCACTTCCAGCTAAATAAATATGATTATCTATTTGTGAATTTAAATATTTTTTGAATTCTGAGGTTAAAGGATATAAGTCATTAATATATTTGTCAAAAACATTAAAACATGTAATTTCACCCAGGTTAAATGAACGATCTCTAATACAATCAATTAACTGTTCTGAAATTTTACCATTTGAAAAATCAGAATTCCGTATCATATTATAAGCTCTAAATGTTTTTTTAGGTATCCTGTAATCATCATAAAATATTATCAATCCACCTTGGGGGATAGTTGGTATAGAATCAATCAAATTTCCTTTGCCTTCTAAAAAATTAACCCCTGGGTCATAAAATAAATTAACATCCATCCCCAATTGATTTCCAATTAATTTTAAATCGTTTTTATTTAATTCAAGACTCCAAAGCTTGTTCATACCTTTTAAAAAATTAGCAGCATTACTACTTCCTCCTCCTAGTCCGGAGTCCAAGGGAATATTTTTAGTTAAATTTACTCTCGTTGGTAATTTCCCATATCGTTCAAATAATAATTGATAAGCTTTGTAAATTAAATTTTCTTTAGAATCTATTTCAGCATTGGTATATATTTCAAAACGATTTGATTTTTTGATTTTCATTTCATCAAACAAATTTACATTTAAAACCACTGAATTAATTTCGTGAAAATCATCTTTGTATTTATCCAGAATTTCTAAAGTTAAATTCAATTTAGCAGGAGATTTTAAAACAATACTGTCATTCATTTATTTTTTTTATTGAAAAATATAATTTTACCCAATCATCAACACTTAAATTTTGTGGCCTTATTTTCGAGTCTATATTTGCTTCTTTTAATATTTTAACAGCCAAATCTTTTGATATCTGATTTCCTGATGATAAGTTGTTTAATATTGTTTTTCTTCTACTTATAAAACTCTTAGAAACAAATTCAGAAAATTTCTCAACATTACTTTGATCAATTTTGGGCTTTTTGTAAGGTGTTAATTTCATTACAGCAGAATTGATTTTTGGTTTTGGTTTAAATGAGCTTGGTTTAACAGTAAATAATATTTCAGATGCACAATAAATACCAACTATCACTGTTAAGTAACCTCCGAATTTATCATGTCCAGCTATTCTTTTCGCAACTTCAAGTTGCAACATAACTATCATAAACTCAGGTTTGCAAACCGATTTTAAAAAATTCAAAATTATTTTATTTGCTACATTGTATGGTAAGTTTCCAACAAATTTATAACTACTATCATTCTCCAAATAATTACTAATATCAATTAATTTTGCATCAGCATTTAAAATTTTAACATTTGAATTTTCATAGCGTGATTTTAAATCTGAATATAAATAATCATCATATTCAACAGCAACCAATTTGTTAACCTTGTTATAAATAATTTCTGTTAAAGCTCCTTTTCCAGGACCAATTTCAACAACAATATCCTTATCATTTAAATACAAATTTTTTACAATTCTAGTTTTAATTCGCTTATCTATAAGAAAGTTTTGCCCTAACGATTTTTTTGCATATATACGTCTACTCATATTTAATATTTCTGAACAATCTAATTTTTTCTTAATATATCTTGAACTTTTTGCCAAAACTTGTCAGATAAACTCAAAGAATCTTTTTTTGTTTCAC